>JAQXXT010000001.1 GCA_029226205.1 Prevotellaceae bacterium
GAGAAGATCGTCAAGCAGATACCTTTCTCTACAGAACGGAAATACATGGAGACGACGGCTACGATGGATGGTCAGGACTATACCTTTATTAAAGGAGCTCCGGAGATTATTATAGAGAAATGTAACCTCAGTGTCGGTGAGAAAGAGCAGGTGCTTTCCCAGCTCAGCCGTTGGCAGGCTCAGGCCATGCGTACCCTTGCCTTTGCCGTGAAGGTGGGCGAGGAGCCGATGCAGCTGCAGGCTGTCACGGCCATCAGCGATCCTGTCCGTCCCGATGTCCCTGCCGCTGTCCAGCAGTGTCTTGATGCCGGTATGACGGTGAAGATCGTAACGGGCGACACCACGGCGACAGCCATGGAGATCGGCCGTCAGATACATATTATAGATAATGATAAGCAACTCGCTGACCGTGAGACAATCACCGGTCCCGAATGGGCTGCGCTCAGCGATGACGAAGCCTATCAGCGTGCCCCGGAGATCCGTGTGATGTCACGTGCCCGTCCAACCGACAAGCAGCGCCTCGTAGCCATGTTGCAGAAGCATGGCGAAGTGGTTGCCGTCACCGGTGATGGAACCAATGATGCGCCGGCGCTCCATTATGCCCATGTCGGACTGTCGTTGGGCTCCGGTACGTCTGTTGCCAAGGAGGCCAGTGACATGACGCTCCTCGATGATAGTTTCCGTAGTATCGCACAAGCTGTGATGTGGGGCCGTTCGTTGTATAAGAATATCCAGCGGTTCCTGTTCTTCCAGCTCGTCGTCAACCTCACGGCCTTGCTCCTCGTTCTCGCCGGTTCTGTTGTAGGAACGGAGATGCCGCTGACGGTGACGCAGATCCTCTGGGTGAACCTCATCATGGATACGTTTGCCGCTATGGCCCTCGCTTCGTTACCGCCGTCACGGGAGGTGATGAAGGAGAAGCCGCGTAAGCAGACGGATTTCATCATTTCGAAGTCGATGGCGGGCGGCATCTTCTTCTGTGGCATTGTCTTCTTCATTATCATGTTCATCTTCCTGCTCTGGTGTGAACATGGGGGAAAGACAATCAGTGTGCATGAGTTGACGTGGTTCTTCACGACATTCGTCATGTTGCAGTTCTGGAATCTCTTCAACGCGAAATGTCTCGGCAGTCATCATAGTGCGTTCCACAGGTTGTATGCCGACAAGGGCATGCTCCTCGTACTGTTGTTCATCCTCGGTGGTCAGTGGCTCATCGTCACCTTCGGTGGCCGTATGTTCCGTACGGTTCCCTTGAGCGCGGAAGAGTGGGGCATCATCATCGGCAGTACCTCCGTGGTGCTGTGGGTGGGAGAGATCTACAGAGGAATCTTGCGCTTGCAAAGCTCAGGCATGCAACGGCATGTCCAACAGTAGGGACTTGATTGATCATGTTCCGCCAAAAGAAGCATAAAGAAGTAAAGAGGTAAAGAAATAAAATAGATAGATGAAGATCATACATATAACGAAAGAGATGCAGGTGTCGGAGCCGTGTGTAGCGACGATCGGGTTCTTCGACGGTGTTCACCGCGGCCATCAGTATCTCATCCGTCAGGTGACGGATGCTGCCAGGGGGATGGGCCTGCAGTCCACAGTCATCACCTTCGACGCCCATCCGCGGAAGGTGCTGCAGCAATATTATCAGCCACAGATGCTTACCACCCTTGATGAGAAGTTGTCGCTCCTCGCCAAGACGGGTGTTGATGCCACTGCCGTCCTCCATTTCGACCAAGAAATGGCGGATCTCTCTGCCCATGACTTTATGAAGATTGTGCTCCATGACCGTCTGCAGGTCCGGAAGTTGATCATTGGGTATGACAACCGTTTCGGCCGACATCGTGAGGAAGGATTTGAGGATTATGTCCGTTATGGAAAGGAACTTGGTATTGAGGTTGTACAGGCGAAGGCCTTCTCGCTCAATGGCATCCATGTGTCGTCGAGTGTTGTCCGTAGTTTCTTGCAGGAGGGAGAAGTGGAGATGGCGCACCAATGTCTGGGATATCCCTATACGCTTGTGGGAAAGGTTGTGGCCGGTTATCATGAAGGTCATAAGCTCGGTTTCCCTACGGCTAATCTCGATCCCAGCAGTTGGGGCAAACTCGTTCCTGGTCCCGGTGTCTATGCCGTGAAAGTCCGTGTAGAGAAAACGCTGACGCTGTGGCGTGGTATGATGAATATCGGTACGCGTCCGACCTTTGACGGAAAGAAAGAATCGTTGGAAGTCAACCTCTTCAATTTTGAGGAGAATATCTATGGTAAGGTGATCCTCGTGAGTTTCATCCATCGTGTCCGTACGGAGAAGAAATTCAATACTCCCGAGGAACTGACTGCTCAGTTGAAGGAGGACCAGGAAACGATCGAGCGGTTGTTTGAAAGGGACGCGGAAGAATAGG
>JAQXXT010000002.1 GCA_029226205.1 Prevotellaceae bacterium
ATTAAGGACGGACCCACTGGCCGGGGCCGTCCCTGGGGGCGGCCCGTCGGCGCCAACCCCGAATCGATTTCCGCGTGCGGACTGCCCGTCGCACATCGGGCCGCCACAAGGGACGGCCCCTGCAAGAGGATAATGTCGTTAAATATTCTTAATAATTTACCACCGATAAACATAACTCGTTGGAAATTTGTAATTTTGCACCCGTTTTCGGGCAACATGTGCCCGAATAAATAGTCAACATAAAGTCCAACTTTATTAATTCATTAATTTTTTATTTATTTTATGTCAGATTTTAAGAACGTACAGCCGCTCGCAGACTTCAACTGGGACGAGTTTGAGAATGGCACGAGTACAAGCGTCAGCAAGGAAGACCTTACCAAGGCGTATGATGAGACCCTGAACAAGATTCAGGACGACCAGGTCGTTGAAGGCACCGTGATCTCTATCGATAAGAAAGAGGTCGTTGTCAACATCGGCTACAAGAGCGACGGTATCATCCCCGCTTCTGAATTCCGCTACAATCCCGATCTGAAGGTCGGCGACAAGGTAGAGGTATACGTCGAGAGTCAGGAAGACAAGCGTGGTCAGCTCGTACTCTCCCACAAGAAGGCTCGCCTGGCCAAGAGCTGGGACAAGATCAACGAGGCTCTCGAGAAGGACGAGGTCATCCAGGGCTTCATCAAGAGCCGTACCAAGGGCGGTATGATCGTGGATGTCTTCGGCATCGAGGCTTTCCTCCCGGGCAGCCAGATCGACGTTCATCCTATACGCGACTACGACGTCTTCGTCGGCAAGACTATGGAGTTCAAGGTTGTCAAGATCAACCAGGAGTTCCGCAACGTCGTTGTCTCCCACAAGGCACTCATCGAGGCAGAGCTCGAGCAGCAGCGTAAGGAGATCATCTCCAAGCTCGAGAAAGGTCAGATCCTCGAGGGTACTGTCAAGAACATTACATCCTACGGTGTCTTCGTTGACCTCGGTGGTGTCGACGGACTCATCCATATCACAGACCTCTCTTGGGGCCGCGTCAGCGATCCTCATGAGGTTGTATCCCTCGATCAGAAGATCAACGTCGTTATCCTTGACTTCGACGAGGACAAGAAGCGTATCGCTCTCGGCCTGAAGCAGCTCACCCCGCATCCTTGGGATGCCCTTGATCCGAACCTGAAGGTTGGTGATCATGTTCACGGTAAGGTTGTCGTCATGGCTGACTACGGTGCTTTCGTAGAGATTCAGCCGGGTGTTGAGGGACTCATCCACGTCAGTGAGATGTCCTGGAGCCAGCACCTGCGCAGCGCTCAGGATTTCCTGAAGGTTGGCGACGAAGTAGAGGCTGTCATCCTCACCCTCGACCGCGAGGAGCGTAAGATGAGCCTCGGTCTGAAGCAGCTCAAGGAAGATCCTTGGGAGACCATCGAGGTGAAATATCCCGTTGGCAGCAAGCATACCGCAAAGGTCCGCAACTTCACCAACTTCGGTATCTTCGTTGAGCTCGAAGAGGGTGTTGACGGTCTGATCCATATCAGCGATCTGAGCTGGACGAAGAAGGTTAAGCATCCTTCTGAGTTCACCACCGTTGGTGCCGACATCGACGTCGTCGTCCTCGACATCGACAAGGAGAACCGTCGTCTGAGCCTCGGCCACAAGCAGCTCGAGGAGAATCCTTGGGACAACTGGGAGAAGATCTACACCGTTGGTTCTACCCATAAGGGTAAGGTAACGGAGATGATGGACCGCGGCGCTGTCGTCACGCTCGACGAGGGCGGTGAGGGCTTCTGCACCGTTAAGCATCTCGCTAAGCAGGATGGTTCTCAGGCAAAGGTCGGCGAGGAGCTCGACTGGGTTGTTCTCGAGTTCAACAAGGACAGCCGTCGCATCATCCTCTCTCATGCTCGTACCTTCGAGGATCTGAAGGATGACTACAAGCCCGCTCGTCGTCACAATGGTGGCAACAAGAAGGCTGCAGAGACTCCGCAGATCAACAATGTCGCTGCCAGCACGACGCTCGGTGACCTCGACGCTCTTGCTAAGCTGAAGGCTCAGCTCGAGAAGAAGGGCAACAAGTAAAATAACTCTGTAGGTGCATCCCCTTGTGGGTGCCCTAACCCCATTGTAAGGACATCATCTATTATGTTCCGCAATATCGAGGATTTAGGACGGCCACAAGGGCCGCACCTTACGGAGGCGGAAAAATATAAGAAAAATCCCAAAAGTTGATGCTTTTGGGATTTTTTTTGCTTTTTTGTAAGATAGTCCGATATTTTTTAGTATTTTTGCACCGCTAAAGTCAATTAACGATTAGTCATCAAGTTATGAAAAAGGGGATTATCTCTATTGCACTTCTGAGCACGCTCTTGGGAATGCCCGTCCATGCCGAGGTGAAGCTACCCTCATGGCTTTCACAAGTGAAGCTCTCGGGTTATGGCATGATCCGTTATGCGTATAACGGTCAGGAAACGGCAAAGTCAAACAGTTTCGAACTGCGTATGCTCCGTGTCTCTCTGGAAGGCCGCATCGCGCAGGACTTCTACTGGAAGACTCAGATCCAGTTCAATGGTAACACGTCGACACTCGGCTCCTCACCGCGTGTCGTAGACCTCTTCGCCGAATGGCAGAAATACGACTTCCTCCGGGTGAAGATTGGTCAGTTCAAGAACCCGTTCCTCTTCGAGAACCCCATGAACCCCATCAACCAGGGTTTCCGCTCCTATTCACAAGCCGTATTGAAGTTCGCCGGCTTCTCCGACCGTAGCGGCAAGCATTCCAGCAACGGTCGTGACATCGGTCTGCAACTCCAGGGTGACTTCCTGAAGAATGCCAGTGGCCGTAACCTCCTCCACTACCAGGTGGGTGTCTTCAACGGTCAGGGCATCAACGTCAGTGATGTCGACCAGCGGAAGAATGTCATCGGCGGTCTGTGGGTCATGCCCGTCGCCGGCATGCGCCTCGGTGCTTTCGGATGGACCGGCAGCTATGCCCGCAAAGGCAACTGGACCGACGAGAACGGCAAGAAGCACACCAATGAGGTCCGCAGCCTCGACCAGGAGCGTTACGCCTTCTCCGGCGAGTATGTCGTCGACGACTGGACATTCCGTTCCGAGTATGCCCATTCCTATGGCTATGCTTTCCAGGAGGCCCTCGTCAACACCAATGACGCCAGCAGCAAGGACTGCACCGTCAACGAGGCTTTAGGCAACAAGAGCCAGGCCGTCTACGCCCTCGTCATCGCGCCGATCATCAAGAAGAAACTCCATGCGAAGGTCCGTTACGACATGTACCAGCCTACGGGTGACTGCTCCCGACAGTATAATGGCTATGAGTTCGGCATGGACTATAACTTCCATAAGAATTTCCAGATCAGTGCCGAGTATGGGTATATCCACAACCGCGGCGCTGCCGACAAGGACTATAGTGTAGCCGAGATGGCCGTCAACTTCAAGTTCTAAAATTTCACTTACAACCGATTAACGAAATAAATGAGTTCAAGTAGTACCTATATCGGACGTGATGGTCATCACCACCATCACCACCATCATCGTGAAGATGACTCCGAACAGATGAAGCGGAAGATCCTCAACCGTCGGAAATTGCGCAAACAGCTGCGCCGCGTGACCTTGTTGACCATGACGGTCCTCGCCCTCGTCATCATCGTATACGTCGCGTGGCTTTATGCCGCACCAAATTGATCCGGCCGGTCTGTTTGCAGGGATCAATCTAGAAATTATAAGAAAATCCGATGCTGAGATATTCTTTCAACTGCCAATAGCTGTGATCGCCGATGCGCTCAACGCCATCGTCGAAACGCGGATAGACAAAGAGGTTGGAAGAAATCCATTTATTGAACTGGAATGAGAATGTATTTTCCCATTCCAGTTCTGTTCTTTTATAGGTGGTATATGCGAAGAGACGGCTCTTCCAGTTGATACGGTCACTGAGGATCCATTTCACGTCGACGGTACACTCAGAACCGTAGTCCCACAACGAATGTTTTCCCGCGTCGATACCATAACGTGTGGCCAGTTCCCCACGGTTGACAAACTTATAGTTGACGGCGAAAGGAGCCAGATGGGCCGTTCCCGTTAGCTTCTTATGAAAAGCCTCAATGGTATAGTCCATACCGAGAGAGGCGTTGAGCGTGAACGGCGAGAGGAACGAGGCATAGACCATCGGATCGTTGGCCTTATAGGTATGGGTAAACTGTGTCGTGGCGATCATCTGCAGCGTATAATACCAGCGCTTATGTGCCTGAACACCGAGCTTACTCGTCAGTCGCAACAGATCTTCCGTCGTCAGCAGGCTGTGGATACTGTCACCCTTCGACGTCTGCATGCCGAGGCGCATCTCCAACTTGTTGTCCCAACGCAGTTTCTGCTTATTGTTGAAATTCGCCTGCATGACGGCTGATCCGAGCATGCTGTAGTTGCTCTCGCCTCCTTTATACCAGTTGGTAGAGACATAGTTCTGCATGAACTGCAGATAGTAATCACCCGAGAAGGTCCAGAAGTTCGGCCGACGGATCAGCAGGCCCTGGGGCGTAAACTCCGGTTCGGCGATGCCACCGGGGGAGACAATGTCAACGATATCGGGATGCGACTCGATAGGCTGGCGGCTGCCGTTCTTCTCCTTCAACGGCATATTCAACTGGTCGAGATGCTGCTCGCTCTCCTCCACGAGTTCGGGATGGTTGACATAAACCGAGAGCAACAGACTGTCGACATAGGCTGTCAACGGCGAGACCTTCCCCTTCGTCAAAGAGAATGCCTGATTCACGGGCTGGCGATAGAATGTCATCGGCAGGAACAACGGCGCACTCCCCTGCTCCACCTCCCGCTGCAGCTGCGCCTGGCGCACGCTGTCCATCGGAGCAGCCGAAAGGACGGTATGCTGGCGTTGCAGAACAGCGGCAAGAGTACTGCTGCTTCCGAATCCTAAAAATAAGGTTACAAAAAGGAAAGAAAAATATTTTAGTTTCATCGTTTATACGCTGTCTTGTTCTTTTTCTGTGCAAAGGTAATAAAAAGAATAGGAATATTTTGCATCTTTGCCAAAAAAGCGCTAACTTTGCACTCTGTAATTACAAAATAAAATTTAATTTTTTATCATCGTGGCTGAAACAAAATATATCTTCGTCACTGGCGGTGTGGTTTCTTCTCTTGGTAAAGGAATCATTTCTTCGTCTATTGGTAAGCTCCTTCAAGCAAGGGGATACAACATCACTATCCAGAAATTCGACCCCTACATCAACATCGATCCTGGTACGCTCAACCCCTATGAGCACGGCGAGTGTTATGTTACCGTCGACGGTATGGAGACCGACCTCGACCTCGGACACTACGAGCGCTTCACCGGTATCCAGACTACAAAAGCCAACTCGCTGACGACGGGTCGTATCTACAAGGCCGTCATCGACAAAGAGCGCCGCGGCGACTATCTCGGCAAGACCATCCAGGTCGTGCCACATATCACCGATGAGATCAAGCGGAATGTCAAACTCCTCGGTCAGAAATACCACTATGACTTTGTCATCACGGAGATTGGTGGTACGATTGGTGATATCGAGAGTGCGCCGTTCCTCGAGGCTATCCGTCAGCTGAAATGGGAGCTCGGCAAGAATGCCGTCTGCGTCCACCTGACCTATGTTCCCTACCTCCGCGCTGCCGGTGAGCTGAAGACGAAGCCGACACAGCACTCCGTCAAGGAACTCCAGAGTGTCGGTATCCAGCCCGATATCCTCGTCCTCCGCACAGAGAAGCATCTCAGCGACGGTATCCGCAAGAAGGTCGCCGCCTTCTGTAATGTAGACCTCGACTGTGTCATCCAGAGTGAGGACCTGCCGAGTATCTACGAGGTACCCGTGAATATGCAGAACCAGGGCCTCGACGCTGCCATCCTTCGCAAGACCGACACGCCCGTAGGACCCACACCGGAGCTCGGTCCGTGGAAGGCCTTCCTCGAGCGCCGCAAGAAAGCCACGGAGATCGTCAACATCGGCCTCGTGGGTAAATACGATCTTCAGGATGCTTACAAGTCCATCCGTGAGAGTCTCTCCCACGCTGCCACCTATAATGATCATAAGGTTAACATCACGTTCATCAACTCCGAGAATATCACGGAGGATAATGTCGCCGAGAAACTCAAGGGCCAGGATGGTATCGTGATCTGCCCGGGCTTCGGCCAGCGCGGTATAGAAGGAAAGATCGTTGCCGCCCACTACTGCCGCACGCATGACGTGCCGACCTTCGGTATCTGTCTCGGTATGCAGATGATGGTCATCGAATTCGCCCGTAACGTTCTCGGTTATGCCGATGCCAACAGCCGTGAGATGGATGAGAAGACGCAGCATAACGTCATCGACATCATGGAGGAGCAGAAGAACATCACGAATATGGGTGGTACGATGCGACTCGGTGCTTACGAGTGTGTCCTCAAGCAGGGCAGCCGTGTCTTCGATATCTATAAGAAGGAGAATATCCAGGAGCGCCACCGTCACCGTTATGAGTTCAACAACGAGTATGAGAAGGAGTTTGAGAAGAACGGCATGATGTGTGTCGGCAAGAACCCCGAGAGCAACCTCGTGGAGATCGTCGAGATCCCGAGCCTGAAATGGTACATCGGTACGCAGTTCCATCCTGAGTACCAGTCTACGGTCCTCAAGCCCCATCCGCTCTTCATGAACTTCGTGAAGACAGCCATCGAGAACCAAAAGAAGTAAAAAAGTAAAGAAGTAAAAAAATAAATGGATAAGAATACGATTACCGGCTTTGTGCTCATCGCCCTTCTCCTCATCGGATTCAGCTGGTGGAGCCAGCCGTCGAAAGAGGAACAGCGCGCACAGTTCGTCAAGGACTCCATCCTGACGGCCAAGCGCCAACAGGCCGAGAAAGCTGCGAAGTTTGCCGCTGACAAGCGCCAGGCTGCCGCGAAGGCACAGATAGAAGCCGACACCACGGCCCTCTTCCATGAGGCTCTGAAGTCTCAGAAGGCCCAGGAGATTGTTCTTCAGAATAACAAGGTTGCCCTGACGCTCAGCACGAAGGGCGGTACCGTAGAGAAAGCCGTCATCAAAGGCTATGTCGGTCATAACATCGCCGTCAAGGACGGCAGTAAGGACCAGCCCAACGTGACGCTCTTCGATACGAAGGACCAGCAGCTGAACTTCATGCTCGCCGCCAAAGAGGCGAACATCATGACGCAGGACCTCTATTTCCAGCCGTCCGGGGTCACCGACAGCACCGTCACGATGACCGCCAATGCCGGTGGTGGCAAGAGTCTCGTGCTCACCTACCGCCTCAGCAGAGACTACATGCTTCACATGAGTCTGCGTGTCAACGGTATGGCAGGCCTCTTCGCCCCGAATACCAGCAGCATGGACATCAACTGGCAGGACCACTGCCGTCAGCAGGAGCGCGGCTTCACATTTGAGAACCGCTACGCCACGTTGACCTATCACTATACCGATGATGGTACCGACTACCTCAGTGAGACGAAAGAGAATGTCGATGAGAAGATCGATGATCCTATCAACTGGGTAGCCTTCAAGAACCAGTTCTTCTCCGCCGTGATGATCGCTGACAACGGCTTCCAGCAGGATGCCCTGTTGACGAGTATCCCCCAGGCCAAGGACTCCCATTACCTCAAACAGTACCAGGCTAAGCTCAAGACGGCCTTCGATCCCACGGGGAAAAACGCCTCGAAGTTTGACTTCTATTTTGGTCCCAACGACTTCCGTCTGCTGCAGAAGGTAGAGAAAGAGAATGCCCAAGGCAAGAGCCTGCAGATGCAGCGCCTCGTATACCTCGGCTGGCCGCTCTTCCGTATCATCAACCGTTGGTTCACAATCTATGTCTTCGACTGGCTCAGCAAGGTCTTCCCGATGGGTGTCGTGCTGATCATGATCACCCTGCTGCTGAAACTCATCACCTATCCGATGGTGAAGAAGAGCTATATGAGTTCCGCGAAGATGCGTGTCCTCAAGCCGAAACTTGATGCTGCTACAGCACAGTTCAACAAGCCCGAGGATCAGATGCAGAAACAGCAGGCCATGATGGCAGAATATGCCAAATATGGTGTCAGCCCCCTCTCCGGCTGTCTGCCGATGCTCATCCAGATGCCGATCTGGATTGCCATGTTCAACTTCGTGCCGAACGCCATCCAGCTCCGCGGACAGAGTTTCCTGTGGATGAAGGACCTCAGCACTTATGACCCCATCCTGGAATGGAACCATAACATCTGGCTCATCGGTGACCACCTGTCACTGACCTGTATCCTCTTCTGCGCCGCTCAGCTCCTGTATTCATGGTTCACCATGCAACAGCAGAAAGACCAGATGGTAGGCCAGCAGGCCGACCAGATGAAGATGATGCAGTGGATGATGTTCCTCATGCCGCTGTTCTTCTTCTTCATCTTCAATGACTACTCCTCCGGTCTGAACTTCTACTACTTCGTCTCCCTCTTCTTCTCTGCCGCCATCATGTGGCTGCTCCGTAAGACGACGAACGACGAGAAGCTCCTGGCCATCCTCGAGTCCCGCTATAAGGCCAACAAAGCCAACCCGAAGAAAGCCGGTGGCATGATGGCCCGTCTGCAGGCTCTCCAGGAGATGCAGCAGCGCCAGCAGCAGGAGCTCAAGCGCAAGCAGGCATTACTTGACGAGAAAAAAAGAAAACTATAAATGAACAAAACACTCACTATTGCTGCCGCAGCCACGATGCTGGCCTGCGGCAGTATTTCGTTAAACGCCCAGACGATGATTCAGAAGAATGAGATCAAACTCCAGAGTGACCTGATGACTCCGGAGGCTCTCTGGGCCATGGGCCGTATCGGCGGTGCCCAGGCATCTCCCGACGGCAAGAAGATCGTGTATCAGGTTGGTTACTACAGTATCCAGGAGAACAAAGGTCACCAGATGCTTTTCGTCTCTGATGCCAACGGCCGTAACAAACTGTCGCTGACGAAGGACGGCGAGAACGAGACCGATGCCGCATGGATCGACGGCGGACGGAAGATCGCCTTCCTCCGTGGTGGTCAGCTGTGGTCGATGAATGCCGATGGCAGCGACCGTCAGCAGCTCACCCATAGCAAAACGGACATCGACGGTTTCCGCTTCGCTCCCGACGGCCAGCAAGTACTGCTCATCAAGAGTATCCCCTACCACGGCTCCATCCAGCAGAATCCCTCCGATCTGCCGAAGGCTACGGGTCGCCTCGTGACGGATATGAACTACCGTCACTGGGATCATTATGTAGAAAGTATCGAACATCCCTTCCTCGCCGATGTCAATAGCGACGGAACAGTCACCGATGGTACCGATATCATGCAGGGCGAGCCTTATGAGTGCCCGATGGCACCGTGGGGCGGCATTGAACAGCTGGCGTGGAGTCCTGACAGCCGCAGCATTGCCTATACGTGCCGCAAGAAAGAAGGTGTAGCCTATGCCAACTCCACCGATGCCGATATCTACCTCTATGATGTCGTTTCTAAAACAACTCATAACCTCTGCAAGCCCGACGGCTATAAGGAACCGGCTATCGACTATACGAAGTCAATGCGCAACCAGGCCGTCAACCACCAGAAGGGTGATATGATGGTTGGTTATGATGTCAACCCGAAATTCTCTCCCGATGGCAAGTATATCGCCTGGCAGAGCATGCAGCATGACGGTTACGAGAGTGATCTCAACCGCCTCTGCGTCATGGAGATCGCTACAAGCAAGAAGACCTATGTCGTCAACAAGGATAACTTCGACTCCAATGTCGACGACTACTGCTGGGCCAACGACAGCAAGAGCGTCTATTTCCTCGGCTGCTGGCATGCCTGCGTGAATGTCTATAATGTCACGCTTGACCGTAAGGTGATGCAGGTCAGCCCCGAGCAGTGGAATGACTACGGCAGTCTGCAGATGCTCGGCAACGACGCCAAGAGCCATACGCTCCTCGTCAGCCGTCACTCCATGGTTGCTCCCGATGACCTCTACCTCCTCACCGCCGGTAAGGAGAAAGGTGGAAAACTCACACAGGTGACGACGGAGAATGCCGACATCCTCAATCAGCTCGCCAAACCGACGATCCAGCAGCGCTGGGTGAAAACAACCGACGGCAAGCAGGAGCTCGTATGGATTATCCTTCCCCCACATTTCGACAAGACTAAGAAATATCCCACCTTATTATATTGTGAGGGTGGCCCGCAGAGTCCGGTATCCCAGTTCTGGAGCTACCGTTGGAACTTCTTCATCATGGCCGCCCACGGCTATGTCATCGTAGCGCCGAACCGTCGTGGCCTCCCGGGCTTCGGCAGTGCGTGGAACGAGGAGATCAGCGGCGACTGGACAGGCCAGTGCATGGACGACTACCTCTCTGCCATCGATGATGCCGCCAACAACCTGCCGTATGTCGACAAGGACAAGCTCGGCTGTGTCGGTGCCTCCTTCGGTGGTTTCAGCGTCTACTATCTCGCCGGTCATCACAACAAGCGCTTCAAGTGCTTCATCGCCCATGACGGTGCCTTCAACCTCGAGTCGATGTATACCGATACCGAAGAGGCATGGTTCTCCAACTGGGAGTATGACGATGCTTACTGGAACAAGGACATGACGGCCAACGCGAAGAAGACCTATGAGAACAGTCCCCATAAGGCTGTCGGACAGTGGGACACGCCAATCCTCTGTATCCATGGTGAGAAAGACTACCGTATCAATGCCAACCAGGGCATGGGCGCCTTCAATGCTGCCCGCATGCGTGGCATTCCCGCAGAGCTCCTCATCTTCCCCGATGAGAACCACTGGGTATTGAAGCCGCAGAATGGTATCCTCTGGCAGCGTACCTTCTTCAACTGGCTTGACAAATGGCTGAAAAAATAATCAACACAAATACGAGAAAATAATATTATGACTGAGAAAATTCAACACTTGCTGAGCGACAGCAAGGGAGCGCGATGGACAGCGCTCTTCATCGTAGCCTTCACGATGATGATGGGCTACTTCATCACCGACGTGATGGATCCTTTGGAGAAACTCATTGAGACGAGCAAGGCCGCCGGTGGCCTCGGATGGACCTCCACTGATTATGGCTTCTTCTCCGGCAGCTACGGACTGATCAACGTGTTCCTCTTCATGCTCTTCTTCGGTGGTATCATCCTCGACAAGATGGGCATCCGCTTCACGGGTATCATGGCATGCGCGCTGATGGTCATCGGTGTTTGTATCAAGTTTATTGGCGTAAGCCATGACTTCGGTGACAGCCACATCTATCTCAACATTCTGATCTATAAAGGCAACCTCCCGATGTCGGCGGCCGTGGCCTCGCTGGGCTTCGCCATCTTCGGCACGGGTTGTGAGATCTGCGGTATCACGGTATCAAAGATCATCACAAAATGGTTCACGGGTCATGAGCTCGCCCTGGCCATGGGTATCCAGGTCGCCCTCGCCCGTCTCGGTACGGCAGCAGCCCTCATGGGTTCCCTGCCTTTCGCCAAGGCCTTCGGCGGAAAGGTCAGCGCCCCGGTATGCCTCGGCATGGTCCTGCTGATCATCGGTTTCCTGGCCTTCTGCGTATACTGCGTGATGGACAAGCGTCTCGACAAGAGTATCGCCGATGCCAAGGGTGAGAGCCTGAAGCAGGAAGAGAAAGAGGAAGAGAAGGAAGACGAGGATGAGGAGTTCCATTTCCGTGACCTCGCTCTGATCTTCACAAACCCTGGCTTCTGGTGTATCTGCCTGCTGTGCCTCCTCTTCTACAGCGGCGTGTTCCCGTTCCTGAAGTTCGCCACCAAACTGATGATTGCCAACTACGGCGTGCATGAGGATGTCGCCGGTATCATCCCGGGTCTGATCCCCTTCGGCACGATCCTGCTGACACCGCTCTTCGGTTCCCTCTATGACAAGATAGGAAAAGGTGCCACACTGATGCTGATTGGCTCGGCCATGCTCGCCGCCATCCACTTCATCTTCGCCATCCATATCCTTCCTTATGGCTGGTTTGCCGTGATCATCATGATTCTCCTCGGCGTGGCCTTCTCCCTCGTGCCCTCCGCTATGTGGCCGAGTGTGCCGAAGATCATCCCGATGAAGCTCCTCGGTTCCGCCTATGCCATCATCTTCTATATCCAGAACATCGGACTGAGTCTCGTCCCGATGTTGATCGGATGGCTGAACAGTGAAGATCCGAGTTACACGACAAGTATGAGTGTCTTCTGCGCTTTCGGCGTCATCGCCGTCGTCCTCAGCCTTCTCCTTCTCGTCATCGACAAGAAGAAGCACTACGGACTGCAGGAGGCTAATTTGAAGAAAGAATAAAAAGCCTCACCCCCTACCCCTCCCCAAAAGGGAGGGGAGTAAAATGCGAGACACGCCCTACAGTGAAAAAGACAGAGTAATAGATTTAACATATTCTGCGCAAAATATGTTTGATCTGTTACTCTGTCTTTTTTTAGCAGGTGCAACATGAAAAATCCTGTTTGCAAAGGGAAAAGACACATCACTCCCCTCCCCTTTGGGGAGGGGTTGGGGGTGAGGCTTCTATTTGCTCCACCGTTCGAACTCATTCCGATACCCGTTGAAGACATTGATATCAGTATGCCCGACGATGCCTTGAACATGGCCATCGGGACTCAGCTGCCAGATGACCAGACGGATATCGGGCTTGTACTGGCCGTAACGGGCAATCCATACGGGATAGCCGTGCTTGATGTCGGGCGCGTGGTCGAGATAACGATTCACGAAAATCTGACTGATATACAGGATCGGACGCTTACCCGTGTGATTCTCCACGATACGCAGCCACGAGCGGATCTCCCGGAAGAGAGCCCCCACGCCGCCCATTTTGCGGATCTGACTCGGCAGTGGCTCTACATCGAGGACCGGAGGCAGATCACCCGCGGCGACATGACTGTGACGGAGGAAGAAAACAGCCTGCTGATAACCCGATGACCGTGTCGTGAAGTAATGATACGTACCGATCTTGTAACCATGAGCTTTCGCCGCTTTGTAGTCGCGCTCATAGTAAGGATTGAAAACGGTACGGCCCTCCGTATTCTTGATGAAGATAAACGAGATGGGATAGTCGATACTACCATGAACCTCTTTCTGACTCATACTCCCCAGTGAGGTGATACGCAGATGCGCCCAGTCGATGGCATAGCGCTTCTTGTGCATCATGTGCTGGTATTTCGAGATATCAATACCATAGATACGATCCTTATTATATACGAGACGCTCACCCTGGTAACTGTCGTCCTTCCATTCACCGACCCGCATAGCCTTGCCGGGCCGTAGGGAGAAACCGAAGCCGTTGCGCTTGCCGTGGCTCCACTGTCCGTCGTAGTAGTTGCCGTCTTTCTCCCGCAGCCAGCCATAGCCGTCATACCGTCCGAGGCTGTCGACCTCACCGCAGTAGACATTCCCCACACTGTCGGGGAAGAGGGCCCAGTCGATATCGAGGGGACGGGAACGGTAGAGGAACGAGGCCAGCAGACGCGCCACGAGTTTCGGACGACCGATGGCACGGAATGGCATGTGTGCCGACTGCAACAAGACATACCCCTTATGAATCGATGGCAATACCTTCAGCCGTTCCTTACCATAATAATAATGACAGTTGAAACGGATGGAGAGTTTGCTCTTCTGCGAGGTATGATGGCGTACGGAGTCATAGATCAGCGTCAGACTGTCGTAGTCGGCCTTTGTCGTCGTGTAGAGATCAGCAACGGTGGAGAAGCCCTCGTCACGGACGCTATGTACTTTCAGATAGTACTGCATCTCGTCGAGCATGCCCTGCTGATCGAGGAGAAGCCGGTGGATGGAGTCGTTCTTCTCTTTCAGCCAGCTCGGGAGGTCGAGGCCACGGAACCGCGTCTTCATCGCCTTCGTGTTGTCGACGACGAGAATCCGACCGAAAGAACTTGGGATAAGGGTAAATCTGTCCTCCCAACAACCGTCGAGGGTCGTGGTGTCAGGATAGAAATCTACGATCTTCTTGCCATCGGCATAGAGGGAGTAGGACGTCACACGCTTCACGGTGACGCGGTAGTTACTGATATCGTCCTTGTTGATATGTTGACGGCTGACGAGGCAGTACCAGGCCGTCACAGCGACGAGGGCCACGGCGAGGATACCGGCGAGCCAAAGGGCCAGCCTGCGGTGTGTTAAAATCCAATTTCTCATAATTCGACGCAAAGTTAGCAAGTTTTTACGAAAAGCGTTCAAGATATCAGTTTTATTTTTTACCTTTGCATCAGAAATTTTTACGAAAACATCATGGAACAATTAGTAATCAATAGTTACGATGAGTTTGCCACCTATGAGGGCAAAGAGTTAGGAACGAGTGAATGGCTGCAGGTCGACCAGGATCGCATCAACGCTTTCGCTGATGCCACCCTCGATCATCAGTGGATTCATGTCGACGTGGAACGTGCGAAGAAGGAAAGTCCTTACAAGAGCACCATCGCCCACGGCTACCTCACCCTCAGTCTGCTGCCACATTTCTGGGGACAGATCCTCAAGGTCAACAATGTGTCGATGATGGTCAACTACGGCATGGACAAGATGCGCTTCGGCAAGCCCGTCCTCGTCGGTTCCCGTATCCGTCTTGTCACGAAACTCGCCAGCATTGAGAACCTCCGTGGCATTTGCAAGGCAGGTATTGATTTCAAGATCGAGATAGAAGGAGAGCGCAAGCCGGCACTGCAGGGCCTTGCCACTTTCCTGTATTATTTCAAGTAACTCATGCGGAAAGAACAGATTCTTATCTCCATCACGGGGCAGGACCGTCCGGGTCTGACAGCCTCATTCATGGAGATCTTCGCGCGTCATGACGCGAACATCCTTGATATCGGTCAGGCGGATATCCACTCTTCGCTGTCCCTCGGTGTCCTTATCCGTGTGGAGGAGCGCCAGAGCGGCCAGGTCATGAAGGAGTGTCTCTTCAAGGCCAACGAGCTCAGCGTGAACATCGGTTTCCAGGCTGTCTCCGATGATGCCTATGAGGACTGGGTCAGCCAACAAGGCAAGAACCGGTATATCCTCACCGTCATGGGCCGTACGCTCACGGCCTCGCAGATCGCCGGTGCCACGAAGATCATCGCCTCCCAAGGACTGAATATCGACTCCATCATCCGTCTGACGGGTCGTGTGAGTATCCGTCATCCTGAAGAGAACAAGCGGCGGTCGTGCATCGAACTCTCGCTCCGTGGTGAGCCTGAGGACCGTGCGAAAATGCAGGGGGAACTGATGCGGATGTCGAAGGAGGATGCCATCGATTTCTCTTTCCAGAAAGATGACATGTACCGTCGCATGCGCCGTCTGATCTGTTTCGATATGGACTCCACGCTCATCCAGACGGAGTGTATCGACGAGCTCGCCGAGCGTGCCGGTGTCGGTGATCAGGTGAAGGCCATCACGGCGAGTGCCATGCGGGGAGAGATTGATTTCAAGGAGAGTTTCACACGCCGTGTAGCCCTGCTCAAAGGCCTCGATGTCAGTGTGATGAAGGATATCGCCGAACATCTGCCGATCACCGAGGGTACAGACCGTCTGATGGCCGTACTAAAACGCTGCGGTTATAAGATTGCCATCCTCAGTGGTGGCTTCACCTATTTCGGGGAATATCTCCGCAAGCGCTACAGCATCGACTATGTCTATGCCAACGAGCTTGAGATTGGTGATGACGGGAAACTCACAGGCCGTTATGTCGGTGAGATCGTCGACGGTCACCGCAAGGCCGAACTGCTGAAGCTCATCGCACAGGTGGAACATGTGAACCTCGCCCAGACGATTGCCGTCGGCGATGGTGCCAACGACCTTCCGATGATCTCCGAGGCCGGTCTCGGCATTGCCTTCCATGCCAAGCCGCGCGTCGTCGCCAATGCCGAACAGAGCATCAACACGCTCGGCCTCGACGCCATCCTCTATTTCTTAGGTTTCAAAGACAGCTATCTGGGAGATCAAGGATAAAAGCCTCACCCCCAACCCCTCCACAAAGGAGAGGGGTTGGGGGTGAGGCTTTACATCCCCCTATACTGCATCCACCGCTGGCGGATGCGCTCGACATAATCGACAGTCTCCTGGCCGCGCATGTATCCGTGCTTGACGACGGGATCCTGGTAGAACTCGGGGATACTGAGTTTGAGGACAAACTCACTCACGTCTGCCCACGAACCGGGATTCCGGCCGTAACGGCGTGCAAGGGCCATGGCATCACGGATATGCCAGTAACCACCATTATAACATGCCAGAGCGAAGAACACACGCTGGGCGGGATCGACATCGGGGAACTTCCCTTGCAGCTCAGCCATGAAACGGGCGGCAGCGGCGATATTCGACTGCGGATCATGGATCATCTCCATCGGAAGTCCGAGATGGGCCGCCGTTGACGGCATGATCTGCATCAGTCCCATGGCACCGGCCCAGGAATGGGCGTTGGGATCGAAACAACTCTCCTGATAGCACTGTGCCGCCAGCAACTTCCAGTCGACACCGGCCATCGGGGCATACATGCGGAAATAGGTATCATATCGCGAGATCAGGCCACGACCGGCATTAAGGATCGGCGCATAGACATGGCGGATGACACCTCCCGTAGAGAGGATGAACTTCTCCTGCGCCTTCACCTTGGAGATAAGATCCGGCGAGAACCAGTGATCGAGGGCCTTCGCCAGTTCCTCACTACCTTTCTTTACGGCCCACTGCATCGCGCCACCCGACATCGTGGCACCACAGAACAGCAGTCCGCCATGGCCTTTCTCATGTCCCCTTACAGGCAGGGGCACACCGATAATATCTCCTTCTCCCTCCTCGAGCTTATGGATCATCTCCGTCGTGTCGGCACAGACCTCCACACGCAGGGAGACGCCGAGACTCTTGGCAAACTGCTCCCCGAGCATATACTGCAAGCCCATGCCACGGCCGTGATAGTCATAATAGGTGTCAGGCCCGGAGAGCGTGAGCATGATGATCTCACCATTGCTGATGAGGTCGTCGAGGGTGAAATGATCCGACTGCGGTGCCGTCTGCGTGCCGTCGGTGTTGATCGTCGTACCCCATGGCGTCGTGATCTTCTCCTTTTTTGGCGTACAAGAAAAGAGAAGAAAAACTGCAAATATTATGGATAAATATACTTTCATCATGTTTTTACCGCACAAAATTACAAAAAATGTTGCATATATCAACGAAAACGAGTAATTTTGCAATGATTTTATTTAACAAACCAAGTTTTTTATGTTAAGAATTGCAGTCCAGTCAAAAGGTCGGCTTTTTGACGACACGATGAATCTGCTCGCAGAAGCAGACATCAAAGTGAGCCCCAGCAAGCGCACGCTCCTCGTTCAGTCTTCCAACTTCCCACTGGAGGTGCTCTATCTCCGGGATGATGACATCCCTCAGAGCGTCGCCAACGGCGTTGCCGATATCGGTATCGTCGGGGAGAATGAATTTGTCGAGCGACACGAGCATGCCCAGGTGATCTCACGTCTGGGCTTCAGCAAGTGCCGTCTGTCCCTGGCTATCCCCAAGGAGATCGAATACAACGGCCTTCAGTGGTTCGAGGGTAAGAAGGTGGCTACATCCTATCCTTATATCCTCGACAACTTCATGAAGAAGAACGGTATCAACACCGATATCCATGTCATCACGGGTTCCGTAGAGATCAGTCCGGGCATCGGTCTGGCCGATGGTATCTTCGACATCGTCTCCAGCGGTTCCACCCTTATCAGCAACAACCTCAAGGAGGTGGAAGTGGTGATGCAGAGTGAGGCTGTCCTCATCGGCAACTGGAATATGGATGAGGAGAAGCACAAGGTCCTCAACGAGATGCTCTTCCGTTTCGAGGCTGTCCGCAGCGCCCAGGACAAGAAATATGTCATGATGAACGCGCCGAAGGACAAGGTCAAGGAGATCACCGACGTGCTCCCGGGCATCAAGAGTCCTACGATCATCCCGCTGGCCGACGAGAAGTGGTGCTCCATCCATACTGTCCTCGACGAGAAGCGGTTCTGGGAAATTATCGGTAAACTGAAGGAACTCGGCGCACAGGGTATCCTCGTCACGCCGATCGAGAAAATGATTCTGTAAACTATGCACATACTCAAATACCCCGCAAGGGAGGAATGGGAGAAGATCGTGGAGCGTCCGCACCTCGATGTCTCCCGTCTCAACGCCACCGTGAAGGGTGTCCTCGATGATGTCCGTGAAAACGGTGACGCTGCCGTGAAGAAATATGAGGAGCAGTTCGATCATGTGAGCCTCTCTTCTCTCGCCGTGACGGAAGAGGAGATCAACGAGGCCCTGCATCTCGTCTCTCCGCAACTGTTACAGTCTATCCGTCTGGCCCACAGCAATATTGAGAAGTTCCACCGCTCTGAGATCTTCCAGGGTCAGAAGGTGGAGACGTGCCGTGGCGTCGTCTGCTGGCAGAAAGCCGTGGCCATCGAGAAGGTAGGCCTCTATATCCCCGGCGGTACGGCACCGCTGTTCTCCACCGTCCTCATGCTCGCCACCCCGGCGAAGATCGCCGGCTGTAAGGAGATCGTCCTCTGCACGCCGCCGAACAAGGAAGGAAAGGTGAACCCCGCCATCCTCGCCGCCGCCCATGTCGCCGGCGTGAGCAAGATCTTCAAGGCCGGTGGTGTCCAGGCTATCGGTGCCATGGCCTATGGCACGGAGTCTGTGCCGAAAGTCTATAAGGTCTTCGGTCCCGGCAACCAGTATGTCATGGCTGCCAAGCAACAGGTGAGTCTTCATGATGTCGCCATCGACATGCCCGCCGGTCCGTCAGAGGTCTGTGTCATCGCCGACGAGACGAGCAATCCCGTCTTCGTCGCCGCTGATCTCCTCTCCCAGGCTGAGCATGGTATCGACTCTCAGGTGTTCCTCATCACGACTTCCGAGGATATGCTCTCGAAGGTGAAGGAAGAGGTGGAGCGCCAGCTGCCGGTTCTGCCGCGTCATGAGATTGCCGCGAAGACCCTCGAAAACTCCCAGTTCGTCCTCGTACACGACACGCAGGAAGCCATCGACCTGAGCAACTGCTATGCCCCTGAGCACCTCATCATCGCCACGAAGGATTATGAGGACCTCGCCGCAAAGGTCATCAATGCGGGCAGCGTGTTCCTCGGCAGCTATGCCTGTGAGAGTGCCGGCGACTATGCCAGTGGCACGAACCACACGCTCCCCACGCACCGCTATGCCCTGGCTTATAATGGCGTGAACCTCGACAGTTATATCCGGAAGGTAACGTTCCAGCATCTCACCGAGGATGGCATCCGTTCCATCGGCAATGCCGTCGTCTGTATGGCTGAGAATGAGCAGCTCGAAGCCCATGCCAACGCCATGCGCCTCCGCCTGCAGAGCCTGAAATAACCGATCCACACATCCCTTTGCAGGGGCCGTGCCGGGTGGCGGCCCGCTGGCGGTGCGCCATGACGAATGGTCAACCATGCCGGGTGATTCGTCCTACCGGACGACGGGCCGCCACAAGGGACGGCCCCTGCAATTGGATTAAAATCCCCAATCATATGAAGAATCTTCAAGACTTGGTAAGGCCGAACATCTGGCGGCTGGCACCCTACTCCTCTGCCCGTGATGAATACAGCGGACACGAGGCCCACGTGTTCCTCGACGCCAATGAGAATCCTTACAACCAACCCTATAACCGCTACCCCGACCCGCTGCAGCGTGACCTGAAGGTCCGCCTCAGTGAGGTCAAGGGCGTGCCGGCGGAGAATATCTTCCTCGGCAATGGCAGTGACGAGGCCATCGACCTGCCCTACCGTGTGTTCTGTCGCCCCGGCAAGGATAATGTCGTAGCCATCGAACCGACCTACGGCATGTATAAGGTCTGCGCCGATATCAACGATGTGGAATACCGTCCTGTCCTCCTCGACGAACAGTATCAGATCACGGCCGACAAACTCCTCGCCGCCTGCGACGACAACACGAAGGTCATCTGGATCTGTTCTCCGAACAACCCGACGGGAAACCTCATCAACCGCGACGCCATCCTCGGTGTCGTCAACCGCTTCGAGGGTATCGTCATCGTCGACGAGGCCTATATTGACTTCGCCCGTGATACCGAGCCGTTGCGGAAAGTCGTCCTCGATCATCCGAACCTCATCGTCCTCAACACGATGAGCAAGGCCTGGGGCTGCGCCGCCATCCGTCTCGGTATGGCCTTTGCGTCGAAGGAGATCATCGCATTATACAACAAGGTGAAATATCCGTATAATGTCAACCTCCTCACCCAGCAACAGGCTATGGAAGCGCTGAAGGACCCGTTCCAGGTGGACAAATGGATCAGCATCATCCTCCAGGAGCGCACACGTGTCATGGATGCCGTCGCCGATCTGCCCTTCATCGAGAAGGTCTACCCCACCGACGCCAACTTCTTCCTCACGCGTATGGACAATGCCCAGGGTGTCTACGACTATCTCGTGAACAAGGGTATCATCGTCCGCAACCGCACACGGGTGAAGCTCTGTGGCAACTGTCTGCGCATCACCATCGGCAAGCGCAGCGAAAACCAGGAACTTCTCGCCGCACTCAGAAATATGTAATGCCTCACCCCCATCCCCTCCCCAAAAGGGAGGGGAGTAATATGTCTCATCCCCTTGCAGGGGGCGACCACACTCTGTCTTTTGACCTTTTTATTTCTTCAACCTTTTACTTCTTTACCTTTCTGTCCTTTTACTTCTTTACTTTTCTACTTCTTTACTTTTATTTGTTAATTCTGTTAAATTATGTGCCCATTTTCGCATATAAAGCGTATTTTTAATAGATTTTGTGCGGAAATCAATAAGAATGTTGTAATTTTGCATCAAATTACTTGAGAAGAGAAAAAAAACGTATTAGCAAAATGAAAAGAATCCTATCTCTTGCCCTGGTTTTGATGATGACCCTATGGGCCAGCGCACAGATGTTACAGCCCGTGAAGTTCACGGCACAGCTGAAGACAAACGGCAGCGCTGAAGCAGAAATCATCTTCACCGGTAGTATCAAACCCGGATGGCACGTCTACTCCACGAATCTCGGAGGCGACGGTCCCACCCCCGCCACGTTCCATGCCAACAAGCTTGACGGTGTCCAGCTCGTCGGTGGGCTGCAGCCTCGTGGTCATGAGATCTCCACCTTCGATAAGGTCTTTGAGATGAAACTGCGCTATTTCGAACATAGCGTGACCTTCGTACAGAAAATCAAGTTCACGAAGCCCAACTATCATATCGATGCCTATCTGAACTACGGTACGTGTAATGACGAGAACTGTATGCCGCCTACCGACGTACCCATCGTCAAGTCGGGCAAGAGTCCGAAAGTCGACGGAGCCGCAGCTGCCACGACAGCCGATGGTACTGATGCCGCCGCCCTCGCCGCCGCTGCCGCCAATGGTGACACCCAGGCCCAGGCTCTCCTCGCCAAGGCGAAGGCCGACTCGCTGGCAGCGTTGAAGACCGACAGTACCGCCCGTGTCGACAGTGCTGCCACGGCATCCCTCTCCAAGGCCGATGAGGACCAGCTCTGGAAGCCCGTCATCGACCAGCTGAAAGCCTATGGCGGCAACAACAGCATGGCCGGTCACGGCATCTTCTACCTCTTCATCATGGGCTTCCTCGGTGGCCTCCTGGCCCTCGTCATGCCCTGTATCTGGCCGATTATCCCGATGACGGTATCGTTCTTCCTCAAACGGTCGAAAGACAACAAGGGCAAGGGCGTGCGTGACGCCATCACCTATGGCATCTCCATCATCGTCATCTTCCTCGCCCTGGGCATCATCGTCACGGCCTGCTTCGGCTCCTCAGCGCTGAACGCCCTGGCCACGAGTGCCGGATTCAACATCTTCCTGTTCCTCCTCCTCGTCATCTTCGCCCTCTCCTTCTTCGGATGGTTCGAGATCAAGCTCCCCGACAGTTGGGGCAACAAAGTCGACAGCAAGGCCTCCCAGGCCACGGGATTCCTCTCCATCTTCCTCATGGCCTTCACCCTCGTCCTCGTCTCCTTCTCCTGTACGGCACCGATCGTCGGTCTGCTCCTCGTGGAGACGCTGACTTCCGGCAACTGGCTCGGCCCGGCCGTCGGCATGTTCGGTTTCGCCCTCGCCCTGGCCATCCCCTTCTCCCTCTTCGCCATGTTCCCCACGCTCATGAAGAAGAGTCCGAAGAGCGGCTCGTGGATGACGCAGATCAAGGTCGTCCTCGGCTTCGTGGAGCTCGCCTTCTCCCTGAAATTCCTCTCCGTGGCCGATCTGGCCTACGGCTGGCATATCCTCGACCGTGAGACGTTCCTGTGCCTCTGGATCGTCATCTTCCTCGCCCTCGGCTGTTATCTCGTAGGCTGGCTGAAATTCCGTGCCGACGAGATCGGTGGTGATATCAACCGTCCGATGCCCGTCCCGGCTATCATGCTCGGCCTCTGCTCCATCGCCTTCGCCATCTATATGGTCCCCGGCCTCTGGGGCGCTCCCTGTAAGGCTGTCAGCGCCTTCGCGCCGCCTATCAACACGCAGGACTTCAACCTCAACACGAAGACCGTCCAGGCTCAGTATACCGACTATGAGGCTGGTATGGCTGCCGCCAAGGCCCAGGGCAAGCCGGTATTGCTCGACTTCACGGGCTTCGGCTGTGTCAACTGCCGTAAAATGGAGGCTGCCGTATGGACCGATCCCCGTGTGGCTGAGAAGTTGACGAAGGACTATGTCCTCATCTCCCTCTTCGTCGATGACAAGACACCGTTGGCTAAGCCGATGGTCGTCAACGACAATGGCCAGCAGCGCACGCTGCGCACGATCGGTGACAAATGGAGCTATCTCCAGAGTCATAAGTTTGGTGCCAACGCCCAGCCGTTCTATGTCGCCGTCGACAATGAGGGTAATCCCCTCACCGCCTCCCGTTCCTATAAGGAGGACATCAACGACTACCTCGACTTCCTCAACGCGGGACTCGAGAAATACCGCAGCAAATAATCCACCGTAGGGGCGGCCCTTGTGGCCGTCCAAATTCCGCCGTAGGGGCGGCCCTTGTGGCCGTCCTAAATTCCACCTGATCCACCGTAGGGCGCGGCCCTTGTGGCCGTCCTAACCGGGAATTACATGGAATTTAGGACGGCCACAAGGGCCGCACCCTACGGCGGATAAACAACAAAAGAATTCTATGCTTGACCAAAATACGAGAAAAAAGATCATCAACCTCATCCACCGGGAAGTCGTCCCGGCGGTAGGCTGCACGGAACCGATGGCCGTCGCCCTCTGTACGGCACGTGCCACGGAACTCCTCGGGGGCCGTCCGGAGAAGATCACGGTATGGCTCAGCGGAAATATGCTGAAGAACGCCATGGGTGTCGGCATCCCCGGCACGGGGATGATCGGCCTGCCCATCGCCATCGCCCTCGGCGCCCTCATCGGCAAGTCGGAATACCAGCTTGAGGTCATCAAGGACCTCACGCCCGACAGCCTCGAGGACGGCAAGAACTATATCCGTACGAACCCCATCACCATCCAACTCAAGGACACCTCTGAGAAACTCTATATCGAGGTACAGGTGCAGGCCGGCAACCATGAGGCCACGACGATCATCCAGGGCTCCCATACGAACTTCGTCATGGAAGAGAAGGACGGTCAGGTCGCCTTCGACAAACGGAAAAACTCCCACCATGACGAGGACGACGAGGAGATCTGTCTGAACCTCCGGATGGTATGGGATTTCGCCATGGAGACACCCCTCGACGAGATCCGTTTCATCCTCGCCACGAAAGACTATAACCTCAAGGCTGCCAACGAGAGCATCAAGCACAACTACGGCCACTGTCTCGGCAAGACCATGGACCGTCCGCTGGCCCATGGCATCTTCGGCAACAGCATCTTCTCTCATATCATCTCGAAGACCGCCTCCGCCTGTGACGCCCGTATGGGTGGCGCCCTCATCCCCGTGATGAGCAACAGCGGCTCGGGCAACCAGGGCATCTGTGCCACGAATCCCGTCGCCGTCTTCGCCATCGAGAACGAGAACACCGAGGAGGAGCTCATCCGTGCCCTCACACTGAGCCATCTCACGGCCATCTATATCAAGCAGAGCCTCGGCCGTCTGAGCGCCCTCTGCGGCTGCGTAGTGGCGAGCATCGGCAGCAGCTGTGGCATCACCTACCTCATGGGCGGCGACTACACCCATGTCTGCTATGCCGTGAAGAATATGATCGCGAACCTCACAGGCATGATCTGTGACGGTGCCAAACCGAGTTGCTCACTGAAGATCTGCTCGGGTGTCAGCACAGCCCTCCTCTCCGCCCTCCTGGCCATGGAAGGGAAGCATGTCACCGCCGCCGAGGGCATCATCGACGAGGATGTCGACCAGAGTATCCATAACCTCACCGATATCGGCAAGGAAGCCATGTGCTCCACCGATGATATGGTTCTCAACATCATGACCCACAAAGGATGCTGAATCAAGAGGCTGGCCCACGCAAAAAATCACAAAATCACAAAATCACAAAATCGCAAATTGGCGTAAAATTACAAGTTACAGGTTACAAATTACAAATTACTACCTTAGGGGCAATCACATCCCAAGGGTATATACTATATTATAATATATTATATATATAATATATTATAATATAGTATATAAATGATTTGCTTATTATTTATCACATAAATATTCACGAGAAATGTATAAAACATCAAATTACGCCAATTTGCGATTTTGTGATTTTGTGATTTGTAATTTGTAACCTGTAACTTGTAACTTATAGTCAGTGATAATATGTTGTAGTAGCCTGATTTTGTGGCCGTCCTCACGATGATAAAGTAAGGACATGATTGATCCTGTTCCGCCTTATTGGGTATTAGGACGGCCACAAGGGCCGCCCCTACGGAGGAAAAACACCACCAAGTGCTCCAAAAATGACACCCATACAGCCGTTTTAAGAAGAAAGACCATAAAAAATGCACAAAACCCAACGAAAAAAAGCGCATATTCATTCACAACCGACCAGCTTTTCTATTTCGTTTTCAAACCCAGGTCTTCTGTTACCGCAAACACCCAAAATATCACCACTCCAACATCAGTCTGTATTCTGTCCCCAAAACCAGAAAAAACGCTCGAAAAACCACGCAAACTGTAATTTTCGCAATTACACCATGTTTTTTCGAGTGAACGAATGTTAAATATCAGCGGAACAAATATTAAAATCATATAATTTTCTGTCAAAAAGGAAACTATCCAAATAAGACCAGACGCACCTGATGTTCTTCGTAGAAATGGTTCCAAACAAGTTGTTTTCGTTTTTATCTAACGTAGATAAAAAAATATCTCATTGAGATATTTTTCTAAACAACCCATTTAATTTTTCATGTTCCACAAGAAATATATTGTCTTAAGAACATCAAAAGCAAAGATTTTTTGAATAAAAGTCAATTTTCTGCGAAAATAATGTTAATTTTGCAACATGAAGAAGCAAAAAGGCTCATGAAACAATTCAAATACATCCTCCCCGTGCTTCTCCTGGGGCTTCTCAGTGCCTCTTGCACGGGCCGACATACTGATGCCACGACACAGACGCAGGACACGCTGCCGCTGATGGTCATGCAGATCCGGCAGTGCTCACGGCTGTATACCACGCAGTGTCAGGTGCGGAAGATCATCACGTCCGATGACCAGCTGCAGTGGCAGGGCTCGTTCATGAGCCATGACTTCAAAGTCAATGTCCCCGGCGGCCAGCGGAAGATCGCCATTCCAATCGACGCCACCGTGAAGGCCTATATCGACTTCAGCGACTTCAGTGAGCGGAATGTCCGTCGGCAGGGGCGGAAGATCGAGATCCTCCTCCCCGACCCGAAGATCGAGCTCACGGCGACAAGGGTAGACCACGAGGGCGTAAAGGAATATGTAGGACTGACACGGTCCAAGTTCTCCGATGCCGACCGCAGCAAGCTCGAGCAACAGGGCCGCGAGGCCATCCTCGGAGACCTCGACCGGCTCGACCTCACCACCGAGGCGCAAGCCAATGCCGCACGTGTCCTCGTCCCGATGCTCGAGGAAATGGGATTCAAGGATGAGGATATCACCATCACGTTCCGTAAGGATTTCAACAATGAGGAACTGAAAAGACTCGTGGTAGGTTAGATCCACCGGTGCGGCCCTTATGGCCGTCCTAATTCCACCGTAGGGTGCGGCCCTTGTGGCCGTCCTAACACCCACCGTAGGGTGCGGCCCTTGTGGCCGTCCTAATATCCACCGTAGGGGCGGGCCGGGTGGGGGGCGGATCCCGGGCGAGTT
>JAQXXT010000003.1 GCA_029226205.1 Prevotellaceae bacterium
CCTCCGTAGGGGCGGCCCTTGTGGCCGTCCTAACCGGGACGTTCTATTTGCACAGTTAGGACGGCCACAAGGGCCGCCCCTACGAAGGGGATCAAATAAATCTTCATGGATTTCCGAACGATCGTAGATATTCCGAAAGGAAAAATTGAAATAGAACCCTGCGAAGACATGCTCTTCGTGGGGTCTTGTTTTGCTGATAACCTGGGACATAAGTTTCAGGAGAATCAGTTCCATGCCGTCGTCAACCCCTTCGGCGTGATGTATAACCCCGTGTCGGTGAGACATACGATAGAAAAGGTGGGGGAGGCAATTACTCCTTTCCCCAAAACTGTAGTCATTACGCTCGGTACTAATCATGTGTATATATTAAAGGAGACGGGTGAGATTGTCGATAACTGCCGGAAGCGGCCGCAACGACTCTTCGAAGAGAAAGTCCTCTCTGTGGATGAATGTGCCGATGCACTGAGTGAGACTATAGAGTTGTTGAATCAGGGGGGTGAGGCTTTTTCTCTTATCCTCACCGTCAGTCCCATCCGTTATCGTAAATACGGCTACCACGGCTCACAGCTCTCGAAGGCAACACTGCTCCTCGCCGCCGATGAGGTCTGTCGCCGTTATCCTCATCAGGTGGACTATTTCCCCGCCTATGAGATTGTTAACGACGAGCTCCGTGACTACCGTTTCTATGCCGACGACATGCTCCATCCCTCATCGCAGGCCGTGGAATATATCTGGGAACGATTCGTCGAAACCTATTTCTCCGACAGTGCTAAAGCCTTCTTGCAGGACTGGGCTCCATTGAAAGCAGCCCTTCAGCACCGCCCCTTCCACCCCGATTCGCAAGAATATAAAGATTTTATGAATAAAACCATGTTAAAAGTAGGGGAGTTATCAAAAAAATATCCTAACTTTGCACTACAGAAACAATATCTTTAAGAGATGACATATACAATCGAGAAAGTAACCACACTCATTGGTGCGCGTCGCTATGGTGACCGGGATGCCAACATCGGATTCATCCTCACCGACAGCCGGTCTCTGTGTTTCCCCGAGGAGACACTCTTCTTCGCCCTGAAGACAGGACGCAATGATGGTCACAACTATATCCCCGAGCTTTACCGCCGGGGTGTTCGCAACTTTGTCGTCACCGAGGTGCCCAAGGGCTATGCCTCTGATTATCCCGAGGCTAACTTTCTGAAGGTCGTCAATACCCTTGAGGCTCTTCAGCGCCTTGCTGAGCGCCACAGGGATGAGTTTGACATTCCTATTGTCGGTATCACGGGCTCCAACGGCAAGACGATGGTCAAGGAGTGGCTCTACCAGTTGCTCTCTCCGCAGATGTATGTCACCCGTTCCCCGCGCAGCTATAACTCTCAGATCGGTGTTCCTCTGTCGGTATGGCTCATGAACGAGCAGACGAAGGTCGGTATCTTCGAGGCCGGTATCAGTGAGCCCGGTGAGATGCTCGCCCTGCGTGATATTATCCAGCCGACAATTGCCGTACTGACGAATATCGGTGAGGCCCATCAGAAGAACTTCTCTTCAAAGTTGCAGAAATGTGAGGAGAAGATGGTGCTCTTCCATGATGCGCAGACCATTGTCTATGATGCCGATGATCCTCTCGTGGAGGAAGGACTGAAAGGCGTAGACAGCAAACTCCCCAATGGTGAGAGCCAGGAGCGCCTCGGCTGGTCTATGAAGGATAAGAAAGCGCCGATGTATATTAAGTCGGTGGAGAAGAAGGAGAGTGCCACAACGATCACCTATATATATAAAGGTGGTGAAGAGAACTGGTACAGTATTCCGTTCATCGATGAGGCCAGTATCAAGAACTCTATCATCTGTGCCATTGTCGCCCTGCGTATCGGAGTCTCCGCTGATGACCTCGACGAGCGTATGCAGAAACTCGAGGCTATCGCCATGCGCCTGGAGGTGAAAGAGGGACAGCATGGCTGTACGCTCATCAACGACTCTTATAACTCCGATATCAACTCCCTCGATATCGCTCTCGACTTCATGAACCGTCGTCCTGATCATAAGGGCCGTCGCCGTACATTGATCCTCAGTGATATCCAGCAGAGTGGGGAAGATCCGCGTGAACTCTATGCTGAAGTCTCCAACCTCGCCCGTAAGCGTGGCGTCGTGAAGTTCATCGGTATCGGTCCGGAGATCAGCGCACAGGCTGACGAGATTCAGATTGCTGAGAAGTTCTTCTTCAAGGGTGTTGAGCAGTTTATCCATTCTGAGGTGTTCCATAGCCTCCGTGATGAGGTCATCCTTCTGAAGGGCGCCCGCAACTACGGTTTCGATCAGATCTCTGAGCTTCTCGTGGAGAAAGTCCATGAGACGACACTCGAAGTAAACCTCAGCGCTGTCGTGGCCAACCTCAACTATTATCGTAGTTTCATGAAGCCGGAGACGAAGCTCGTCTGTATGATCAAAGCCGACGCTTATGGTGCCGGTGCCGTGGAGATTGCCAAGACACTGCAGGATCATCGTGTCGATTATCTCGCTGTGGCTGTCGCCGATGAGGGTGCCACACTGCGCCGCAACGGTATCACGAGCAATATCATGATCATGAACCCGGAGATGACGGCTTTCAAGACGATGTTCGACTATGATCTTGAGCCGGAGGTTTATTCCTTCCGTCTTCTCGAAGCCCTTATCAAGGCTGCGGAGAAAGAGGGTATCACGGACTATCCCGTACATATCAAACTCGACACGGGTATGCATCGCCTCGGCTTCGATCCGGAGAAAGACATGGACAAGCTCATTGATCGGCTGAAACATCAGAACGCTATCATCCCGCGCTCCGTCTTCAGCCATTTCGTAGGTTCCGACGACGATAAGTTTGATGACTTCAGTGCGCACCAGTTCGCCCTCTTCGATGCCGGCAGCAAGAAACTGCAGGCCGCCTTCGATCATAAGATTCTCCGTCATATCGACAACTCCGCAGGTATCGAGCATTTCCCCGACCGACAGCTTGACATGTGCCGTCTCGGCCTCGGCCTCTACGGTATTGACCCGCGTACGAATGAGACAATCAATAATGTCTCTACGCTGAAGACGACAATCCTTCAGATGCGTCAGGTTCCCGCTGGTGATACCGTGGGTTACAGCCGCAAGGGCGTCATCGATCATGACAGTGTCATTGCCGCTATTCCTATCGGTTATGCCGATGGCTTGAACCGTCATCTCGGCAACCGCCACTGCTATTGCCTCGTCAATGGCAAGAAGGCAGAGTATGTTGGAAATATCTGTATGGATGTTGCGATGATCGATGTCACAGGTATCGACTGTAAGGAAGGCGACAGCGTGGAGATCTTCGGTGATCATCTCCCCGTGACCGTTCTGAGCGATGTCCTCGACACTATTCCTTACGAGGTGCTGACAGGTATCAGCAACCGCGTGAAGAGAGTATACTTCCAAGACTAATTAAGCCTCACCCCCTAACCCCCGCCCCGAAAAGGGCGGGGGTTAACTTTTTTTGCTTTTTTTAATTTATTAATCTTTCACATCTTTACTTTTTTTCGTACCTTTGCCGCAAACTACATTAGAAAACCGTATTATTACGAAAACGATCAAAAAATAACACTAAGCAATGGAACAAGTATTCAGCTATATCATTAGCTTCGGAGCCAGTGTGATGATGCCGATTCTCTTCACGATCATCGGTCTGTGCATTGGCATGAAATTCGGCAAAGCCCTGAAGTCCGGTCTCTTTGTCGGTGTCGGTTTCGTAGGTCTCGGCATTGTCACGGCACTGCTGACAGATAACTTCAAGGACCCGCTGCAGGCCATAGAGGATATCTTCAGCCTGAACCTCAGCGTCTTCGACATGGGCTGGCCGGCTGCCGCCTCGGTAGCTTACAACACCGCTGTCGGCGCTCTGATTATCCCAGTCTGTCTCGGCATCAACTTTCTGATGCTTATCACGAAGACGACGCGTACGATCAACATCGATTTGTGGAACTACTGGCATTTCGCCTTCATCGGTGCCGTCGTCTATTTCCTCTCGGGACAGAGCCTCGCCTGGGGCTATTTCGCCGCCATCATCTGTTATATGATCACCCTCGTCATGGCCGATATTACTGCCGACCGTTTCCAGAACTATTATAATCTCCCCGGCATCTCTATCCCTCAGCCGTTCTGTCAGAGTTTCACCCCGTTTACTTGGGTGATCAACGGACTGCTCGATAAGATTCCCGGCTTCAACAAACTCGATATTGATGCTGACGGACTAAAGAAGAAGTTTGGCGTCCTGGGAGAGCCGATCGTTCTCGGTGTCATCGTCGGTGCTATCATCGCCGCCGTGGCTCATGTCGGCGACTATTCGAATTTTGCTGGTTTTATGGATAAGCTCCATCAGACGAATCCGAAGGCAACGACGACAGACGGCGTGATGGCGATTGTCCGCGACATCCTTTTCCTCGGTGTCACGATGGGTGCCGTGATGGAACTCATCCCGCGTATCACGAAACTGTTCATCGACGGTCTGATGCCGATCTCGGAGAAGACGAAAGAACTCGTGGACAGGAAGTTTCATGGTAAGAAGGTGTATATCGGCATGAGTCCGGCCCTCGTCATCGGTCATTCTACGGCTCTCGTCTGTACGCTCCTCCTTATCCCGACCTATATTCTGATTGCTGTCTTCCTTCCGGGGAATGAATTTCTGCCCCTGGCATCCCTGGCCGGTCTGTTCTATCTCTTCCCGATGATGTTGCCGTATACAAAGGGTAATGTGGTGAAGAGCTATATCGTAGGTTTCATCGCCCTCCTCGTAGGTCTGTGGTTTGTCACTGATATGGCGCCTGACTTCACCCTCGCCGCCCATCAGGTCTTCGCCGCCACGCAGGATAAGGCCGCTCATGTGCCCGACGGTTTCCAGGCCGGAAGTATGGACTTCGCCTCCTCGCTCTTCGGCTATGGCATCTATGCCGCTATGAAATATCTCAAGTGGGTCGGCGCAGCCCTTCTCGTTGCCATCACCGCTGCTATGCTCGTCTATAACCGCAGTCAGATCGTGAAGGATGAGAAGCAGAGTCAACAATAATTGGATCGATAGAGATTCCTTATATTACATGTGAATAAAACAAATATCAGATATGAAGAAGATCATGCTTTCCCTGGCTTTTCTGGCCGCCGTTGTCTGTGGTCATGCCCAGGAGAATAACAACAACAGTTATCCCGTTATGAATGAAAATGCCTATATCCATTACCAGGTACGTTATGCCTCTCATCCCGATGATGCCAAGCACTATACTACCGAGCGTCTCCGTAAGGAGTATGCGATTCTGAAAGTTTTCGCGCCGGGAGAAGTCAACTGGACTTATTCCCTCTTTGACCGCTTCCTCGTGGGTGGTGCCGAACCTGTCGCTGCCCCGTTGCAGCTTACGTCGATCGCTCCCCTCTACGTAGATGCCAGCAAGGGAACGAATGGCCGTAATCTCCTCGATAACCGTGAGCTCGGTATCATCAATATCGGTGGGCCGGGAACGGTCACCGTTGATGGCAAGACTTACGATCTCGCTTTTCAGGAGGCTCTTTATGTCGGCCGTGGCGCGAAGAATATCGTCGTAGCCAGTAAGGATGCCGCCAAACCGGCAAAGTTCTATCTCAACAGTGCCTGTGCCCATCAGTCTTATCCTACGAAGAAGGTGAAGCTGAAAGAGGCTAATAATATCAAGGCCGGAAGTATGAAGGAGAGCAACGACCGTGTGATCCACCAGATGATCATCGACGGCGTCGCCGGTGTCCATACTTGTCAGTTGCAGATGGGTATCACTGAACTGAAGGAGGGAAGCGTATGGAATACGATGCCTGCCCACACCCATCTCCGTCGTATGGAGACCTACCTTTATTATAATGTACCCGAGGGACAGAAGATCCTTCATGTCATGGGTGAGCCGCAGGAGACGCGTCCCATCTGGCTCAGCAATGAGCAGGCTGTCATCTCTCCGCAATGGTCTATCCACTGTGCTGCAGGAACAAGCAACTACACTTTTATCTGGGGTATGGCCGGTGAGAACCTCGTCTATACCGATATGCAGGTGATCAAGATTCCTGATCTTCAGTAAGGACATGATTCATCATGTTCCGCAAACACGCTAAAACTAACAAACAAACATAACTATGTCTACTAAAACAATGTCTAAATTTCGCTGGGTCATCTGCGGCCTGCTCTTCCTGGCCACGACGGTCAACTACATGGATCGGCAGGTGCTGTCGCTGACCTGGAAAGATTTTATCGCGCCAGAGTTCGACTGGACCGATAATGATTATGGTACCATCACTGGCCTCTTCTCGATTTTCTATGCTATCGCCAACCTCTTCGCCGGAAAGTTCGTCGACTGGGTAGGGACGAAGCGAGGCTATCTCATTGCCATCGGTGTATGGTCTGCCGGTGCCGTCCTGCATGCCTTCAGTGGTGTGCTCACCTGTGGTGTCCTTACGGGCAACTGGTTCGTTGGCTTTGAGACCGCTAAGGAACTGTTGCACCAGTATACCGCTGCCGGACAGGTGGGACCGGGCATGATGTCCGTGCTGAAAGTTGTCGACAGTGGGGTAGTGCCTACGGCTATGCTCGCCGTCTCCACCATCAGCGTGTGGTTCTTCCTCGCTTTCCGTATGGTCCTCGCCCTTGGTGAGGCCGGTAACTTCCCCGCTGCCATCAAGGTGACGGCAGAGTTCTTCCCGAAGAAAGACCGTGCTTTCGCAACCTCTATCTTCAACAGTGGTGCCTCCATCGGTGCCCTTGCCGCTCCGGCAACGATTCCTTTGCTGGCCCGTGCCATGGGATGGGAGATGGCCTTCGTCATCATCGGTGTCCTCGGCTTCGTGTGGATGGGCCTGTGGCTCTGGCTCTATGAGAAACCGGCGAAGAATAAATATGTCAATGCTGCAGAGCTCGAGTATATCAACCAAGACGAGGCTGCAGAGGCTGACACCGTAGGGACACCCCTTGCGGATGCCCAACCAGTGGCTGAAGAGAAAGAGGAGAAGACGATTGGTTTCTGGCGCTGTTTCACGTTCCGTCAGACATGGTCGTTTATCACTGGAAAGTTCCTCACCGATGGCGTGTGGTGGTTCTTCCTCTTCTGGGCACCGGCCTATTTCTCCGATCAGTATGGCTACACTTCTGACTCTTCCATGGCTATCGCCCTCATCTTCACGCTTTATGCCATAGTCACGGTATTGAGTATCATGGGTGGCTATCTGCCTACCTATTTTGTTGACAAGAAGAAGATGAATCCGTATATTGGCCGTATGCGTGCCATGCTCATCTTTGCCTGTTTCCCGCTGCTCGGTCTGTTGGCCCAGCCGATGGGCGCTATCAGTCCGTGGTGGCCCGCCATCATTATTGGTCTTCTCGGCGCCGGTCATCAGGCATGGTCGGCAAACCTCTACAGTACCGTCAGTGATATGTTCCCGAAGTCTACGGTAGCTACAATCACGGGTATCGGCGCTATGGCCGGTGGTATCGGCAGCTTCCTCATCAATAAAGGCTCCGGTGCGCTCTTCACCTATGCGCAGGACCAGGGCGCAGCCTTCCAGTTCATGGGCTTCGAGGGCAAGCCTGCCGGTTACATGATTATTTTCTGTATCTGTGCCGTCGCCTATCTCGTTGGCTGGTGCATCATGAAACTCCTTGTGCCGAAGTACAAGCCAATCGTTGTGAAGTAAAGAAGTAAAAAATTAAAAAAGTAATCGTAGGGACTTGATTTATCATGTTCCGTTTGTAGGGGCATGATTCGTCATGTCCCTACTTTTTGTCTTGTTTCATCCCTATCGGTCATAAAAAACGAAGAAAAAACAGAATTAACTCAAAATTTATGAGTACCTTTGCCGAAAAATAATGATATTGGTTGATCCGTCTTTTTCAAAAGGCTGAAAAAGAGGGGACAAAAGATAAAGGATAGAAGTTTTATGCAATTGAAAATTTTGGTCACGGGAGCTGCCGGATTCATTGGTAGTCAGGTTATGCAGGAACTGGCGAAAGCTGGCTGCGACGTTACCGGTATAGACAATATCAACGATTATTACGCAGAGGCATTGAAGTTTGCTCGACTGCAGCGTTGTGGTTTCCGAGCTGACGAGGCTTCGTGGCCCGGTAATATCTGTCAGAGCAGTCTCTATGAGCATTGCCATTTTATTCGTATGTCTATTGACGACAGTGATGCCATGCAGCGCCTCTTCGACCGAGGCCATTTCGATAAAGTTGTCAATCTTGCTGCCCAGGCAGGCGTGAGATATTCCATCGAGAATCCCTTTGCTTACATGCACAGTAACATGGACGGCTTCCTCAATGTGCTGGAGTGTTGCCGTCATCATGACGTGAAGCATTTAATCTTCGCCTCTTCCAGTTCTGTCTATGGCCTCTGTGACGAAGTGCCGTTCCGTGAGGATTTTAAGACGGATGCTCCTGTGAGTCTCTATGCCGCCAGTAAGAAGTCGGATGAGCTGATGGCTTTCGCTTATAGTAAGTTGTATGGTTTGACAACAACGGGTCTGCGTTATTTTACCGTCTATGGTCCTTGGGGACGTCCCGATATGGCGCCGATGCTCTTTGCCAACGCCATCAGCAAGGGCGAGACGATCAAGGTGTTCAATCATGGCGATATGATCCGTGACTTTACTTATATCGACGATATCGTCAAGGGAACGTTGCAAGTTATTTTCAATGACAATATTCCTTCTTTCTGTGAGAAGGGTATCCCTCACCGGGTCTATAACATCGGTTGCTCAAAACCGGTGAAACTCATGGACTTCATCAATGAACTGGAGCAGGCGTTGGGGAAGAAAGCCAACAAGCAGATGTTGCCCATGCAGCCGGGCGATGTCTATGAGACTTATGCCGATACGTCCCGTCTGGAGCGTGAGATCGGCTATAAGCCACAGGTGACGCTCCATGAGGGTATCGGACGCTTCATCCGTTGGTATCTCTCCGACGAGAATGTATTGCTCCAGAAATAAGGCTTATGACTTTCCGTTTACGTCAAAGTAAAATATCAGGATCATGAAGATTTCAGTAAAAGCCTATCTCTTTGTCGTCGTGCTGATCATCGCGACTTTCTTTGTGAGCAACACGGCGCTGCCGACGGATATTATGGAGGCCCGTAATCTCGTCACGGCGCAGGAGATTGCCCATGACGGTAACTGGCTCGTGCCGACGATGAACGGTGAACTGCGACTGGAAAAACCGCCATTGCCGACATGGGTGGCAGCGGCAATCTGTAAGGTGTGTCCCGACTCTCTCTCCGCCCAGCGTATGGCTGCCGGCGTGATGGGCATCGTATGGACGCTCTTCCTTTATCTCTTTGCCAAATATGTCACGCACAGCCGTCTCTATGGCTTCGTGACGACCGTCGTCTTCCTGACTTGTTATCATATCGTTGTCATGGGCCGTACGGCGACATGGGATATCTACTGTCATGCCTTTATGATGGGCGCGATCTACTTCCTTTGCAGAGGACTGTCGGAACCGCCGGAGCAGCAATACAAGACGCTGCCGGTGGCCGGTCTCTTCATGGGACTGTCATTTCTCAGTAAGGGTCCCGTGTCCTTTTATGCGCTGTTGTTGCCGGCCATCGTGGCTTACGCGATCTTCTTCCCTTGTTCGTTGCGTAAGAAATGGGGTGGCTTTACGCTGATGATCGTCATCGCCCTGGCTGTAGGCTCTTGGTGGTATATCTATCTGCTCATCTATCAGCATGACGCTGTAGAATATGTCATACACAAGGAGTCGGGGGCGTGGTCGGATCATAACGTACGGCCTTGGTATTATTACTGGCGCTTCTTCACCGAGACAGGCATCTGGGCCGTCCTCATGCTCGGCGCCCTGTTTGTGCCTTACTGGCGCAAGCATATCCAGCCTAACAAGCAATATCTCTTCAGCATCACTTTCACGCTGATCGTCCTCGTGCTGTTGTCGTTGATGCCTGAGAAGAAGATCCGTTACTTGTTGCCGATCATGGCACCGTCGGCGATGACCATTGCCAGTCTGCTCTTATATATCAAGGACGCAAAGGATCAGGTGACGAAGCGGTTGTATCGTGCAAATGGAATCCTCGTAGCCATTATCGTGGAGGCCGTGGGCATCGCGCCTATCATTATGCACTGGCTGCCGTTGGGCTGGGCCATCGTCCTCGCCATCCTCTTCACGGCTGTCGCTGTGGCTCTGCTGATGTTCAGCGTGAAGGAGCCGCGTCCCGTCCTCTTCGCCTGTGGCGTCGGTGTCGCTTTCATGTTGATCGAGTGTTGTCTGCTGGGGCCCATCAGCAGTCTCTTTGGAAATCCCGATGAACACAGTATCCGTGCCACAAGACATATCGCCGCATTGGAGGGTGTCGCCTTCTATCATCCTCAGAAAGAAGAGAAGCGTACGGAGCTCGTCTATGAAGCGGGAAGGAAAATCCTGCCTCTTAACCTTGCCGACAGCAATGCCGTGAAGTACCATCTGCCTTTCGCCCTCGTCAGCAGTAAGACGGTCCGTGAGGAGATTCCTGCCGCTATCCTGCAACAGGTGGATACGGTACGTATCGGACGATATGATGACAACAAACATCCGAAGAAGGACCGTCATTATACGGCAGACTTTATCAACTATGTGACATTGATTAAGAAGAAATAAAATTATCAAGCAATAAAAAGAAACGAAGATGAACGAAACTGCGAATTATGAGCTGACTATCGTTGTACCGGTATATAATGAACAGGACAACCTCGCGCGTGTGGAGGAGGAGTTGTCGAAATTCCTGCCTACGGCAAAGGTGAAGAGTTGTGTGCTGCTCGTCAATGATGGTTCCAAAGACAACAGTCTGAAGATGATCAAGGAGATCTGTCAGCGCCAGCCTGACTTCTATTATATTTCTTCGGATGAGAATCACGGACTGAGCACGGCCATGAAAGCGGGCATTGACACGGCGGAGAGCAAGTATCTCGGTTATATCGATGCAGACCTGCAGACGAATCCCGAGGATTTTAACCTGTTGCTTCAGTATGTGTCCGACTATGACCTTGTGACAGGAATCCGTGCGAAACGAAAAGACTCTATCTTCAAGAAACTGCAGTCGAAGATCGCCAATGGCTTCCGTCGGTCTATGACCGGCGATACGGCTACTGATACCGGTTGTCCTTTGAAGGTGATGCGTACGGATATCGCCAAGCGTATCCCGTTCTTCAATGGCATGCACCGTTTCCTTCCGGCTCTCTTCGCACTGGAGCATGGTCGTTTCAAGGAGTTGCCCGTACGTCATTATCCCCGTATCGCCGGAAAGTCGAAGTATCATCTGTGGAACCGTCTTGCCGGTCCGTTCAACGACTGTTTCGGTTATCGTTGGATGAAGAAACGTTATATCCGTTATCAGATTGATGAGAAGAAGCTATGAGTAATATTGCTGTCTATGCGTTGGGCTTTCTGGCTCAGGGCTTTTTCTCGGCACGTATGCTCATCCAGTGGATCATGTCGGAGCGGGCGAAGAAGATTGTCTCGCCGAATATCTATTGGATCTGCAGTCTCGCCGGCAGCGTATTGCTGTTTATCTACGGCTGGCTGAGGAATGATTTCAGTATCATCTTCGGACAGCTGATCTCCTATTATATCTATATCTGGAATTTGAATATCAAGGGCGTATGGCCTAGACTGCCGCTGGTGATCCGCGGCTGCATCTTCGCCTTGCCGATCGTGGCGGTATCGCTGATGCTCTCCCAGGCGGAGATCTTCGTACAGGACTTCTTCCATAACAGTGCCGTGCCGTTGTGGCTGTTGGTCTTCGGCTCTGCCGGACAGTTTATCTTTACCATTCGGTTCATCTATCAGTGGTATTATTCCTACCGCCGTCATGCTTCTTATCTGCCGGTAGGTTTTTGGATCATCAGTCTCGTGGGCTCAGGTATCATCGTAGCCTATGGTATCTTCCGCCTTGATCCTGTCCTCATCATTGGACAAAGTGTCGGCTTTATCACCTATACGAGAAATATCATGCTGGGAAAGGGAAAAAGTAAAAAGGTAAAGAAGTAAATGTAGGGACATGATTTATCAAGTTCCGAAATCTATATATATAAAAGACAGAGTAACAGATTTTACATATTATCTGTTACTCTGTCTTTTATTGTTAGGCGTGGACCATGATAAATCTTGTCTCTACAGGAAGTCTTGATGTTTGAGGGCTTCGATCATGCCTTCCGACATGGCAATATTGTCCTTCTTGGTATATCGGCAGTCGGTGAAGACCTGGGCGAGTGTCTCCTTGTGGTTGATCTCAACGAACTGCTTATTCTCCTCAAGACTCTCCTTATAGGCGTAGGCCTTGTCGATCTTCTCGGGCGTGTAATCATCGTAATGCTCGTCGTGGATGATGGCATCAAGGGGCAGGCGGTCGCTCTTCGCCGGATTCTCATCGGGCCAGCCGAGGGTGATGGTAGCTACGGGGAAGACGAGGCGCGGCAGATGGAGCGTGTCAATAATCATCTGTGGCATGTAGACCGTCGTGCCGAGGAAACAGGTGCCGAGCCCTTCTGCCTCTGCGAGGTTACAGAAACTCTGCGTATAGAGGAGGGCATCGGTGGCGGCGTTCATGAAAGAGAGGAAATTGTCGTAGCCCGGCTCAGCCTTCCGCTGTTCAGCCCATAGTGTCGTACGACGGAAATCGGCACAGATTGTTAATACGACGGGAGCGCCGGTGATCATCGGCTGGTTGAAATGTGCCGGTGCGAGGGCTTTCTTTCCTTCTTCCGAACGGGTGATGACAACACTGTAGAGTTGTAGATTCCCCATTGTCGGCGTCTGTTCGGCTTCCTTCAGCAGACGGTGGAGGAGTTCATCACTGACCACCTTGCTGCTGTATTTGCGGATAGTTTTTCGATCTTTGAGTTCCATAACAGGTGTAATTTATGCGGGGCCATTTCAAAATCCCAAAAATCCGTCGTTCTGACGGCGGGCCGCCACAAGGGACGGCCCCTGCAAAGGATTGTTTAAAAATGATTTCTTAAACGGTTTGATTGGAATGGCCCCGGCAAGTTGATTATAGTATGATTACCAGATGTGAGCGCGCTTCTCGGCGGGCACAAAGAGCTTGTCGCCGGCCTTGATATTGAAGGCGTCATACCACTCGTCGATCATCGGCAGGGCGGCGTTGACACGCTGGCGGTTCGGGCTGTGTACATCACTGTTGACGATGTAAGCGATGAACTGCGGCGCGATGTTGCTGGCCCAGATACGGCCGTAGGCGAGGAAGAAACGCTGGTTCGGTGTGAAGCCGTCGCGTGTCTCCAGCGGATGCTGCTTCATTGCGTTCTGGAAAGCGAGGTAAGCGACATGGAGGCCACCGTTGTCACCGATATTCTCACCGAGCGTCTTGTTGCCGTCGACCTTCAGGCCGGGAACAGCTTCCTGCTGGCTGAACCAGTCAGCGAGGACTTTCGTACGCTTGTCGTAGTTGGCCTTATCTTCAGCCGTCCACCAGTTGGCGAGGTTACCATCCTTATCGAACTGGCAACCCTGATCGTCGAAGCCGTGGCTCATCTCATGACCGATCACGGTACCGATGGCACCATAGTTGGCGGCATCCTCAGCGTCAGCGTCGAAGAACGGCGGCTGCAGGATGGCAGCAGGGAAGTTGATGGAGTTCTTCTGTGGATCGTAGCAGGCGTTGACCGTCTGCGGATACATATCCATGATGGTCTTGTCGACCGGCTTCTTCCAGTGCTTCTCAATGCTGGCCTTGATGAGGGCCTTGCTGATGATGTCGTAGTTGGCACGGATGCTCTTGTTCTCGTCAATCTCTACATATTTCTCGAGATCTTCCCATTTGTCAGGATAACCGACATTGATGATCATGGCACGGAGTTTCTCGATAGCCTTGGCTTTCGTAGCCGGAGTCATCCAGGTGTTGGCCTCGATGCGCTCTGCGAAAGCGTCCTGCAGATCCTTGATCATCTTCGTGGCACGCTCCTTAGCGCTTGCGGGGAAATACTTAGCGGCATAGAGTTTACCAATGCTCTCACCCAGAAGACCCTGGATGAAGTTGACACCACGCTTCCAGCGCGGCTGCTGCTCCTTGACACCATAGACGGTCTGGCGATATTTGAACACACGGTCGTTGAAGGCATCACTGAGGATAGATGCGGAAGAACCGATGATGCTGTTCTCCAAAACGGCTTTCAGCGTGAAGAGATCCGTCGTCTTCAGCTCTTTCAGTGTGGCGCTGATCGGTTCGGGCTGACCGACATTGATCGTATCGATGTCATTGGGAAAGCCGCTGATCTTGCAGTAGGTTGTCCAGTCGACCTCGGGGAAAGTCTTCATGAACTGAGCCCAACTCATCTTATGGATGTTGGCCATGGGGTCACGCTGTTTGTTCTGATCGTAGAATACGGGAGCGATCTTGCTCTGGAAGGCCCATACTGCCTGCATCTTCTTCTCAGCGACGGCGTCACTGAAACCTACCATCTTGAAGAAATCCTTCTTCATGGCCTTGTTGGCTTCTACGACAGCCTTCTGTTGCTCGTTGGGATGGGTGTAGTATTCCGGATCGAGGCTCAGACCGCCCTGGCCGGCACTGAACATATATTTGTCCGCATTCGTCGGATCGACGTCGAGGCCAAAATACACGGGGAGCGTACCGTAACCCATTGGGTCAAGCTCGTACATCAACTGGAAGAGCTGCTGACGAGTCTTGCAGGCTTCCACGCGGTCGAGCATCGGCTTGATCGGCTGATAGCCCATCTTGTTGCGTGCCACACTGTCCATGTACAGGCGGTAGAGACTGCCGATCTTCTGTCCGACAGTGCCTTGTGGCATCTTCTTCTCAGCGTATTCCTTGACGAGGTCACGGATACGGTCGTTGTTCTGTTCCTCGAGGTCTACGAAGGCACCGTTCATCGGGTGCTGGGCATCGAGGGGATGACTCTTGAGCCAGCCGCCATCGGCATACTCGTAGAAGTCATCACCAGGCTTGACCGTGAGGTCCATGTTCGCCTTGTCGATTCCGGTCTTCAGGGCCGGTGTCTGTGCTGCGGCATTCAGGGATACGAATGCGAGGGCAGCCAATAATACTCTTGTTCTCATCTTATTATATATAAGCGTTAATAAATATTCCTTTGTACTTCTTTTGTGCTTCCTTGCGCTTGCAAAGCGCAAGCACACGACGGCAGGCCATTCTCTGCCTCCGTAGGGTGCGGCCCTTGTGGCCGTCCTAATGGCGACGAGATTCGCGGTTAGGACGGCCACAAGGGCCACCCCTACGGAGGATCAGCAGCGGCGGAGCATGATCAATCATGCCCCCTAAGTAGGATCATCAGGATCATATTCCAGCAGGTCGCCGGGCTGGCAGTCCAAAGCCTCACAGATGGCGGAGAGGGTAGAGAAGCGGATGGCTTTTGCCTTTCCCGTCTTCAGGATGGAGAGGTTGGCTGGTGTGATGCCGATCTTCTCGGCGAGTTCATTCGACGATATCTTGCGCTTGGCCATCATCACGTCTACGTTTACGATAATCTTTCCCATGTCAATCTCCTATATCGTTAAGTCCTGGTCCTCCTTCATCTTTCTGCCCATCTCGAAGAACTGTGCAAAGAGCAGCAGACCGATACCCAGGACAAGCAGCAATGTGCGGGCATAACGGAAAGCGTACGGACAAATATAGAAGTCGGCATAGCTGATGAGTCCTCTTCCGTAATCCATGGAGAGCATGGCGAAGATGCGGCAGAAGAAATAGAGGATCAGCATCCATCCCATGAATCGCAGCCGCCATGTTGTCTTAGCCGAGAAGCCTTCGCCGTGGTTGACATCGAGTACGAAGCGGAAGAAGACGATCCAGAACGCCAGGATACCTATAGAAGCGATCAGACCGAAAAGAACCAGTCCGATTTCTCCCACGGAATCCCTTTTCGCAAGTTCCGGCGTAGCTCTTACCTTTGCCTTGACAGAGAGTACCTGCAGGGAGTCGGTCTGTCCGGACTGTAGATTCTTAACGGCCATGTTCCAAGGTTTCTTCGACTTGACATCGAAGTCGGTGAGAATGTATTTGGCTTGGCCGTTGTGATCCACGTCATCTTCTATCCGCATCTCCTCTTCGGTTGCTTTGAAACTAGCCTTGAGGTCTGCGAACGTTGAGAAACCGAACTGGAGTCCTACGACGAGGATCAGTAGGATGCAATAGATGTTGAATTTCCGTTTCGTTTTCATATTGCGATGAATATTTTATGTTTTCTATTTAAACATTATCGTTTTTCGATATTGCAAAGATATGGGTTTTATTTGGAAGTTCCAAATATTTTCAGTAAAATTTTATTGAAAAACAATAAATTGCTGGCGCCACCTTATTATATATAGAGGGAGGGGCGGGGATTGTGGCGACTCACTGCGCTTCCTTGCGCTTGCAAAGCGCAAGCACACAACGGCAGGCCCTATCAAGGACGGCCACAAGGGCCGCACCCTACGGTGGAGGCGGCGTTAGGACGGCCACAAGGAGGGGCGCCCTAAGGTGGAGGCGGCGTTAGGACGGCCACAAGGGCCGCACCCTACGGTGGAGGCGGCGTTAGGACGGCCACGAGGAGGGGCGCCCTATGGTAGAGGCGGCGTTAGGACGGCCACAAGGGCCGCCCCTACGGAGGAGAGAGGCGGAAAGTGTTCTTTTTCGTGAAACTTCCGCCGTTTTGTTTCAGTAAAAGTTTTCCAAAAGAAAAATTCCGGGGCAAAAAATCATGAAAAAAATAACCTTGAAAAGTTTTCCTTTCTCAGAAATAAGAGCTATCTTTGCACTCGCAAAAATCGAATCACTAAACGATGGAAAATTTAAAGACATATTCTTTCGAAGAAGCCTATGAGGCGACGCTGAAGTATTTCGACGGTGACCAGTTGGCAGCCCGTGTGTGGGTCAACAAGTACGCCATGAAAGATAGTTTCGGCAATATCTTCGAGAAGACTCCTGTGGACATGCACTGGCGCATTGCCAATGAGATTGCCCGCATAGAGAAGAAGTACCCCAACCCGATGACGGCACAGGAAGTATTTGATCTCCTTGATCATTTCCGTTACATCGTCCCCGCCGGCAGTCCGATGACCGGTATCGGCAACAACCACCAGGTGGCATCACTGAGCAACTGTTTCGTGATCGGCCTCGACGGCAATGCCGACTCCTACGGCGCTATCATGCGTATTGACGAGGAGCAGGTGCAGCTGATGAAGCGTCGTGGCGGTGTCGGTCATGACCTCAGTCATATCCGTCCGAAAGGCAGTCCGGTGAACAATTCCGCACTGACCTCCACGGGTCTTGTGCCGTTTATGGAGCGTTACAGTAACTCCACGCGAGAAGTTGCCCAGGACGGTCGTCGTGGCGCTTTGATGCTTACGGTAAGTATCAAGCATCCTGATGCCGAAGCTTTCATCGACGCGAAGATGACGGAGGGCAAGGTCACGGGTGCCAATGTCAGTGTGAAGATTGACGATGAGTTCATGCGTGATGCCGTGGAGGATAAGCCTTACACGCAGCAGTTCCCCATCGACTCCGATCATCCGATGGTCAAGAAGGATATCTCAGCCCGCAAGCTGTGGGAGAAGATTGTCCATAACGCATGGAAGAGTGCCGAGCCAGGTGTCCTCTTCTGGGATACCATTCTCCGTGAGAGTATTCCTGACTGTTATGCAGATCTCGGTTTCCGTACTGTCAGTACAAACCCCTGCGGAGAGATTCCTCTCTGTCCTTACGACAGTTGCCGACTGTTGAGTATCAATCTCTACAGTTATGTGGAGCATCCTTTCACAAAGGAGGCTACGTTCAACTTTGAGAAGTTCAAGAAGCACGTACAGATTGCTCAGCGTATCATGGATGATATCGTTGATCTGGAGATGGAGAAGATCGACATGATCCTCGCCAAGATCGACTCTGATCCGCAGAGCGACGAAGTGAAAGGCGCCGAGCGTCATCTCTGGGAGAAGATCAAGCGCAAGAGTGGCATGGGTCGTCGTACCGGTGTCGGTATCACTGCCGAGGGCGATATGATTGCCGCCATGGGACTGCGCTACGGCACTCAGGAAGCAACTGACTTCGCTGTGGAAGTTCATAAGACGCTGGCGCTGAATGCCTATCGCAGCAGTGTCACGATGGCGAAGGAGCGTGGTGCTTTCGAGATCTACGATGCAAACCGAGAGAAGGAGAATCCGTTCATCCTCCGTATCAAGAATGCCGATCCCGAGCTTTACGATGATATGGTGAAGTACGGCCGTCGTAATATCGCCTGTCTGACGATCGCGCCGACCGGTACGACGTCTCTGATGACGCAGACGACGAGTGGTATCGAGCCCGTCTTCATGCCTGTGTATAAGCGTCGTCGTAAGGTGAACCCGAATGATGCCGATGTCCATGTTGACTTCGTCGATGAGGTTGGCGACAGTTATGAGGAGTATATTGTCTATCATAACAAGTTCCTGAAATGGATGCAGGTCAACGGCTTTGATACCGAGAAGCGCTACAGTCAGGAAGAGATTGACGAGCTCGTTCGTAAGTCTCCTTATTATAAGGCAACGGCCAATGATGTCGACTGGCTGATGAAGGTGAAGATGCAGGGTGCTATCCAAAAATGGGTGGACCACTCTATCTCCGTTACGGTCAACTTGCCGAACAATGTCGATGAGGCCCTCGTCAACAAACTCTATGTTGAGGCCTGGAAGTCGGGCTGCAAGGGCTGTACGATTTATCGTGACGGCAGTCGTTCCGGCGTGATGATCTCCGCTTCGAAGAAAGAGAAAAAGACCGCCAAGGAACAGGGCACGGCAGCCCCCGAGAAGAAGGGCGTGAAGATGGAGGAGAAGGATGGCATCGTCCGTCCCGCCGTCGTTGAGACGCGTCCGAAGGAGCTCGACTGTGATGTCGTGCGCTTCCAGAACAACAAGGAGAAGTGGGTGGCTTTCGTCGGTCTCCTCGATGGTTATCCTTATGAGATCTTCACCGGTCTTCAGGATGATGAGGAAGGCATTGTGTTGCCGAAGAATGTCACGAAGGGAAAGATCATCAAGCAGACCAATCCTGACGGTACGCACCGTTATGACTTCCAGTTTGAGAACAAGCGTGGTTACAAGACGACCGTTGAGGGACTCTCTGAGAAGTTCAATCCCGAGTATTGGAACTATGCGAAACTGATCTCCGGCGTTCTCCGTTATCGTATGCCGATCGACCATGTCATCAAGCTCGTCGGGTCTCTGCAGTTGAAGGACCAGAGCATCAATACGTGGAAGAATGGCGTCGAGCGTGCGCTGAAGAAGTATGTCGCCGACGGCACGAAGGCCACGGGGCAGAAGTGCCCGGTGTGCGGGCATGAGAGCCTGGTCTATCAGGAGGGGTGTCTGATCTGTACGAACTGTGGCGCTTCACGCTGCGGATGATCAGCGCTTCCTTGCGCTTGCAAAGCGCAAGCACATGACGGCAGGCCGTTAGGACGGCCACAAGGGCCGCACCCTACGACGATGCGCCGTTAGGACGGCCACAAGGGCCGCACCCTACGGAGGCAGACGAGCCACAAGGGCCGCACCCTACGGAGGCAGACGAGCCACAAGGGCCGCACCCTACGGAGGCAGACGAGCCACAAGGGCCGCCCCTACGGAGGGAGAACGTGCCAAAAATCATAACGACATGAAGTATATATCCAGTTATATCCATCTCACCGACCTGCGGTTCCACGCCTATCATGGTGTGCTGCCGCAGGAGCGGGCCACGGGAAATGACTACCGTGTGGATTTGAGAATCAAGTATAATATCGAGAAGGCCATGACGAGTGACGAGCTCTTCGACACCCTCGACTACAGTGAAGTCTTTAAGGTCGTGGCCCAGGAGATGTATGTCCCCAGCCAGCTTGTGGAGCGTGTCGCCGGCCGTATCGGCGAGCGTCTCTTCCGTCGTTTCCCAACGATCGAGGCTATAGACCTGAAGATCATGAAGCTCAACCCGCCGATGGGCGCTGACTGCGGCGGTGCCGGAGTGGAAGTCCATTTGGAGAATGATATCCTCGACAAACTGTCTGAAAAAGCCGCGGATACTTCCGAAAAGGATAATAAATAATAAAAACCAAAAATGAATAGCCGGTTTTTGTGAAAAAAATCGTATATTTGCAGTCTATGAACAGACATTTTCGTTTACTCACCATAATCCTCTTGTTCTTCTCGGCAGTATCTTTTGCCGCGAACAAGCCCTTCACCCTTGTCATTGATGCCGGTCATGGCGGTCATGACACTGGTGCTTTAGGCGCTATCTCGCAAGAGAAGAACATCAATCTCTCTGTTGCCCTTGCTTTCGGCCGTCTCGTTGAGCGTAACTGTCCCGACGTGAAAGTGATCTATACCCGAAAGACGGATGTCTTCATCCCTTTGATGGAGCGTGCGAATATCGCCAACCGCAACAATGCTGACCTCTTTATCTCCGTACATACCAATGCCCTTCCCGACGGAAAGATCGCCCGGGGCTTCGAGACGTATACCCTCGGAATGCACCGCGCCAAGGACAATCTCGACGTGGCTATGCGTGAGAACTCCGTGATCTCCATGGAGAAAGACTATAAGAGTACGTATGAAGGCTTCGACCCGAAGAGTTCCGAGAGCTATATCATGTTTGAGTTTATCCAAGGCCATAATATGGAGCGCAGCGTCCAGCTGGCCCAGATGATTCAGAATGATGTCTGCCGTGATGCGAACCGTCCCGACAAAGGCGTCCATCAAGCCGGTTTCCTCGTGCTTCGCGAGACATCGATGCCGAGCTGTCTGATAGAGCTCGGTTTCATTACCACGCCCGACGAGGAGGAATATCTCAACAGTGATGACGGCGTAAGCCATATTGCCCAGGGAATTTTTGAGGCTTTCCAACAGTATAAGAACCGTTATGACCGCCGTATCACCGTTCCTTATAAGGACCAGAGTCCGAAGGAGCCACAGATCCCGCAGATCGTGCCGACAGATTATTCCAAGAGTACCTCATCGAACAGTTCTTCGTCGAAGCCCGTTGTTGCCATGAGCAATACCGGTTCTTCCAGAGCCACATCGAGGGCTACGACGGATAACAACAGAAATACGCGGACTTTCTCCAATACGACGAAGAAAGATCCGAAGACCGATAATAAGTCTTCCAAGAATGACAAGCCTTCCAAGAATGACAAGGCAGCGAGAGCCACTTCCAAACCGGCAGCTACGAAGGCGATGGTTGTGAAGGACGCGCCTATCTTCAAGGTCCAGCTCTTTTTGGGCTCACGGAAGCTCCGTCCCGGCGATCAGCATTTCCAGGGTCTTACCGATTACGAGTGCGTGCAGGAAGGCAGTCAGTTCCGTTATACCACGGGTGCCAGTACGAACTATAATGAGATTTTCCGTCTTCGCAAGACTCTCCTTGAGAAGTTCCCCGACGCCTTCATCATCGCCTATAAGAATGGAGAGAAGATGGATGTCAATGCTGCCATCCGTGAGTTTTTAGCTAACAAGAAAAAGTGAATATTGCGTTATGAAGATCACGAAAGAAATGAAAATCGGACTCGTCGCCACACTGGGACTGGTCATTCTCTTCTTTGGACTGAAGTTCCTGAAGGGACTGTCACTCTTTGACAGTGACGACACCTATTATATTACGTTCACGGAGATCGGCGGACTGCCGAAGTCGACGCCTGTCTATGCCGACGGCTACCAGGTAGGTGTTATCAAGGAGATCAACTACGACTACAGTCTCGAGGCCCCGATCAAAGCCTCCGTCGGCGTGTCGAAGAAGATGCATATTCCCGAGGGCACGCGTGCCGAGATCGTTAAGGACCTCATGGGAAATATGCAGGTCGATCTCTTGCTCGGTCCTGACCATAGCAAGCTCATCCCCGTCGGTGGTACGATCCCCGGAAGCGTGCAGGGCAGCGCGCTCTCTGAGGCAGCCGCCTTCATCCCTGAGATTCAGAAGATGTTGCCGAAGCTCGACTCGATCCTCACGGGCGTCAACAACCTCGTCAATGATCCTGCCCTCGGCGCTTCGGTGCATAACCTGAAGACGACGACGGCGGAGTTTGCCGTGACATCGAAGAAGATCCATCTCATGGCTGACGAACTCCAGGGTAAGCTCCCCGATATGCTGGCACAGGCCGACGGAACACTGCGCAATACGAACCGTCTGACGGGTAAGCTCGCCGGTGTCGACGTACAGGGAACGATGAGCCGCGTCAATGCCACCATTGATAATGTCCACCAGCTTACGGCTCAGCTCCACGACCGTATGAACAGTCGTGACAACAGTCTCGGCTTGTTGATGAATGACCGTTCACTCTATGACAACCTCAACGGTTCCATTGGTTCTCTTCATCAGACGATCGGACACGCGGACTCCCTCGTGACGGATCTTAAGGCGCATCCGAAACGGTACGTCCATTTCTCATTGTTTGGGAAAAAGGATAAATAGAAGCCTCACCCTGCAAAGGGATTTCGGACTATTACCCTCTGTAGGGTGCGGCCCTTGTGGCCGTCCTAACAGGGAATCGTGGCAATTAGGGCGCCCACAAGGGGTGCCCCGACGGAGGATCGGCGCGCGGTTAGGACGGCCACAAGGGCCGCCCCTAC
>JAQXXT010000004.1 GCA_029226205.1 Prevotellaceae bacterium
CACGGGATAGAGGTTATTATCCTCCATGAACGCATCGAAGATATCGGTACAGAGGACAACGGTCTTCGGGATCTGCACCGTGGCATTGGGGAAGTTGTTGATCTCGGGATGGAGCTTGATGACATGGTCGAGATAGGCCAGTCCACGGCCCTTACCGCCGAGAGAGCCGTCGCCGATACGTGCGAAATGAGCATATTGGTCAAACTTCATCCGGTCGAAATCAGCCACGATACCGATATTCTTCATGTGTCGGTACTGCACGATGGCGTCGAAGATGATCTGCCGATGGGCATCAACATCCTGCAGCTTATGCCAGGTCACCTGCTTGAGGAAGTTGCTCACGGGGAAGATGGCACGGGCACAGAGCCAGCGGCTCATGTGGTTACGGCTGATATGATAGAGCATGGAGTCGTTGGGGATATCGAAGATATGATCCTGCAGTTCTTTCAGACTATGGATGCGCATAATCTCCTCATGGGTCTTCGGATCACGGAAGATGAAGTCGCCGAACCCCATGTGCTCCTCCATGATATGCCGAAGGTCCACACTGAGTTTCTTCGAATTCTTGTCGACGAAACGGAAACCCTCAGCCTCCGCCTTCTTCCGGTTCTCACTCTCCGCGCTCTCGAGGATCAGCGGGAGATACTCATCCTCCTTACGGATCTGCCTGAGCAGTTTCAGTCCTGCCTCGGAGTCCTTGTTGTCCTTGTCACCGAGGGGAGACGGCGTGCCGTCGGCCTTCACGGGATGGAGGGGAAAACGGGCATCAGAGATCACGCCGAGGCAGTTGTCCTTATATTGTTCATAGACGGCGAGGGCCTCATCATAGGTACGGGCGAGGATAACTTTCGGGCGGCCGCGCATGCGCAGGGTAGCGGCATGGCGGTTGAGGGCCTCACGGGAGAAATTCTTACTCTGTACAAGGATATAATTATAAAGATTGGGAAGGATGGAACTATAGAAACGGATGGAGTCCTCGACGAGGAGGATCATCTGTACCCCACCCTCCTTGACATCATGCTCCATATTCATCTTGTCCTCGATGAGTTTGATGATGGAGAGGATCAGATTCGTATTGCCGAGCCAACAGAAGACATAGTCGAAGATACTCAGGTCTTCATTCTGCATGCGGCGCGTGATACCATGGGAGAACGGCGTGAGGACAACACAGGGGATAAGGGGGAAGGCCCCCTTGATCGCCCGCGCCACCGTGAAGGCGTCGTTGTCGGCATTGCCGGGCATACAGATGACGAGATCGATATGGGTGGACTTCAGAATCTTCTGTGCCTCCTCCGTCGTCGACACCTGTGTGAACGTCGGTGGATAGCGCAGACCAAGCTCCATATATTCATTATAGATCTTCTCCTCTACCCTGCCGTCATCCTCAAGCATGAAGGCATCATAGGGGTTGGCGACGATGAGGACATTATAGATGCGACGCATCATCAGATTGACAAAGGTCACATCCTTGAGCAGGAACCGTGTCCACTGCTGGGGGATCTTTTCTTCCATGGGCTGTCAAAAGTTTTCTTACGGAGACAAAAGTAATACTATTTTCTATATTTTCCAAACTTTATCCAAGATTATTCATTACCTTTGCACGCAAAACGAGAAAAATATGATTAAAGGATTCAAAGTCTTTTTCAGAATATACCTCTCTTGGCTGCTTATATTCATCCTCCAGAAACCACTTTTCATGCTCTGGTATCATACGCTCTATGAGAAGGATACGGCCATCGACTGGCTGCGCGTCATCTGGCACGGCCTGTCGCTGGACCTCAGCGTGGTCGGCTACCTCACCGTGATACCTGGACTTCTCCTCACGGCCATTAGCATCGTTGCGCCGCTCAAGGAAAAGGAAGAGAAGTTCTTTCGTAGTATTTTCAAAGGCTATTTTCTGCTTACGGCCTTCCTCATCGCACTCATTTTCTGTCTGAATATCGGCCTGTATGAATATTGGCAGTTTCCACTCGACAACACGCCGTTCTTCTATTTCCTCTCTTCTCCGAAAGATGCCTTCGCGAGTATCACCATCCCCATGCTCATCGGAGGTATTCTCGCCATTGCTCTGTGTACGGCAGCCATCAGCGCCCTCTTCCTCCTGCCCGGAGGGGGACGCGTTTATACTTCCCTGGGGAAAGACGGAAACAACCAATCGGCACATCCCGACTACTATGCGCTGAAGCACCGTGTCAAAAGGGCCGTGATGATGCTCGTGCTGACGGTGTTGCTCTTCCTGCCGATCCGCGGAGGTGTCACCGTCTCAACGATGAACATGGGCTATGCCTATTTCAGTGACGAGGCACCGCTGAACCATGCCGCCGTCAACCCCGCCTTCTCCCTCCTGGAGAGTCTGTCGCACCGGGAGAACTTCAAGAGCCAGTATCGGTTTATGGATGACAAGGAAGCACAGGCCCTCGTCGCGCCGATGCTCAACACGCGTTCCGATTCCGTCCGGCAGGTGCTCCGTGACCGTTGGTTCTCCGCGGAGCGGAAAGAAGGAGGGCGCCCGGATATCTATCTCTTCATCCTTGAGTCGTTCTCACGGGAGTTGATGAAGACAGCCGCCGTACCGACGATGAACCAGCTGGCACGGGAAGGCATCTTCTTCGACCAGTTCTATGCCAACAGCTGGCGGACAGACCGTGGCATGGTCGCCATTCTCAGCGGCTATCCGGCCCAGCCGAACATGAGTATCATGAAATACTCCCAGAAAGCAACCCATCTGCCGTCCCTCGCCGCCCATCTCCATGATGCCGGTTACACCTTACATTATTATTATGGTGGTGATGCCGACTTCACGAATATGCGGGCCTATGTCACGGCCATGGGCTTCACGGACCTGACGAGTGACACCGATTTCCCGCTGAAACAACGGCTGAGCAAATGGGGCGTCCCCGACGGACCCGTCATCGAGCGGATGCAGCAGCGCTATCCCCAGGAGGGACAGCTGCGGGCGCCCCGCTTCACCGTCGTTCAGACGAGCAGCAGTCATGAGCCTTTCGACGTGCCCTGGCATCATATCAAGAATGTGCGGTTGAATGCTTTCAACTATACGGACCACTGCATCGCACAGTTCATCCAATGGCTGAAGGCGACGGGCCGGTGGAAGCACAGCCTCGTCATCCTCTGTCCTGACCATCTCGGCTGCTATCCGGAGGAACTGAGCATGTACGACCTCCGTCATTTCCAGATTCCGCTGATCTTCACCGGCGGTGCCATCAAAGGGCCGCAGACGATCCACACCCTCGGCAGTCAACAGGATATTGCGGCCACCGTTCTCGGACAACTCGGTATCCGTCATGACGATCTCCGTTTCTCGAAGGACATGCTCGGCAATGGTCCTCATTTCGCTTTCTATGATTTTCCCGATGCTATGGGAATGGTCACGGAGGAAGGAGCGATACTCTACGACAACAGTAAGCAGGCTGTGGTGCCGGTGCCCCGCTCTGCGGAGGAAAAGGATAAGGTGAAAAAACTTTTACCGAGTTTGAAAGCCTATCTGCAAGTGTTGTTCGATGATATAGATAAACGATAAACCGGGAATTACCCCGACGGTATTACATACAATAAACCGACGATGAATACGATCATATACTGGGACACACAGCTGTTCCTTGCCATCAATAGGATCCATACACCATTCATGGATCATTTCATGGACCTGTACTCCGCGAAATGGGTATGGGTGCCGTTTTATGTGGCTCTCTTCTTCGTTATCTGCGTGAGGATCAAAGACTGGAAACGAATCCTGTGGACAGCCATCGCCATCACCATCCTCATTACGCTCACCGACCAGACCTGCGCCCATCTCATCCGTCCCTTCGTGGAACGGCTACGACCGGCGAACCTCGAGAACCCCATTCATAATATGGTACACATCGTCAATGACAACCGCGGCGGACGCTTCGGCTTCCCGAGTTGTCACAGTGCCAACAGCTGGGGCCTGACATTCCTACTGATCTTCCTGTTCCGTGACCGATGGCTGAACATTCTGATGATCACGTGGGACATCATCATCTGCTACAGCCGTATCTACCTCGGCGTTCACTATCCCGGAGATGTCCTCGCCGCGACTCTCGTGGGCCTCTTTTGGAGTTACCTCACTTACCGTATTCTCCGCCTTCATGTCCGCCCCGTCGCACCTCCCGACCGTTGGACCGTCGTCCCGTGGGTGACGTTCTTCATCACCGTTATTGTCTTTGCGCTCTAAATTCCACCGTAGGGTGCGTCCCTTGTGGCCGTCCTAACCGGAAACAACGATCAACCGTAGGGTGCGGCCCTTGTGGCCGTCCTAACCGGGAATCGTGCCCATTAGGGCGCCCACAAGGGGTGCCCCTACGGAGGCAGATGATTCCACCGTAGGGTGCGGCCCTTGTGGCCGTCCTAACCGGGATCCGAGGCCATTAGGGCGCCCACAAGGGGTGCCCCTACGATGGCAAAGTGTCATTTATTTATAGGAATTTTAACAGAAAATCTTTGGCGATATGCCGAAAACGGCGTATATTTGCCCATGCTAAATAGCAATAAGAAAACTAAGATCCTATAAAACCAAACAACTATGAACGTACAGCAGATCATGCAAGATTTGGAGCGCAAGCATCCCGGAGAGTCAGAATATCTCCAGGCCGTGCGGGAAGTGCTCATCAGTGTACAGGACGTCTACAACCAGCATCCGGAGTTTGAACGTGCAAAGCTCATTGAGCGTCTTATCGAGCCCGAGCGGATCATTACCTTCCGTGTGCCATGGGTCGACGATAAAGGCGAGGTACATGTCAACCTCGGCTATCGCGTGCAGTTCAACTCCGCCATCGGTCCCTATAAAGGTGGATTACGCTTCCACTCCTCCGTCAACCTCTCTATCCTGAAATTCCTCGGTTTCGAACAGACGTTTAAGAATGCCCTCACGACACTGCCGATGGGTGGTGCCAAGGGAGGCAGTGACTTCTCCATCCGTGGCCGTTCCGACGCAGAAGTCATGCGCTTCTGTCAGGCTTTCATGTCGGAGCTCTACCGTTATATCGGTCCCGACGAGGATGTGCCGGCAGGCGATATCGGTGTCGGTGGCCGTGAGATCGGTTATCTCTTCGGTGCTTATAAGAAGCTCACGCACCAGTGGAACGGTGTTCTTACCGGTAAAGGACTGGAATGGGGCGGCAGCCGTATCCGTCCTGAGGCAACGGGCTTCGGTGCCCTCTATTTCGTCCGTCAGATGATGGAGACCCATGACCTTGACTTGAAAGGCAAGACTGTTGCCCTCTCCGGTTTCGGTAATGTTGCCTGGGGTGCCGCCACGAAGGCCACGCAGCTCGGTGCGAAGGTCATCACGATCAGTGGTCCCGATGGCTATATCTACGATCCCGAAGGAATCAGCGGCGAGAAGATTGACTACATGCTCGAGCTCCGTGCCAGTGGCAATGATGTCTGTCAGCCCTATGCCGACGAGTTCCCCGGCAGTCAGTTCTTCCCCGGCAAGAAACCGTGGGAACAGCCTGCCGATGTCTATCTCACCTGTGCCACACAGAACGAGCTCAATGGAGAGGACGCGCAGAAGATCCTCGCCCGTCATCCTCTCTGTGTTGCCGAAGTCAGCAACATGGGCTGTACGGAGGAAGCCACGAAGGCCTTCATCGCTGCCCGTCAGCTCTTCGCTCCGGGTAAGGCTGTCAACGCCGGTGGTGTAGCCACGAGTGGTCTGGAGATGACGCAAAACTCCATCCGTCTCCACTGGAGTGCTGAGGAGGTCGACAAAGAACTCCATAAGATCATGCATTCCATCCACGAGCAGTGTGTCCGCTACGGCAAAGAGCCCGATGGTTATGTCAATTACGTGAAAGGTGCCAACATCGCTGGCTTCATGAAAGTCGCCAACGCCATGATGGCACAAGGAATCGTATAAAGCCTCAAACCTCTTGCAGGGGCCGTCCCTTGTGGCGGCCCGATGCCCGTTAGGGCATTCTGAAAGGAGGCTTTCTTTCGGCGTAACCGCCGACGGGCCGCCACAAGGGACGGCCCCTGCAAGAGGATCAAAGCAAATGTATCCCCAAATCCTTGTCCGGCTAAAATATTTTTTGTAATTTTGCAAAAAATAAGCCTATGGTCAAAAAGCTGATTTTCATATTCTTCGCATTCCTGTCCCTCTATGCCTCCGCTCAACGGAAGGTACAGCATGGCCAGGCGACGTATTATTCCCGCCGGTCTACAGGAGCAAGGACGGCGAGTGGAGAACGGCTGCACCATGACTCCCTCACCTGCGCCCATCGCAATCATCCCTTTGGAACCCTGCTTCGTGTGACGAATATGAAAAACGGCAAATCGACGGTCGTACGCGTCACTGACCGTGGTCCCTTCGGCCGTGGCAAGGTCATCGACCTCAGTTACCGTGCCGCACGGGAGATCGGCATGCTCTCCAGCGGCATTGCTACAGTAAAAGTAGAGGTAATAGAGAAAAAACAGGATAAGGGTATCCCCTATCGTACAAACGAAGAAGTCAGTCTGCCCAAATATGAATTTGAACTGGCTGACTTCAAACCGGAGAAGATTCAGGTCCCCCGGAAACCATTACATAAATGAACGTCCTATTGAAGAACTTTTATTCTTTCTTCGTAGGAATATTAAACTCCGACACTTTCGTACATGTCTTGCCATTTGCCAGGACACTGACACAGAACTTTGCGTAGCCATTTTTCAGTCGACTGTCGGCCTGGATGACGGCGGTATAACGAATACCTTGTCCGGCACCGATACTCTCCACTCTTACGCTCGGGGAGATGTAGATATGGCGGTTCTTATAGAACTCCACGACACAAGGGATAGCGCCATAGACCGTCCGGTTGCCGGTATTCCAGATCTCGAAGACCATACGGGCATCCTCGCCACGCTGCAGGGCACCATCACCATTACTATCGATGAAACGGGCATTGCGGATCTCGAGACTGGGCAGTGCAGTGACGGTAGAAGTTCTACCGGCAGACGGCATTGAACCATTCTGCTGACCCTTACCAAGGGTGATACGGTCATCACCACTGTTATTGGCATTGAAGCCACTCTGCTCACGCCAGCCTTCAGCGTCATCACGCGTCGTATCAATAGGCGTGGCATCACTCTGAGCCTCGTAACGACGGGAATAGTTCCGATCCTCATTCTCGTAGCCGTCACAACCGTAAGAGCCTCTCGTGCCCACCTCGGCCTGACGCTCACGGACAGCCTCGTCGACAGCAGCGGCCTGACGACGGTCGGCCTGACTGCCAATAGCGGCACCGGCGACAGCACCACCGACAGTACCAACAATCTGGCCAATATCTGAGCCACGCCATCCACCGGAGAGATCTCCGATAGCTGATCCGAGCACACCACCCAGCATAGCGCCGGAGTAAGCACCGGCACCCGTATAGCTGTCACAGCTGCTCAACAGAAGGGCAGAGACAGCCAATGTGATCATGAACTTTTTCATAAGCCTTTTATTTTTATCTGACTGCAAAAATAATCATTATTTTCCATACTTCACAGCCATTTTCCCTAATTTAACATAGGGGAAACCCTAAAGAACACAAAAAAAAGTTTTGTATCACTCCCTCAATTCCGACACAAAATATTCTCACGAGAAATTTCTATTCTAGAAAGGAAGTAAAAGGAAATGATATCCTTACATGACAAAACAACAATAGGAATTCAGAAAACAGCATAGAAAAAATATTCTGCAACGTGTTTAGAAAATTATCTACGTAAGATACGATCGTATCTAACGGAGATAATTCCATAAATGGAATGAATAAATTTACAAGACAGTAGAAAAGCAGGGCAATATTACATAATTATCCGGATAATTATGCTGAATAATCGACCATTCAAAAGCCATAATTTATCATTATACTGATACTCAGCAAGATACAAACACTATCAAAAATTCCGAATAATCCACCAAATGCCCGATCGATGAATAATACGTGAATCCTAATCATTTCTCCAGGGGAAGAAATGAGTTAGTATAGCCTGTCACTGACACAATCAATCCTTTACAGGGCGTGGTTAGGTAGAATGAAATAATAGAAGCAAAACACATAGAAAAGGGGTGCAGAACATGGTCTGCACCCCTTTTTAGGTGATGAATGAGTAGAGTTATGAATAGTGAATTATTCAGCCTTAGGAGCTTCCTCAGCCTTTGCCTCTGCTGCAGGAGCAGCATCAGCGGCGGGAGCAGCCTCCTCAGCCTTCGGAGCCTCGGCAGCGGGAGCAGCAGCCTCTGCGGACTTGTTGCTACGACGGCTACGACGGGTCTTCTTGGCAGCGGGAGCCTTGGCCATGTTCTCATCGAAGTCTACGAGCTCGATGAAAGCCAGCTCTGCGGCATCACCCTGACGGATACCGAGCTTGATCACACGGGTATAACCACCGGGACGGTTGGCAACCTTTGCAGCGACTTCACCGAAGAGCGTCTTCACAGCCTCTTTATCCTGGAGGTAACGGAAGACAACACGACGGGATGTCGTAGTGTCGTTCTTAGAACGGGTGATCAGGGGCTCTACATACTTCTTCAGAGCCTTTGCCTTTGCGAGGGTCGTAGTGATTCTTTTGTGCATGATCAGGGACACTGCCATGTTTGCAAGCATAGCACCGCGGTGAGATGCAGTACGGCCCAGATGGTTGAATTTCTTATTATGTCTCATTTTGTTTTTTACTATTTTGGACGAGTTAGCTCAGCCCTCACAGGCCTTACTCTTTGTCCAGTTTATACTTTGAAATATCAGTTCCAAACGACAGATTCAGACTCTCGAGCAAATCATCAAGCTCTGAGAGCGATTTCTTACCGAAGTTGCGGAACTTCAGGAGGTCGGTCTTGTTGTACTGTACGAGATCACCGAGTGTCTCAACGTCAGCAGCCTTCAAGCAGTTGAGGGCACGGACAGAGAGGTTCATATCGGTGAGCTTCGTCTTCAGCAACTGGCGCATGTGGAGAACCTCCTCGTCAAACTCCTCGTTGTTCTCCTTGTCAGGATTCTCCAGAGAGATCTTTTCATCGGAGAAGAGCATGAAGTGATAGATGAGGATCTTCGCAGCCTCCTTCAGGGCGTCCTTCGGGTGAATGGAACCATCCGTGGTGACTTCGATGACGAGCTTGTCGTAGTCGGTCTTCTGCTCGACACGATACGGCTCGACACTGTATTTCACGTTACGGATCGGGGTGTAGATGGAATCGATAGGGAGTACGTTAACATCTGTGCAGAACTGACGGTTCTCATCAGCGGGGACGTAGCCACGGCCCTTGTTGATAGTCAGGTCAATCTGCATAGTAGCTTTGGCATCTAAATGACAAATCACTAAATCAGGGTTTAACACTTCAAATCCAGTCAGATACTTACTGATATCACCTGCTTTGAATTCGGTGGAATTCTCGACGGTGATACTAACTTTCTCGTTCTCGAATTCTTCTACTACTTGCTTGAATCGAACTTGCTTGAGATTCAAGATAATGTTGGTCACGTCCTCCTTCACACCCGGAACGGAGCTAAACTCATGCTCAACACCAGCGATACGGATGGTGTTGATGGCATAGCCCTCGAGTGACGAAAGAAGAATGCGGCGCAAGGCATTACCGATGGTAATACCGAAGCCAGGCTCAAGAGGACGGAACTCGAACTTGCCGAAGTGGTCATTGGCCTCCAACATTACGACTTTGTCAGGTTTTTGAAATGCTAATATCGCCATTGATTTAATGAATTTTATTGTTTAGAGTAAAGCTCAACGATTAACTGCTCCTTGATGTTCTCCGGGATGTCAGCACGCTCGGGCTTGTGAAGGAACTTACCGCTCTTGGTGTTCTCGTCCCATTCGAGCCAAGGATACTTGCTGTGGTTGAAACCAGCCAGAGCAGCCTCGATGACCTCAAGAGACTTAGCCTTTTCACGGACGCCAACAATCTGGCCCGGCTTGACAGTGTAGGAAGGAATGTTAACCACCTGGCCATCTACTACGATATGCTTGTGAGATACAAGCTGGCGAGCAGCGGCACGGGTAGGAGCGATACCCAAACGGAACACGACATTGTCCAGACGACTCTCGAGACTCTGCAGCAGCACCTCACCGGTGATACCGTCAGCCTTGGCAGCCTTGTCGAACAAATTGCGGAACTGACGCTCGAGAACGCCATACGTGTACTTTGCCTTCTGCTTCTCAGCGAGCTGAGCACCATACTCAGAGACCTTACGGCGACGGTTGTTGCCGTGCTGTCCGGGAGCGAAGTTGCGCTTAGCGAGTACCTTGTCGGCGCCGAAGATAGCCTCTCCGAAACGGCGTGCAATTCTTGATTTAGGACCTATGTATCTTGCCATAATGAATAATATGCTTTTTTATATTGATTGATAAGATGTGATTATACACGACGACGCTTAGGAGGACGGCAGCCATTGTGCGGCAGCGGGGTGACGTCGATAATCTCAGTAACCTCAATACCTGCGCCATGGACGGCACGGATGGCGCTCTCACGACCATTACCCGGGCCCTTCACATAAGCCTTTACCTTACGGAGACCGAGATCGTAAGCAATCTTTGCACAATCCTCAGCAGCCATCTGAGCTGCGTACGGCGTGTTCTTCTTACTGCCACGGAATCCCATCTTACCAGCGGAAGACCAGGAGATAACCTGACCCTCAGAGTTTGCAAGAGATACGATGATGTTGTTGAAAGAACTGTGAACGTGAAGCTGACCAACAGCGTCTACGCGAACATTTCTCTTTCTGCTTGTTGCTTTTGTCTTTGCCATAATTTACTGTCCTTTCAATTACTTAGTAGCCTTCTTCTTATTAGCAACAGTCTTCTTCTTTCCCTTGCGAGTACGAGCATTGTTCTTTGTACTCTGACCACGAACGGGAAGACCATTACGATGTCTGACACCACGGTAGCAGCCGATGTCCATCAAGCGCTTGATGTTCATCTGGATCTCGCTACGGAGATCACCCTCTACCTTGAACTCAGCGCCGATAATTTGACGGATAGCGGCTGCCTGCTCGTCAGACCATTCGCTGACCTTCAGGCTGCGGTCTACGCCTGCCTTATCCAATATCTTTGCTGAACTACTTCGACCAATACCATAGATATAGGTCAATGCGATTTCGCCTGCCTTATTCTGGGGCAAATCTACTCCAACAATTCTTATTGCCATTGTTTGATAATAATGTGATAAATACTTTTTCTTGCTAAAGAGCGTGCAAAATTACGACTATTTTTTCAAATAACCGCACATTTACAGATCTTTAACATTAACCCTGACGCATTTTGAACTTCGGGTTCTTCTTGTTGATAACGAACAGACGTCCCTTTCTGCGAACGATCTTGCAGTCGGGAGTACGTTTCTTTAATGATGCTCTTGTCTTCATATCTGTTGATGAATTATTTGTATCGGAATACAATTCTTCCCTTTGTCAAGTCGTAAGGACTCATTTCTACCTTGACTTTGTCACCGGGCAGAATCTTGATGTAGTGCATGCGCATCTTACCCGAGATATGGGCGATGATCTGCACGCCGTTCTCCAGCTCTACACGGAACATAGCGTTGGAGAGACTTTCAGTGATGGTTCCGTCTTGTTCTATAGCGGACTGCTTTGCCATAAATCTTAAATTAACCTTTCTTATTTAATCAATTAACTGTCTGATTGTAATAGCGTTCTTGATCAATATCGTCGAACGTAGATAAAATCTCTGCCTTTCCCCTTCGGATGGCGATGGTATGCTCGAAATGAGCGGCGGGCTGTCGGTCGCGGGTGATGATGCCCCACTTGTCGGGAAGGAGCCAGATCTTGCGGTCACCCATCGTAATCATGGGTTCGATAGCGATACACATGCCTGCCTTCAGCATCACGCCGTTGCCCCGATTGCCATAGTTGGGTACCTGGGGTGCCTCGTGCATCTCCTTGCCAATGCCATGACCCGTCAACTCACGTACGACGCCATAGCCTTCGGCTTCAGCAGTGGTCTGCACCGCATTGCCAATATCACCGAGATGATTGCCGGCAATGGCTTCTGCGATACCCTTGTAGAGTGACGCACGCGTCGTTCTGAGGAGTTTCATGACTTCGGGACGGACCTCGCCGACACAGAACGTGTAACAACTGTCACCGTTGAATCCGTCAAGGAGCGTTCCGCAGTCAATGCTAATGATATCACCATCCTTGAGCACCTGTTTATCCGACGGGATACCGTGGACGACAACATCATTGACAGAGGTACAGATAGAAGCGGGGAAAGGCCCTCCAAATGGATTGGGGAAGTTCTTGAACGTGGGGACAGCCCCATGATCACGGATGAACTCCTCGGCAATTTTGTCCAATTGGAGGGTCGTAACACCTGCTTGGATATGTTTTCCCAATTCCGCAAGGGTAGCACCGACGAGGCGGTTGGCCTTGCGCATCAGGTCTATTTCATCTTCCGTCTTCAGAAAAATCTTCATTCGCTGTAGACTTAGTATGCGGATACACCACCCTGACGAGTGTGACCGGCATTGAGGAGGCCGTCGTAATGACGCATCATCAGATGGCTCTCAATCTGCTGAAGGGTGTCGATGACAACACCGACGAGGATCAGCAGTGATGTTCCTCCGAAGAACTGGGCAAAGCCCTGCTGGACGTTGAGGAATCCTGTGAGTGCCGGCATGATTGCAATGAAAGCGATGAAAAGAGAACCAGGGAAAGTAATACGAGACATGACTGTATCAATATACTCAGCTGTTTCCTTACCAGGCTTGACACCGGGGATAAAACCATTGTTACGCTTCATATCCTCGGCCATCTGCGTCGGGTTCAGCGTAATTGCCGTATAGAAATACGTGAATGCGATCACAAGGGCCACATAGATGACATTATACAGCAATGAACGGTTATCCATCAAGTCACGGACCCACCAGGCTGCCGTCTCGGAGTTGTAGCGTACGATGGCCAACGGAATGAACATCAATGCCTGAGCAAAGATGATCGGCATGACGTTGGCGGCGAACAACTTCAACGGGATATACTGACGGGCACCACCGAACTGCTTGTTGCCTACAACACGCTTAGCGTACTGTACAGGGACCTTACGGGTACCCTGGACGAGCAGGATGGAGACCAGCACGACGGCGTAGAGGACGATGAGCTCAACGATGAACATCATCAGACCACCACCAGTGACGGCTGTCAGGCGGGAGGAGAGCTCCTGGATGAAAGCCTGCGGAAGGCGGGCGATGATACCGATCATAATGATCAGAGAGATACCATTGCCGACGCCTTTATCCGTGATACGCTCACCAAGCCAAAGGATGAACATCGAACCTGCAGCGAGGATGATCGTGGCGGGGATCATGAAGGCCGTCCAGTCAATACCCGAGGCGAGGGCCTGAGAGGCCTGCATCTTCAGGTTGATGAGGTAGGACGGAGCCTGGAACAGCAGGATGGCTACCGTGAGCCAACGGGTGTACCAGTTGATCTTCTTACGACCGCTCTCGCCCTCGCGCTGCATCTTCTGAAAGTAAGGTACAGCGACGGCGAGGAGCTGCATGACGATGGAAGCTGAGATATAGGGCATGATACCGAGTGCGAAGATAGACGCATTGGAAAATGCTCCACCAGAGAACATGTCCAAGAGTGACATCAGGCCACCGGCGGTCTGTGACTGGAGTTTTGCCAACTGTGTCGGATCGATGCCCGGGAGGACAACATAGGATCCGAAACGATAGATAGCCACAAATAGAAACGTGATGAGGAGGCGCTGACGCAGATCCTCGAGTTTCCAACAGTTCTTTAGTGTCTCAATAAACTTTTTCATCCCTTAGATTTTGGTTGCCTTGCCACCTGCTGCGACGATAGCATCCTCAGCAGACTTGGAGAAGGCATTTGCTTCTACTTCAACTTTTGCTTTCAGTTCACCGTTACCGAGGATCTTCACCAGCTTCTTGCCATTGGTAAGACCAGCGGCAACGAGATCAGCGATGGTGATCTTCTCCAGGTTCTTACTCTCAGCCAGGGACTGAAGAGTAGAGAGGTTTACTGCGAAATATTCCTTATGATTGATATTCTGGAAGCCGAACTTCGGCACGCGACGCTGCAGAGGCATCTGACCACCTTCGAAACCAATCTTACGCTTGTAACCAGAGCGCGCCTTGGCACCCTTGTGACCACGGGTAGAAGTACCACCGAGACCCGAACCGGGACCACGGCCGATACGACGACGTGAATGGGTAGCGCCCTCTGCAGGCTTCAAATTATTTAATTTCATCTTGCGTTGACTTTTTAAAGTTGTTATTTGATTACTTCAACGAGGTGATGAACCTTGCGGATCATACCCAGGTTGCTAGGAGTGTCTTCAACTTCAACAACCTGTGAAATCTTGTGAAGACCAAGAGCGATGAGCGTCTTCTTCTGATCGACAGGAGCGCCGATGCGACTCTTGATTTGCTTGACCTTAATTGTTGCCATTGTGTTATTCTCCTATTGATTAACCGTTAAACACTTTGTCCATTGCGATGCCGCGCTCACCAGCAACCTGATAAGCATCACGCATCTCAGAGAGAGCCTCTACAGTAGCCTTCACCAGAGAGTGAGGATTAGAAGAACCCTTAGACTTTGCGATGACATCCTTGATACCTGCGCTCTCCAGAACGGCACGCATAGCACCACCGGCCTTCAGACCAGTACCAGCAGCAGCCGGCTTGAGGAGCACGCGGGCACCACCGAACTTCACCTCTACCTCGTGAGGAACCGTACCCTTGAGGACGGGGACCTTCACCAGGTTCTTCTTGGCTGCCTCAGTACCCTTGGCGATAGCTGCGGTGACCTCACCGGCCTTACCAAGGCCATAGCCGATCACACCCTTGCCGTCACCAACAACGACGATAGCAGCGAATGTGAAAGTACGACCACCCTTCGTAACCTTCGTTACGCGGTTGATGGCAACCAGGCGATCCTTCAGTTCTGTTTCAGTATTTGCTTTAACTTTATTCATTGCCATAATCGTTTAGAATTTGAGACCGCCCTCACGTGCTGCATCAGCAAGTGCCTGTACACGGCCATGATAGAGATAACCATTACGGTCGAAGACGACAGACTCTACGCCTGCTGCCTTGGCCTTCTCAGCCACGAGTGCGCCGACCTTCTTTGCCTGCTCGATCTTCGGCAGTTTCTCCATGCCGAGGGAAGAAGCACTGGCGAGGGTCTTGCCCTCAAGGTCGTTGATCACCTGTGCGTAAATCTGCTTGTTGGAGCGGAACACCGTCAGACGGGGACGCTCAGCAGTACCGTTCACGCTCTTACGGATACGGAATTTTATCTTGATTCGTCTTTCTACTTTCTTTACTGTCATAATCGTAAGTTTTAAAAATTAAAATTACTTAGCTGCAGCTGTCTTACCAGACTTGCGGCGGATGACCTCACCCTTGAAGAGGATACCCTTACCCTTGTAAGGCTCAGGCATACGGAAAGAACGAATCTTAGCGCAGATCATACCCAGCAGCTGCTTGTCACAGCTCTCGAGGGTGATGACGGGGTTCTGGTTACGCTCAGACTTGGTCTCTACCTTCACTTCCTTAGGAAGCTGGATGTAGATGGGGTGCGTGTAACCGAGGGAGAACTCAATGAGGTTGCCCTGGTTGCTCACACGATAACCGACACCGACGAGCTCCATAACCTTCTGATAGCCCTGGCTGACACCAACAACCATGTTGTTGACCAGCGCGCGGTAGAGGCCGTGGAAAGCATGCTTCTGCTTCTCGTCTGTGGCATTATTCTCATCAACAGTAAATTCAACCTGACCGTCAGCGATAGCGACCTTGATGGAGGGATCAATCCACTGAGACAGTTCACCCTTCGGGCCCTTGACATTGACTACATTTGTCTTCTCGTCGAAAGTAACCGTTACTCCGGCGGGGATGCTAATTGGCAATTTTCCTATTCTTGACATATTCAATCCTCCAATTAATAAACGTAGCAGAGAACTTCTCCACCGATCTTGAGGTCGGAAGCCTCTTTGTTTGTCATTACACCTTTGGATGTGGATAAGATAGCGATACCCAATCCGTTGATCACGCGCGGCATATCCTTGTAGCCCGTATAGCGGCGGAGACCGGGAGTAGAAACGCGCTCAAGTTTCTTGATGGCGCTCTGCTTTGTCTTCGGGTCATACTTCAATGCTACCTTGATGGTGCCCTGGGGACCATCCTCGATGAACTTGTAGTTCAGGATGTAACCCTTCTCGAAGAGAATCTGAGTGATAGACTTCTTCATGTTGGACGCAGGAACTTCGACAACACGGTGATGAGCCATGATCGCGTTTCTGAGTCGTGTCAGATAATCTGCTATTGGATCTGTCATAAAATATAAATGTTTAATTAATCGGGACTCCCCCGACAATATTAAATATGAGTCTTTTCTTGAGTTAGCAGTTAGGAGATAGGGATTAGGAGTTGTTAGGATAGAGCTCCCAAAAGGAACCTCTATTAACTCCTAACTCCTATCTTCTAACTCCTAACTAGAATAACTTTTTACCAGCTTGCTTTCTTCACGCCGGGGATGAGACCCTGAGAGGCCATCTCACGGAACTGGATACGGGAGAGACCGAACTGGCGCATATAGCCCTTTGGACGACCCGTGATCTTGCAGCGGTTGTGAAGACGGATAGGATTGGCGTTCTTAGGAATGCTCTGGAGCTTGCGGGCAGCCTCGTAAGCCTCGGCGGGATCCTGAGTCGTTGCAATGATCTTCTTCAGTGCGGCGCGCTTCTCAGCATAGCGGGCGACAAGCTTAGCACGCTTTACCTCACGTGCCTTCATTGATTCTTTTGCCATATCTCTTAATCGTTTTTAGCGTTCTTGAAAGGAAGACCGAAGGCCTTGAGCAGAGCATAACCCTCTTCGTCCGTCTTAGCGGAGGTGACGAAGGTGATGTTCATACCCTGGATGCGGTCAATCTGGTCGATGTTGATCTCCGGGAAGATGATCTGCTCCGTAACGCCGAGGGTGTAGTTACCACGGCCGTCGAGCTTGCTCTCGATACCCTTGAAGTCACGGATACGAGGAAGGGCGACGCGGACGAGACGCTCCAGGAACTCATACATACGCTCGCGGCGGAGGGTTACCATCACGCCAATCGGCATCTTCTTACGAAGCTTGAAGTTGGCGATATCCTTCTTGGAATAGGTGGCAACGGCCTTCTGACCGGTGATAGCGGTGAGCTCGTTGATAGCGACGTCGATGATCTTCTTGTCCTGCGTAGCATCGCCGAGACCCTGGTTGATAACAATCTTCTTCAGTACAGGGATCTGCATAGAGGAAGAATAGTTGAACTGCTTCTGCAGAGCCGGAGCAATCTTCTCCTTATACTCTTTCTTTAACTGTGCTGTATCCATTACTTGATTTCCTCCCCGGATTTTTTGGCGATACGCTTCACGGTCTTGCCCTCGCGCTCAATCTTGATGCGCGTAGCCTTACCGCTCTTCGGATCAATCAGACTTACGTTAGAAATATGAATAGGAGCCTCCTGCTTGACGATGCCTCCCTGAGGATTCTTAGCCGAAGGCTTGGTGCTCTTGGATACCATGTTGATACCCTCTACCAGCACGCGCTCCTTATCACGGAGCACCTGCAGCACCTTACCAGTCTTGCCCTTGTCGGCACCGGCGAGGACAATGACCTGGTCGTCTTTCTTAATATGAAATTTTGCCATTCTACTTTTCTGTTTATTGATTAAAGAACCTCAGGTGCGAGAGACACCACCTTCATGTTGACGGCACGGAGCTCACGAGCAACGGGGCCGAAGATACGGCTACCGCGAAGCTCACCGGCGTTGTTCAACAATACACAGGCGTTGTCGTCGAAACGGATATAGGAACCGTCAGCACGACGGATCTCCTTCTTCGTACGGACCACAAGGGCCTTGCTCACTGCACCCTTCTTCAGATCACTGGAAGGAATGACATTCTGAACGGCTACGACAATAACGTCGCCCACGCTGGCATAACGACGGCCGGTACCACCGAGTACACGAATGCACTTGGCCTCACGGGCACCGCTGTTGTCAGCTACGGTCAGTCTTGATTCTACTTGTATCATTTTTTACTTAGCCTTTTCAATGATTTGTACTAATCTCCATCGCTTTGTCTTCGACAGAGGACGAGTCTCCAGGATCTGGACGGTATCACCGACCTGTGCCTCATTGTTCTCGTCATGGACGTGGTACTTCTTTGTCTTCTGGACAAACTTACCGTAAATGGGGTGCTTCTCCTTGAACTTAGCGGCAATAACAATGGTTTTATCCATTTTGTTGCTGATGACAACACCCTGTCTTACCTTTCTTAAATTTCTTGTTTCCATCTGGACCATTATTATTTGTTAAGTTCTCTCTGGCGGAGCTCAGTCTCCATACGTGCGATGTCACGACGAGTACTCTTAATCTGTGATGGATTCTCCAGAGGAGTAACCTGATGGTTGATCTTCATCTGATGAAGGGAAGCCTTCGTAGCCTCCAGCTTTTCGGCCAATTCCTTGGTCTCAAGCGCCTTTACTTCTTTCTGCTTCATAGTTTAAGCGTTTTTATCGTAATCACGACGTACAACAAACTTCGTCTTTACGGGCAGCTTCTGCGCAGCGAGGCGGAGGGCCTCCTTGGCAGTGTCGAAACTGACACCCTCGACCTCGAAGAGGATACGTCCCGGCGTTACGGGAGCGACCCATCCTGCGGGATCACCTTTACCTTTACCCATTCGGACATCGGCAGGCTTGCGGGTGATAGGCTTATCAGGGAAGATACGGATCCAGACCTGGCCCTCACGGTTCATGTAGCGGTTCAGGGCTACACGAGCGGCCTCAATCTGACGGCTGTCGAGCCATTTGGCCTCAAGGGTCTTGATGCCAAAGGTACCGAAAGCCAGTGTCGTACCGCGGTGGGCGTTACCCTTATTACCACGTCCGTCCTGCGGTCTTCTATATTTTACTCTTTTTGGCTGTAACATGATAGCTTTCTACTTTTTAACGGTTATTATTTCTCTTACCACCGCGACGGCCGTTGCGACGATCACCACGTCCGTTGTTCTGCTTCTCCTGCTGGAAGTTAGGAGCGAGCTCACGCTTGCCATAAACCTCACCACGGCAGATCCATACTTTCACGCCGATCGTACCGACCTTCGTGATAGCAGTAGCAGAGCAGTAGTCGATATCAGCACGGAAGGTATGCAGAGGAGTACGACCTTCCTTCAGCATCTCCTTGCGGGCCATTTCAGCACCGTTGAGACGACCGGTGACCTGTACCTTGATGCCCTCGGCACCAGCGCGCATGGTGTTGGCGATAGCCATCTTGATAGCGCGGCGGTATGCGATCTTGCCCTCTACCTGGCGAGCGATATTGTTGGCAACGATCGTAGCATCGAGATCAGGCTTCTTCACCTCGAAGATGTTGATCTGGATGTCCTTGTGGAAGATGTTCTTCAGCTCTTCCTTGAGCTTGTCAACATCCTGGCCACCCTTACCAATGACGATACCCGGACGAGCCGTGCAGATGGTAATAGTGATGAGTTTCAGCGTACGCTCGATGACGATGCGAGAAACACTGGCCTTAGCCAGGCGCTCGTTGAGGTACTTACGGATTTTCTGATCCTCTACGAGGTTGTCACCGAAGTCCTTACCACCGAACCAATTGGAATCCCAACCACGGATAATACCTAAACGGTTGCTAATTGGATTAACTTTCTGTCCCATTCTATCTATTATTTTTCGTCATTGTTTTTTGCATCAACAAAGAGGGTCACGTGATTGCTACGCTTGCGAATGCGATAGCCACGGCCCTGCGGTGCCGGTCTCATACGTTTCATTGTTACGCCCGGGTCTACGAAGACGCGGCTCACGTAGAGCTCGCCGTCCTCAGCCTTACGGTCGTTTTTCTGTTCCCAGTTAGCGATGGCGGAACGCAGCAGTTTCTCTACGTCCTTGGCAGCCTGCTTGTTGGAGAACTTCAGTACGCCGAGTGCACGGTTGACTTCCATACCGCGGATCATGTCAACGACATAACGCATCTTGCGGGGAGAGGAGGGACAACCCTTGAGCTTGGCGAAGAACAGATTTTTACGAGCTTCTTTCAGCTTTTCAGCTGCTATATGTTTTCTTGCTCCCATTATTATTGTCTATTTTTAATGGATTGAACCTGATTACTTCTTGTTGTTACCAGAGTGGCCACCGAAGCGACGGGTAAGTGCGAACTCACCGAGCTTATGACCAACCATATTCTCTGTCACGTAAACAGGAATGAATTTGTTACCGTTGTGGACTGCGATCGTGTGACCTACAAAGTCAGGAGAGATCATGCAAGCCCTGGCCCATGTCTTGACGACATTCTTCTTACCACTCTCGTTCATTGCGAGAATCTTCTTCTCGAGTGATACGTTGATATAAGGACCTTTCTTAAGTGAACGACTCATAACTTACTCTTTATTTATTATTAGCTCTTTCGATAATGTACTTGTTGGAAAGCTTCTTCGGTGCGCGTGTCTTCAGACCCTTAGCGTAGAGACCCTTACGAGAGCGCGGATGACCACCACTCTGACGGCCTTCACCACCACCCATCGGGTGATCAACAGGGTTCATAACAACACCACGGTTGTGGGGACGACGACCGAGCCAACGGCTGCGACCAGCCTTACCAGACTGTTCCAGAGCGTGGTCGGAGTTACCGACACTACCGATAGTAGCTTTGCAAGCACTCAGAATCTGACGAGTTTCGCCAGAAGGGAGCTTAATCACACAATAACTGCCCTCACGAGAAGTCAACTGAGCGAAGTTACCAGCCGAACGGACGAGCAGAGCACCCTGACCGGGACGCAACTCAATGTTGTGAATCACCGTACCCACAGGAATGTTTGCCAGAGGAAGCGCGTTGCCGACCTCAGGTGCAGCCTCTGCACCACTCATGAGCTGAGCGCCGACCTCCAATCCATTAGGAGCAATAATGTAACGTTTTTCACCATCTGCGTAGTAGAGCAGGGCGATGCGAGCGCTGCGGTTCGGATCGTACTCGATGCTCTTTACGACAGCAGGCACACCATCTTTCTCTCGCTTGAAATCGATGAGACGATATTTACGCTTGTGGCCACCGCCCTTGTAGCGTACGGTCATCTTACCGGTGTTGTTTCGACCACCGGTAGAACGCTTACCGTAAACGAGAGACTTCTCTGGCACGGATGCAGTAATATCCTCGAACGTGCCAATAACCTTGTGTCTTTGTCCCGGAGTAACCGGGTTTAACTTACGTACTGCCATTTTTTATTTAAATATTGCTGTAAAAATCAATTGTGTCGCCCTCTTTGAGAGTGACGATTGCTTTCTTATAAGCATTCTTCTGTCCCTTCACGAGACCTGCCTTGGTGTAACGGGAGGAGCGCTTGCCAGCGTAACGGATGGTATTTACATCCAGGACGGTGACGTTGTAGAGCTTCTCGATCTCGCTCTTAATCTGGAGCTTATTAGCCTCCGGCTTCACGACGAAAGCGAAGCGGTTAGGGAACTTATCTGTGATCTTGGTGAACTTCTCAGTTACCAATGGTTTAATAACAAATGCCATATCTAATATCTCCATTTATTTTGTTAAGAGCTCTTCGATAGCCTTCAGTGCGGACTCTGTCATGACGAGCTTGTCAGCATTCAAAACCTTATAGGTATTGATGTTGCGAGCCTCGATGACATCAGCCTTCGGCAGGTTACGAGCGGACAAATATACGTTTTTATTTGCTTCCGGCAAAACGACGAGCGCTTTTTGGCCCTCAACTTTCAGATTTTTAACAATCTTTACGAAATCTTTCGTCTTAGGAGCGTCCAAAGCGAAGTCTTCGACGACAATGATCTCACCGTTCTTGGCAGCCTGAGAGAGGGCAGATTTACGGGCGAGGATGTTTGTCTTCTTGTTGATCTTCTGCTCATAGTCGCGGGGTTTCGGACCGAAGACACGACCACCACCGACGAGGACCGGAGAGTTGATATCACCACGACGTGCACCGCCGCCGCCCTTCTGGCGGATGAGCTTGCGGGTAGAACCGGCGTGCTCACTTCTCTCCTTAGACTTGGCTGTGCCCTGACGCTGTGCGGCGAGGTAAGCCTTGACAGAAAGCCAAAGTACGTGCTCGTTAGGCTCAATGCCGAAAACGCTGTCGTTCAGGGTTACCTTCTTACCGGTGTCCTGACCGTTGATATTTAAAACACTTACTTCCATTACTTTTCAATGATTACAGTTGAACCTTTGCATCCTGCGACAGAGCCCTTCACAACGAGGAGGTTCTGCTCGGGGATAACCTTTAATACCTGGAGGTTCTGGGTTGTCACCCGGTCACCACCCATCTGGCCACCCATGCGCATGCCCTTGAAGACAATAGCAGGGTAAGAACAAGCACCGATAGATCCCGGCTTACGAGCGCGGTCGTCCTGACCGTGAGTGCTCTGGCCGACACCACCGAAACCGTGACGCTTCACGACGCCCTGGAAACCGTGGCCCTTGGAGGTACCAACGATATCGACATACTTAGCATCGTTGAAGATGTCTACTGTAATCGTGTCACCGAGGTTATACTCCTCGTCAAACTTGAACTCGGCCAAGTGCTTTTTCGGTGTTGTGCCTGCTTTCTTGAAGACTCCCTGCATCGGCTTGGAGGTTCTGCTCTCCTTAGCCTCGCCGAAAGCCAACTGATAAGCTTTGTAACCGTCGGTCTCAACAGTCTTGACCTGCGTTACAACACAAGGACCAGCTTCGATAACAGTGCACGGAATATTCTTACCGTCGGCACTGAAAACGGATGTCATTCCGATTTTCTTTCCTAATAATCCTGGCATTTCAAATAAAATGTTTGATTGATAAAACTTTTAGAATTTCTGAGCTGAATATCTGTCCGATTAGACCTTGATCTCTACCTCAACACCAGAGGGGAGCTCGAGCTTCATGAGGGCATCCACGGTCTTTGCGGTAGAAGAGTAGATGTCGATGAGACGCTTGTAGTCGCTCAACTGGAACTGCTCACGAGCCTTCTTGTTGACGAAGGTAGAGCGGTTGACGGTGTAGATACGCTTGTGAGTAGGCAATGGAATAGGACCGCTGACGATAGCGCCCGTAGCCTTGACAGCCTTCACAATCTTCTCGGCTGACTTATCAACCAACTGGTGGTCGTAAGACTTCAGCTTAATTCTGATTTTCTGACTCATTGTTTTGTTTTATTATTGATGATTATGAGGTACCGGTGACGCCGACCCTTAAGAGTCATTTGCTAAGGGCAGCGCCCCGGACCATATTTATTTTTGCGTTGGTGCAGTATTACAGCAGTTCAGCGTGTCCGTGAACCTCCTCGAGCACAGCCTTGGCGATGCTGGTGGAGACAGGAGCGTGGTGATCATACTCCATAGAAGAGGTAGCACGACCGGAGGTGATGGTACGCAGAGCGGTGACATAACCGAACATCTCTGCCAGCGGAACCATAGCCTTGACGATACGGGCGCCACTGCGAGCCTCGTCCATACCCTGGACAAGACCACGGCGCTTGTTGAGGTCACCGATGACATCACCCATGTTCTCTTCCGGCGTAACGACCTCGACCTTCATGATCGGCTCCATGAGCACGGGGCCGGCCTTCGGGCAGAGGACCTTGAAAGCCTGATGAGCGACGAGCTCGAAGGAGAGCTGATCGGAGTCAACGGGGTGGAAGCTACCATCGTTGAGGGTAACCTTCAGACCGGTCATCGGGAATCCGCCGAGGACACCACTGGAGAGGCAGTCCTTGAATCCCTTCTCTACGGAAGGAATGAACTCCTTAGGCACGTTACCACCCTTGACATTATTGATGAACTGCAGATCGCCCTCGGTGTAATCCTCATCCTTCGGAGCGATGGTGACGTCGATACAAGCGAACTTACCACGACCACCAGACTGCTTCTTATAAGTCTCACGGCTCTGAGCGCTCTTCGTGATAGCCTCCTTGTAGTTCACCTGAGGCTTACCCTCGTTACACTCAACCTTGAACTCACGCTTCAGACGGTCGATGATGATATCGAGGTGGAGCTCACCCATACCGGAGATAATGGTCTGACCACTCTGCTCGTCGGTACGAACGGTGAACGTAGGATCCTCCTCAGCGAGCTTAGCGAGACCGTTGTCCATCTTGGCAACGTCAGCCTGGCTCTTCGGCTCAACGGCAACGGAGATCACCGGATCCGGGAAGGTCATGGACTCGAGTACGATAGGATGGTCCTCATCGCAGAGGGTATCACCCGTACGGATATCCTTGAAACCTACACCTGCACCGATATCACCGGCGTCGATGGTCTCCATAGGAATCTCCTTGTTGGAGTTCATCTGGAACAGACGGCTGATACGCTCCTTCTTACCGGAACGGGGGTTGTAGACATAAGAACCAGCGGCAACCTTACCGGAGTAAACGCGGAAGAACACCAGACGGCCCATGAACGGATCGGTAGCGATCTTGAAGGCCAGAGCAGCTGTCGGCTCGTTCTCATCCGGCTTACGATCCTCTTCCTCACCGGTCTCGGGGTTCGTACCCTTGATGTTCGGTGTATCGAGCGGAGAGGGCAGGAAAGCACAGGTATAGTCGAGCAGCGGCTGAACACCCTTGTTCTTATAAGAAGAGCCGAGGGTCATCGGGCAGCACTCCATAGAGACACAACCCTTACGCAGAGCGCGGATAATCATATCCTCGGGGATATCCTTACCATCGAGGTAGAGCTCCATGAGCTCATCATCGTAGTTGGCAGCACCCTCGAGCATCTTGTCACGCCATTCGTTTGCCTCGTCAACGAGATCAGCGGGGATATCGTCAACCTCGAACTCAGCGCCCAGCGTCTCATCGTGCCACAGGATAGCCTTCATCTTGATGAGGTCTACGACGCCCTTGAAGTTCTCCTCAGCACCGATAGGAATCTGTACGGGGATCGGGTTAGCGCCCAGGATGTCCTTCATCTGCTGAACAGTCTCGAAGAAGTCTGCACCGGAGCGGTCCATCTTGTTGACATAACCGATACGGGGAACGTTGTACTTGTCAGCCTGGCGCCAAACCGTCTCGCTCTGCGGCTGTACACCGTCGGCAGCGGAATAGGTAGCGATAGCGCCATCGAGAACACGGAGAGAACGCTCAACCTCAGCGGTGAAGTCGACGTGTCCCGGAGTATCGATCAGGTTGATCTTGTACTTGTTGCCCTTGTACTCCCAGTTACAGGTGGTAGCAGCAGAGGTGATGGTGATACCACGCTCCTGCTCCTGAGCCATCCAGTCCATGGTAGCGGCACCATCATGAACCTCACCGATCTTGTGCGTCTTACCTGTGTAATACAGGATACGCTCAGACGTTGTTGTCTTACCGGCATCAATGTGGGCCATGATACCGATATTACGAGTCAAATGTAAATCGCGATTAGCCATTGTTTTTTAATCCTGAAAATATTGATTAGAATCTGAAGTGAGCGAATGCGCGGTTAGCCTCAGCCATACGGTGCATATCCTCCTTACGCTTGAAGGCACCACCCTGGTTGTTGAAGGCATCGAGGATCTCGGCAGCGAGCTTCTCAGCCATAGACTTACCACTACGCTTGCGTGCGAAAGCGATGAGGTTCTTCATAGCGATACTCATCTTGCGGTCAGCACGGATCTCCGTAGGCACCTGGAAAGTAGCACCACCGATACGGCGGCTCTTTACCTCTACCTGAGGAGTGATATTGTCGAGGGCCTGCTTCCAGATCTCCAGAGGACTCTTCTCCTCGTTCTGTGCCTTTGCCTTGACAGCATCCAAAGCGGAATAGAAAATGCGGTAGGAAGTATTCTTCTTACCATCATACATCAAGTGATTAACGAACTTGGCGACCATCTGGTCATTGAAGACGGGATCCGGAATGATCACACGCTTCTTGGGTTTTGCTTTTCTCATTGTTTATTTTAAAATATCATTCTGCGGAGGTTGTACTTTTTCATTTCTGTCTTCAACGCCCGCACCCGGGCATTTACTCAACCTGATTAGTCTTACTCCAGCAAAACTGTTGTTTGAAAATAAAATTTCCTTGTTTAGGGGAAGGGGTGAAGCCTCAGGCTCTCAGGCATCTCCGCCTGTGAGCCCTCGGCATAAATGTCCTTGTGGATTACTTCTTCTTAGGACGCTTAGCACCGTACTTGGAACGGCGCTGTGTACGGTTGGCAACACCGGCGGTATCAAGGGTACCACGAACGATGTGATAACGTACACCAGGAAGGTCCTTCACACGACCGCCACGAACGAGGACGATACTGTGCTCCTGAAGGTTGTGACCCTCACCAGGAATGTAGGAGTTAACCTCCTTCTGGTTCGTCAGACGCACACGAGCCACCTTACGCATGGCGGAGTTAGGCTTCTTCGGAGTGGTTGTATAGACACGGACGCAGACACCACGACGCTGAGGACAGTTGTCCAAAGCCGGTGACTTACTCTTGTCTACAATCACCTTTCTGCCTTTTCTTACTAACTGTGAAATAGTAGGCATGATTTGTACTTTTTAATTTATATATTTATTTTATTTATTATCAACAGTTTATGCAAACGGGTATAGCAAGCCCGTTTCGGGGTGCAAAGGTACGGACTTTTTTTGGAATATCTTTCTCAAAGACTGACAATTTTCAATCGGAAAGAAAGATTTATATTTTCTTAACGATTAGCAGAACGGAACATGACAAATCACGTCCCTACCGTGAGGCAATAACTCCCCACTCCATCCGTTGAAACAAATATGAAACCCGATACAGAACGCTTACACAAGGTCGTCTATGAAATTGTCCGTGCCATACCGCGCGGCCGCGTGTTGACCTACGGCATCATCGCCCGCTTGACCGGATGGCCGAATCATGCCCGACTGGTGGGTCATATCATGAAAGGAGCAGGCATTGAGCCAAATCTCCCTTGTCACCGTGTCCTCGCTGCCAGTGGCCGTCCCTCCCCTACTTTCCCCGAACAGCGGGCGCTCCTCGAGGCCGAGGGTGTACGCTTCAAGGACAATGGTTGCGTGGATATGAAGCGATATCTCTGGGAGATAGTAGGGACATGATTTATCATGATCCGCCCAAACCGGGAATTGCAGGGGCCGTCCCTTGTGGCGGCCCGCCGTCGGAACGACGGATGTTCGGGAAAGACAGAGTAACAGATCAAACACAAAAAAAGACAGAATAACAAATGATGTTGCATCATCTGTTATTCTGTCTTCACCGTAGGGGCACCCCTTGTGGGCGCCCTACCCCCCTTAGGACGGCCACAAGGGCCGCGCCCTACGGGGGATCATTCCCCTTTATGACGGCCACAAGGGCCGCACCCTGCAAGATTACATCACGATCACTTTCCAACTCTGCTGATGGCCGTCGGCGCAAGTGGCGCGGAGGACGACGACACCAGAGGGAACAGCGACGGAGAGCTTGGCTGCATGATTAGCGGTCACATTGGTGAGCAGTTGGCCAGCCTCATCGTAAGCCGTGAGGGAGCTGAGGTCAGCCTTTGAAGCCTTCACCGTAGCGACACCGTCGCTGACGGAGAGCACGAGAGCGCCATTGGCCTCAGAAACTGTATTCACACCTGTCGCAGCACCGATGCGAGAGAGATAGAATCGGCCGACATTATCGCCGTTCATCCAAACGGTAGGAGCAGCGTCGAGGGCATAGCTGTCACCTGTCTCACGATCATAGAGTTTCCAGTCGGAAGCATCAAAAGCCCCGGAGGTCTCAAAGCTCAGGCGGACGCTGTCAGCCTTTGTCATGAAGAAGCCGAGGTTGATAACATCTTGATCAACGGGACGGATATCATAAGCCTTACCACCCTCTTCAGAGAAGATGGCGAATTGTGGCTTGTAATCCTCATCGATAAGTGTCGGTGCCTTTGTATCGTTGTCCTGGAGGAGGACAGTACCGACATGATAGTTACCGGCATCAGCCTTCACACGCAGGAAGGACGGAACCTCCTCATCAGCATTATACCCCTTAGCAGCTGAAGCCGTAGACTGATAGAGCTCATCAGAAGAAGCCGGCTGACCACCATACATATCTTTACTGTAGGTGACAGTCTGCGTAGCAGAATAGGTCGTCGTGGTGACATAATTCTTTGTCGTGGTCGTACCTTTCTGCATGACGAAGAATGCCTGTGCCGGACCGACATAGAGGTTCTTCGAAGCGAGGTCAGAGGAGCTGACAAGACTACCATTCACGAGGATCACAGAGTAAGCCGTATTGCCATCGTAGCATTTCACGCCAGTAATATTGTTGCTGTTGGCATTGGCAATAGCCTCAAGGAAGCTCTTCACGTTGAGGTGACTCATCATCGGGTTACCGACGAGGAAGATACCATCAGTTGTACTACTATTCCCATCGGACGTATTCTTATAGGTCAGATTCAGCTCGTCACCGTTGGACCAGTTGTCACTCCAGAGTTTTGCGGAAGCATGACTAGGATCAACTGATGTACTCAACTTATTACCACTATTGTCATAATAATAATAGGTACGCGCACCGGACTTCGGCAGATGGACAAAGCATGTATCCGTATTTCCCTTAGCAGCCATCAGGGCGAAGCTCAAGGGCGCGTCACCACTGACTGTCGTCGTAGTGCCACTCGTCTTAGAAGATCCACTGAACGTAGCATAGTCGTAAGCAAGAGAGTTGAAGCCATTCGACCAACGGCTTGTCTCGACAGAGATAGTCGTAGGCGTTGCCGTTGTCATATCACTGTTCATATTGAACTGTACCTTATCACCCGTTGTATTCTCCCATACACGCTGGATGAGCGGGTAAGTCACACGGTCGACAACATCGAGCTTGTTCTTCGTAGCGTTTTCATCGGTGAGCGGAGTGAAGTAATCCTTCTCCGCAATCTTACTGGCGAAGAAATCACCACTGACGAGCGACTGAACCGGCGACATATAGAGCCGCGTAACACCGGGCGTCAGAGCGAGGTCCACCCAGGCGCTGTTGTACTTCAGCCGATAGACATTCTCCACGGCAGCGTCATGCTCGAAGTGGATACCGTTGCAGGCATTCTCGTAATCCTTATCAACATCCGTAGAGACATCAGTCAATACCGGATAAACTTTGGCACCAGCCGGGATGATGACATTGGAGCAAGCAGAAGGTGCGCCCTCTACCCAGTTGTCCCAGTTGTTCCAATCCGTAGAAGCGGCATTGGTTCTCCAGTGGGTAGTAGTCGGATATACCTTATAGTATACCTTGCCAAGAGTATTGCCGCTCTCATCGAGGATATAGGCTACCTGGTTGTCTCCAACCTTCTTAAGACTTATGTTATTTACAGAGAAGTTCAGAGAGCCGTCACTGTTGGCCCAGACTTTCTTCGTGAAAGACTCAGCGGGAACAAACACCTGGTAGTTGGCCGTCTTGTCCGTACCCTTCCAGGAGATTGTAGAAGTTTCACCCTCACAGACAGATGTCATCTTGAGATCGGTGATCTTCGGATCCTCACAGGAGTTGTCATCACGGTTATCAGGAACGCCATCGCCATCGGCATCCGACAGCAGGGCGATACCATAGAGCTTCTGCACATCAGCCACATTAGCCACGGCACCCATCGTGATGACGACCTCATCATACTGCTGTTTCGGCGACATGAGATAGATGTCACGGTCCTGTGTGGTGAGGACATCAGCACCGAGCACCTGCCAGGAGTTCTTGCTTTCACCCGTAGCCTTACCTTTATAATAGGTCTCAATCTTCAGATAGTTACCGGCATTGACCGAGAGGTAGTGGTTGACATCCTTGTTCATCACCACAGCGAGCTGATGGCGGTAGTCGTAGGTACGCCCGAGCTTGATGCCGAAGCTGTAGTAGGACCCGGCCTTCACGCCGTTACCCCAAGTTACGGCCGTCTCATAGTTAGGATCATCATCGACGGCATTGCCGAGATTCTCCATAAAGCCACCGACAGTAGCCAGAGACGCGTTGCTGCCACCTGCAGAGATCGTAGCGCCCGTAGCGCTGTTGCTCACCTGTGTGCTACCGGCAAGCTGGTTATTGCATTTTTCAGCATCGCTGCCATCCTCATAGAAAGGATAGTAGATATTGAGTTTGGAGATAGAGAGACTCAACGTACCCGTGCTCCAGAGCGTGAACTCATCGAAGTCGGTACCGGCCGGAATGGTAGCGGCGAACTCGACCTTCTGCACATGGTTACTACCGGCGAGGGAGAGTCCGAGGACCTTAGAGTCAGAGACCAAGACAGAAGCCACAGCGTTATTGGGCTGTGCGGACTTACTGTTGTAGCACTTGATCATGAACCCATCGAGAAGATTAAGGTTCAAGCCCGTGGAAGTCGCCTCAACGACGAATCCGACGCGGATACTGTGTGTCTTGTCTTTCAGCAGAGAGGTGAAGGAGGTACCATCGGCACGCTTGACGCCGACGATCTCCACATTATGCGCAATCTGTACGCCACCCGTCCAGGAAGCGCATGTATTGGTGTTTCCATCGAAGATATTGGAGGAGTTCTTAAGACCAGAGATAGAGAGCAGACTGCCACCGCCATGGCTGTTGTCGGCGAGAGCATATTCAGCCGTCTGTCCACTGATATTTTCAATCTTATTCTCACATGTACCGGAAGCATAAGCACCGGCGGCGATGCCACGTGTCAGCGAGATGGTCTCATAGCAACCATCAGCAGCCGTAGCCTTGATGACATAAGTGCCATTATAACTGTCGTCATTCGTATGGGCGAAGGTGACGAGACCCGTATTGTCAACGGTACATTCCTTGGAGACATCCTTCTTGCCATCGGCAGCCTTCGCACTCTCCACCTCCCATTTCGTGATATTGATATTGGGATTATGCTCAAGTTGAATGGTCTTGTTCTTGTTGCAGAGGCTCAGATCAGCCGTGAGGTCGATCGGGCAATGATGGTCGGCCTTCGTAGGAGCCGGAGTGACAAAGGCATAGTAGACACCCGTGCCACCGAGATCTACATTCAACAGTCCGGGAAAGAGGATCTCCACGGTAGAGAAGTCATGCTTAGCCTCCACTGAGACTGTACGGTCACCGCCGGAGATCACCTGCAGTCCGAGGACAGAGGCATCGCAGTCTTCCGACTGTACCTTTTTGCCATTCTTGTCATAGAGATTGATATGAGCAAAAGTACCCACAGAGAGTTTCAGCAGACTGCCGGCCTTCATCTTAAATCCGACCATCGTACCGGCTTTGAAAAGGTCTGACTGGTCAGTATCATCACCTGTGGGTTTTGCCGTGACCTTATCAATGCCACTGATTCCGACACTGACCGGCAAGTTCAGACGGAAATTCGTGAGATCAGCATCAATAACCTTATCCGTACCGAGACCCCAGTTGACCGTTGCTACTGCGGGCTTACGCCCCATATCATTGCAATAGTCCTCAAGGTTCTTCTCGGTCTTCTCACTCTCCTTTCCAGTGGCGGGATTATTCGTGAGCGTATAGACATTGGCTGTACCGACATAAGCATATTTCAGCTTGGTGTTGGTAGCCACGTCAACATTGACGCCCTGGGCTGTACAGAGCTCTATCTCATCATACTCCTGGGTAGGCGTCGCCTCCACATTGAAGCAGACATTCTTTGAGCCGGGGAGCTGGACGAGGGAGAGGTTGACACCCTCAATGCTCTTACCGGCAGAAACGGTCTGCTGCTCCACGAACTGACCTTCGCGGAAGAAGCGGATGATATAGGTCTTACCGACATCGAGCTTAAGAATACTCTTATCTGAAGAAGCATCAACACAGAAGCCTGCGGGGGTATTCGGCGCATAGTGGCGCTTCATATCGCGCACACTGACGATCGGCGTGAAACCGAGGTTGGCTTGTACGAGAGAGGGGAATGACGCCTCATTGTCGAGGGTCGAATCCGTAAGGTTGTCGAGGTCATGGTTCAAAGAACCGACCTTCACCGTAGAGAAGAGGCGGTTGACGAGACAGTGCGGCCCTACGAGGGCGATGTGGTTGGAGAACTTGATGATGTTCTTCCCATCAGCCGTGTAATAGCCGGTCTGCTCGTAGAGCGGCTTCCCTACTTCGGAATAGGTCTTCGGCGTTGTCGTGTCGGCTGCCAGCGGCATGGAGACGACGACGAGCAGAAGGCTAAGGATGAAATATTTAAAACGTGTCATAATCCAACCCTTTGATTAATCGTCATTAACATCCCAGCCATTATCGGAACCGGCGACACTACCATTATTACTGATAACATTGCCCCAGGTCTCGGAAGCTGTAGAGGGAGAATTAGGATTACCGGCAACTGTCTGATCTTGCATAAAGCCATACACTTTAGGCATAAGTGACACACGGGGACTAGCCATTACCAGCTGGCTCATCTCGAGCGCATAGCATTGAATCTTCGGACGAGCGTATATTTTCTTGTTCATATCGTTAATCGTTTTTATTATTTTGAAGATGAATCATGTCCCTACTTCACGACCTTCTTACCATTGCAGATATAGAAGCCATGAGCGGGCAGGACGACGCGGCGGCCCGTGAGGTCGTAACAGTCATCAGGACGGGCGATGGTCTCCGGGATCTCATGGATGCCCGTGGCAGGGCTGTCATCGAAGAAGACGGAGAGGACAGACTTGGCCGCTGTGGTCGTCGGGGCATTGACGAAACAGCGGTTGGCCATCGGATACTCGTCAAGGGGATGGACGAGAGAGAGATTGCTCTGCGTCGTCGCCGTCTTTCCACTCTCCTCCAGCGTACTACTGAAAACGTAGTATTTATCCTTATTATCCGTGGTGTAGATGCCGCTCGTCGATCCGGGAGTACGGAACCAGAGATCCTCGCTCTCAACGACACCCGTGAGGATATCATTATCGGCATCTACAGTAGAAGATGTAGCGGGCTCGAGGTTGAATGTGACGGTCTGAATCTGCGCGTCCGACTTATCGGTAGGCTCCTCATAGACGAAGACGCCCTTGTTGGCGGGAACGTCGGCGACACGACTGAAGATGACGCCACTGTTGTCATTGTTGAATCTTGCCGTATAGAGTTTGGCACCCTTTGTAGCCACTGTAGCATGGAAGGGGAAGTAGACGGAGACATAGCGCGGTCCCGTGGCATCAGCCTTACCATCGGAGGTCACATTCATATAACCCGTGACGGCATCAATCGTCTCAGCTTTCTGGAAATCCCAAATTGCATTGGAACTAAGCTTCTTGACACTTGTTTCAGAAGAAAGATAGAGACCGGCAGTATATGGAGCGGTTTGCTTGTTACTGACCATATAATCATTATTGATCACGATATATCCGGCTTTCGTATCTGCCTGGTTCGAGGGATCCCGATAAACAAGATAATACTCACCATCACAGTCGCTCACGGGTTCCATCCAGAACTCGGCGGCAGTCTTCGGTACGGTACCATTGTCACCTTCAGCGATAAGGGTGAAGAAACCTTCCGTACCCGGTTGTCCGAGATACTTGCCGCTATTGGCATTCTGCAGCACATAGATATTATGCTCATGCGGATTGACGATACCAATCATACTTTCTCCATTTGAGCCCTTATACAACAGTTTCACGCGCCAGAGGTTGGCAGCCACTGTCTTCACGCGAGGACCGGAGATGACATCGATCATCGGCATAACCTTGAAATAGGGCTTCGTATTACTCTTGTTCGTGGCAAGATAGAGGTCATAATGACGCATATCACGATGGTCTACATCGGTGAGCCAGCCACCCGATGTGGAACCGCCGAGACGATAGCCGTTGTTCTCAATACGGAAGAAGGAGGCGCCATTATCCGCTGCCATCTTCGCATCCGTATAGGCCACATGGTCGTTCTTACGTGTCGACGGATCGTAGGCAACGAACTTCCAATCAGGATCAGTGATATAATGGTCAGCAGCAGAATAATAGCTGCTCAGCGTCTCTTCCGTGGCTTTACGCTCATAACTGGCAACGAGGATCTTCTTGTTATTTTGATCACTGATCTGACGGTAAGCGCTGTTGGCATCGGAGGAAGTCAGCAAGTGGAGATAGGTATTGTCTGCCGTCACCGTCTTACCGGCATTCATATACAGATAGGCCTTCGTCTGGTCTGTGAGATTATTCAAGCCACTCAGAGATGCAAGTTGATAGATATTTTTATCCGTATCATGGTTAACAGCCCAGATGCAGTCGTTGTTGATGAAGTTGGACATGTAAATCGTACCGTCCTTCCGGCGGCCGAGGTAGGTGTCGTAACGGCGACTCTTGATGACGTAGGAGCCATTGTCGGCATTGTCACCCGTCTGGCCATTGATATTCACCGTGGCAGTCTGATTGCCGTTATCCGTATTATACTTGGCAATAATCGCAATGAGCGATCTGAAATTGGCAGCATTGACGGTATTCTCATCGGGCAATGTCTCGCCGGTCTCCAACTTAGCCTTGGCTACCTGATAAAGGTCGGAATAAGTCAGAAAGCGATAGGTGGCGAGGAGATAATAATTTGTCACGCTATGGGTGCGATCATCAATGGAAGTGGATGAAGAAGAGAGACAATTATAATAGCCCTTATCCGGATAGATGTTATAATAGTAAGTATACCAAATCTTACCCTGATAGAGCGGATCACTGCTGACCATATATCCCTCACGGTTATAGTCATTGCGGAGGATATACCAGCAGGGAGCAGAGGCGGAAGTGGTTTCCGCATTCTGGCAATAATCATTTGAAACATTAGTACCTACATAGTACTTTGTCTTCCCGTCGGCACTCTGGGTATAGATCTTATACCCCTCATCGGTGCCGCTACCCTTTTCGAAGTACCAAACGTCCGTAGTGCCGGAGAAACTGCCTGGCGTCTCACTGCCTGGCGTCTCATTGAGATAATACTTACTGGTTGTGTCGTAATGCAGGAAAGTCTGAGTTTCCTGATTATAAACGACATAAGGGGTACCCACTACGGGATAGAAGTTTCCATTACTCGCAGCCCAACCGCCTAGCGGGAAGGTGGCAAAGAGTAAGAGGAAGAAACTGATCAATGATAAATTGATTCGTCTCATAACCTTTGATTTTGTTTAATTTTATATATATGTTCTCTATAATCTAGTTCAATCCAATTCCGAGTATCTTAATCGTCGGATCACATTTTGATTTTTACTGCTGTCCTCTTTTCTAAGGGCGTGCAAAGGTACAAATAAACTTTCAGATTGATATGACATTTGTGTTACAATTTTTGGTTGGAACGGGTGATTTTAAGTTAATAAATCTGAATTTCAAAGAATATTTGTCCATATTTTTGATAACTCATCCATAAATTTCACAAAATGAACAAGTTACAAAGTTTGAATTTATAAGGAGATGGCGATTAGGGGGGGGGGGGGACGGAAAAGCCACTACCATGCTTACAAACAACTGTTTTTCATACATTTCAGAGGAATGATTGGTCTGTCCTCAGAAAATTTTACCCATATAAAAAAGGAGATGGTTACGATTTAAAACTTCGAAAATCCAAAGGGGCTCTTCACCCCGTTTGTCCATAAATTTTAGGAATCGTAGCTGTCAAGATTTGTACGGAAAAATTTTAACAATTCCACCGAGATTGCCATTTTGGAAATCCCGGGAGATTATCAATGGATTACGTCTCCAGGCACAAATTCCCCCATCAATATCCATCCATTGTGGCGGTGTTTGACGTCTCCATTAATATACATTAATTGAACATTAATGGATATTCCATGATGCCACAAGATTAATGGATCATTAATGATCATTCATGGAGACGGGAAAAAGGCGCCACTGGTTTTTATTTTGTTTTTATAGGTTTTCTTCGTAAAACAAACGCCCACGGTTTTATTTTTGTTTTTTGTTGAATCCAATCCACCAATCATGTTCCAACGGCCCAATCCTCTATCGTACGCGTCTCCTTGTCGACCTTCACGCCGACCCTGACCACTCGACGGCGGTCCGCCTCATAGGGAGCGGCATAACCATGGGTATCGATCTGCAAAAGAGCCGCCCGGGCGCTCTCATTGACATTCAGTTCAAAGATATAGATCGTATCCGACATGAAAACGACAACATCAACACGTCCATGGGCAACCTTCACCTGTGTACGGACATAAACGTTAAGCATGGAGAAGATCAAATAGAATGTATACTCATAGAATCCCTCAGCCGTAGCAGCCTCACGGAGCTTCTTCTTGAAACCCTCTACATAAGGCAGTCCGGCCAGATAAGCCTGCAGATGACGGAGTGCAAGATCAATGTCTCCCGACTTCAAGGCCCGCCAGAACTTCAAGGCAAAACCAGCTTGTACTTCTCCGCCATTCAGTCCCGTGAATGCCGGCAACAGACCCTCCGTATACCCGATGCGCACTTCCTGATTAGGGATCGAGAGGGTATAAAGCTCACCCTCGGGATCATAATCCTTAATCGTCAGATAACCACTCTGATAGAGCAGCGGCAGAGCATCCTGCATATTCTCCGTCGGTTGGTCGAAAGAGGAAGCAGGAACTTCCAACGTGTCGAGGGCTGTAATATCCGTATGAAAATATTGCAACTGACGAATAAGGAATGTCGGCGTACCACTCTCAAACCAATAATTCGCCACCTTCCGGCGAAGAAAGGCCTTCAACAGACTGAAAGGATTATATACTTCGGGGGAATTCTCCGAGAAATGATATCCGTCATAGCGCATTTTCAAACGCTGATGCATCTCTTCCGACGAGATGCCATAGGCACCGGCAAGGTCCTCCACATCCTGCCACAATGTCGACGTCAACTCCTCTTCCGTAATACCACAGATGGCGGAGAAACGTGGATCGAGGGTGACATTGGTGAGGTTGTTGAGCGTAGAGAATATACTCAGTTGGGAAAATTTCGTAATACCGGTAATGAAACAGAATTTTATCCGCGGTTCATTGACCTTCAACGGCTGGTAGAACTCCTGCATCACAGCACGCATATCCTGCAATAGATCCCTTCGATGAAGGACATCGAGCAGTGGCGCGTCATATTCGTCGATGATAACGACTACCTGCTTACCCGTACGCTTATAGAGACGGTTGATCATGCCATTGAGGATCTCGCCCGGACTTTCCTCCAGGTCCTCGCGCTCATAGCCTTCCATATTCGTCAACAGCCATAGTAAGCCCCTGCGGAGATCATCAGCGCAGGACTTTCCTTTAACGATACTGAGGTCCAGATGGATCACGGGATACTGCACCCAATCTGTTTCATAATCCATCACCTTCAATCCTTTGAACAAGTCCTTCTCTCCCCTCCAATAAGCATCGAGCGTAGAGGTCAACAGTGATTTACCAAAACGACGGGGACGACTGAGGAACACAAATGTAGTAAAATGGGCAAGTTGCCAGACGAGGTCAGTCTTGTCCACATAGACATATCCCTCGCGGATCATTCGCGAGAAGGTCTGTATGCCAACGGGATATTTTCTTTTTTGCTGTTCCATAGTCGACGGAGTATTTTTTGCAAATTTACGTTTTTATTTTGGATTACACAAAAAAAACACAGAATAACAGACCCTACGCTACTTCTGTTACTCCTTATTTATATCATATTCCACACTTTACCATATTGCCCCATCAATATTCATCAATAGCGCCAACAATAACCGTCAATGGGATACCAAGGCATCACATCAATATTCATCCATCGTGGCGGCATCGTCGTCTCCATTAATATACATTAATTGATCATTAATCGATATTCCATGAAGCCACAGATTAATGGTCCATTAATGATTATTAATGGAGAAGAAAGAAAGGGCGCAGCCGGTTTTTATCATGTTTTTATCGGTTTTCTTCGTAAGCAAAGAAAATTTTCATGGAATTCCAACAGTATTTTTTAGCAACCTTGGACAATTATCAATGGATTACGTTTCCATGCACAATTATCCCCATCAATATTCATCCCTCCTAGCGGTGTTTGTCGTCTCCATTAATATACATTAATTGAACATTAATCGATATTCCATGAAGCCACAGATTAATGGTCCATTAATGATTATTAATGGAGAAGAAAAAGAGTGCGCAGCCGGTTTTTATCATGTTTTTATCGGTTTTCTTCTTAAAACAAACACCCACGGTTTTATTTTGGTTTTATTTGGTTTTTGTAGAATCCAATCAGACACAAAAAAACAGAGTAACAGATCATGTGTGCAATCTGTTACCCTGTATTTATTATTGTATTCCCCCATTAGGACGGCCACAAGGGCCGCACCCTACGAGAGGATCGTTTGCCAACGTAGGGGCGCCCCTTGTGGGCGCCCTAATTGCCACGATTCCCGGTTAGGACGGCCACAAGGGCCGCACCCTACGAAGGGATCACAGGCCACAAGGGCCGCACCCTACGAAGGGAGAATTAGTTTTCCTTATTGTTTACACCTGTACCGAAGGGAGCGATGGTGCGGGGACCCTGCTGAGCCTCCTCGGGGAGCTTGATCTTGCCAAACTCCTGCTCGTACTTCGTGACATTGCCCTGGAGAGCCATGAGCAGACGCTTAGCGTGCTCAGGAGCCATGACGATACGGCTGGAAACGGGAGACTTCGGCATGCCCGGAAGAACGGTGCAGAAGTCGAGGATGAAATCACTGGAAGAGTGTGTGATGATGGCCAGGTTAGCGTATACGCCCTTGGCTACTTCGGGAGAGAGCTCGATCTGGAGCTGGTTCTCCGGCTGATTGTTGTTGTTGTCTGCCATTGTTAGCTTGATTTATTAATTGTTTCTTTTTAGTTTAACTCTTGCAAAGGTAATAAAATCCCCCCAACTGACCAAGCAATGGGGGGATTATTTTTCTGTTACGATGTATATCGATTAAATTTTCACCCAGGAATCCTTCCCAGTAGGGTTGATAAGTTTGTTTCTCTTCCATCGGCTGATGACGGTACGGACACTGTGTTCCTTGCATCCCACACCCTTCAGGCGCATCACCTCTTCCAACGTGAAAGTATTGGGCAACTGGTCGAAGAGGCGGTTGTTAGCCGACTTGTAGATTCCGGTGGTCGGGGTAAAATCATCCCAGCTCTGCTGAAGGAGGTTGCCGAAGATTCTCATCTGCTCAAAGAGCACATACTCGGCCATCATCAGCGCGAAATCGACGCATTTCTTGTCCTCCTTGTCGTTGAGCAGACGGTAGATACATCCGGCGCGGAACCCGATGACGGCGGACCGCTTGCGGTAGACATCCATCACCTTGTCGTCATTCTTCATGGCCACGATGCGCTTCTCCTCCACCCACTTGGCGATGGCTTTTCTCAGCCGGGGCGTATCGATATAGCCCGACTGAGCTCGCAGTTTGGTGACGGCAGTGAGGATATTCTTGTTGTCTGCCTCACTCCGGTGACCATAGACAGGCATCTTGGCGAAGTCGTTGTTGGGCATCTCAGCGATGATCATTCGTGAAGAGAGGCCGTTCTCCACATTGTCAATCCGGAAACACTTCCGCAACGCGCCGTAGGTGCCGAGCATCGTCCAGTTGTACGCCACCTTGACGACACCGCTCTCCGCCTGCTCGCCATTATAGTCCTGACCCCACTCGCCATTGTCGAAGGCCACACGATAGATATCGTATTTGTTGGACCAGCTACCGGCACCGTTGCTCTTGCGCAACGTATCGAGTTCCTCGCCGAAGGAATAGAGGCAATGGCCCTGGGAGTTCTTCAGACGCCGCAGAAGGGTTGAGTTACTGACCGTCGGGGGAACGATGCGAATGATGGTCTTGGGATCCTCGGGGGCACGCTCACTGGCCTTGCGGCCATATTTCTTATGCCGCCAGTCTTCCTCGATCTTTCGGTTGGCGGCATCCTCGTCCTCGAGCGGTTGCTTCCATACATCGATGACATCCTTGCAGACACTCTTGCCGCTGGCCTGCTCACCGACGATGATCGACATCAAGCCCAGGCGCTGATAGTTGCCATTGCAGTATTTCACCTCCACCTGGTCGGCAAGGGCTCCCGCGATGGTGAGGACGCTGCAAAGGACGGGCATATACATATTCTCAGGAACGCCCGTCAGACTCTCCTTCAAGCCCATGGGCAGTCGGCGGGCATTGATCTTCTCCCACGCCTTCTTCTCCGGCTTCGGCTCCTTCTGCCGAGCGTCAGCGGCCTCGCTGCCGCCGCTGACTTTCTGCTCCGCAAGGGCCAGGATGCGCTGACAAGCCGTTGACATTAACTTACTCTCGTCGTGATAACGATTGTAGAAATCATGGATCAATCGGCGGCAATCGTCATCCTGGGCGTAATACTCCGGCATCTTCTTAGCCACGACAGCCTCCAGCTCCTGACACGACATGAGGCGGGCGGCACCGACACTCATGATGGACTGCAGACAGGTATGGCGTGATCCGATGGCATTGATGTCCACATGTTCCAAGCCGGCTTCCTGCTGACAGAGGTCGAAAATCAGGAGATCCTTGCGCATGCAACGGTCGAGATCCCGCTCCGGAATCTTTGCCGCTGCCTTTACCGGAGTTATCTCTGAGGCTTTGTCAGAATGCTTGTCATCTGCCGTGACAGGAGCCTTTACTGCAACCGGAGAGGGAGCGAGCGACAGGGCGTGATACCGCTTTGAAGAGGCCAGGGCGTCACGGTACATCCGGAGATCATCGTCACTCATCTTCTCATACCAGTGCTCAGAGCGGTAGATCTCATCTTCTATCGGCGTTATGAAGATGATACGCTCGGGAGTGACACAACTGTGATCGTAATCAATGCCCATGAGGTCGCCGTACTCCTTCTGGGTCTGTTCGATGGTCATTCCCAAGGGGAGACGGAGGTCGATGTGCAGCTTTTTCGAGGCGCTGTACTCCATGTGGAGAAGTTTGCCGCGCCATTTGCCGGGCTGCTCATCGAGCTCACGGGCCCGGTCGATAGCTTCCGGGACCTTGTCGGCATCATCGATGTCCACACAAGTCTGGAAAAGGAAGGACTCGGGCTGAATGGCCGACTGGCAGCGGCGGTCATCCTTGAAGGCGTAGTAATGAGGGGAGCGGAAGGGCAGCTGCTTCTTCAGGAGTTTGTTGCCCTGTCGGATCTCTGAAACCAGTTCGCGCAGCCAGTTCTCGCGGATCAGTCGGTCATAGTCGGCTAGTGTCAGAGTAGAGATGCGGCCCATGTTCCCGGCCCGCTGGGGATTAAATGCTATGAGATGCATAGGTTAAAGTGTTTAGAAGATGAATAATTACGATCGTTATCCGACTGTATTCTGATTGTAATTCCCATTAAGCTTGTCAATTTATTTGTCAAAAGGTTCCCAACGAAGTTTTTAGATGAATTCGACCGCAAAGATAGAAAATATTTCCATAGCTTCCAAATTCTGACAGTCCATAAGGCCCCTTTTCTCGCAGTATTTTTGATTAAAAAATATTAAAATACTTGTAAGCGTTTGTATTATAAGGGTTTATAAACGCATACATCCACATATAGGTGGCCGTCCTATTGCGGCCAAGCACACACTGATGAATCGCAAATCGCAAATCGCAAATCGCAATTTCAATGTTATTCACCCCCATCCCATAGGGATATATTATATTATATATAATATAATATAATATATAAACTATTTATCATAATCATGTTACGCCATAACGCTGTGACATGATTCATCATGTTCCGCCTCCACACCCAACACACCGGAATGGTTGAAATTGCTATTTGCGATTTGCGACTTGCGACAGAAACCTATCAAACGCATTTCAACAGGATAAACAACGAAGAAAATTTTTTATCTCCGAAGCACAGAAAATTATCTCACATAGATTGATAAGCCGCTGAAAATCAATTATAGTATCCAAAATGGATACGCTCTGCCGCTCGTAGGGCGCAGCCTTGTGGCCGTCCTAACCCCACAACAACAACCCACCACCTTCCCATTTTGTGAAAGTGAACTGATTTCCAAGGTATTATGACTAATCACAAAAAATGGCCACCAACAAAGGATCTATCAGTTATTTGCAAACATATCATTTGTCAACTGTAAACAAATGAGATAATTTTTTATCTTTCAGCGATAAAAATACATCTCAATGAGATATAACCCTCTGAAAATCAATGACCGTTCCCAAAACGGGAACGGTAGGGACATGATTCATCATGTTCCGTCGATTTCCTCCATCAATAATCATCAATCGTGGCGGCATCGTCGTCTCCATTAATATACATTTATAAATCATTAATGGATATTCCATGATGCCACAAGATTAATGGATCATTAATGATCATTAATGGAGACGAAAAACGGCGCCACCCGGTTTTTATCATGTTTTTAAAGGTTTTCTTCTTTAAACAAACACCCATGGTTTAATTTTGGTTTTGATATGGTTTTTGTTGAAACAATCAGGCACAAAAAAAACAGAGTAACAGACCATGTGATAAATCTGTTACTCTGTCTTTATTATTGTATTCCCCCAACATCCGACCTTCGGTCGGCGGACGGCCACAAGGGCCGCACCCTACGAGAGGATCACCTGCCACCGTAGGGGCACCCCTTGTGGGCGCCCTAATGGCCACGATCCCCGGTTAGGACGGCCACAAGGGCCGCACCCTACGAAGGGATCAATCCCCGGTTAGGACGGCCACAAGGGCCGCACCCTACGAGAGGGAAGGAGGCTTTATTGTTCCTTATCCGCGAAGTCGAGGACGTTCTTTTTGTTGGCCTGCATGCGGTCGTACTCCTCACGGCTGCCAACAATGATCTTCTGCCACTGACGCAGACCAGTACCGGCGGGGATGAGGTGACCGCAGATCACGTTCTCCTTCATACCCTCGAGGTAATCCGTCTTGCCACGGATGGCAGCCTCGTTGAGGACCTTCGTCGTCTCCTGGAAGGAGGCAGCACTCATGAAGCTCTTCGTACCCAGGGCGGCACGCGTGATACCCTGCAGGATCTGCGTAGATGTTGCGGGGATAGCGTCGCGGACAGCCACGGGCTTGAGGTCATGGCGCTTGAGGTTAGAGTTCTCGTCACGGAGCTTGCGCAGCGTGATGATCTGACCCTTCTTGAAGTTCTCAGAGTCACCGGCATCGGTGACGACCTTCTTACCCCAGATGCGGTCGTTCTCAGCAGCGAAGTCGAGCTTGTCGACGAGTTCCTGCTCCAGGAATGTCGTATCACCCGGATCGTCGATGCGGACCTTGCGCATCATCTGACGGACGATGATCTCGAAGTGCTTATCGTTGATCTTCACACCCTGCAGACGGTAGACATCCTGTACCTCATTGACGATATACTCCTGAACGGCCGTAGGACCCTTGATGGCAAGGATATCACTCGGCGTGATGGAACCGTCGGACAGCGGCGTACCGGCACGGACGGCATCATGCTCCTGTACCAGGATCTGCTTCGACAGAGATACGAGATATTTGCGCTGGTCACCCGTCTTGGAAGTGATGATAATCTCACGGTTACCACGCTTGACCTTACCCATGGTGACCTCACCGTCGATCTCGGATACGACAGCGGGGTTGGACGGGTTACGGGCCTCGAAGAGCTCAGTGACACGAGGCAGACCACCGGTGATATCACCGGCACCACCGACGGCACGCGGGATCTTCACGAGTGTCGTACCCGTCGTGATCTTGTCGCCGTCCTCGACAGCCAGGTGACCACCCACCGGGAAGTTGTAGCTACCGAGGATCTCACCGTTGTCACCGATGACATCGACGGTCGGCACCTTACTCTTATCCTTTGACTCCGTGATGATACGCTCCGTCATACCCGTCGTCTCATCGGTCTCACCATGGAAGGTGACACCCTCGATGACATCGTGGAACTGAAGCGTACCGGCATACTCACTGACGATGACGGCATTGAACGGGTCCCAACGGGCGATGCGGTCACCCTTCTTCACCATGTCACCCTCCTTGAAATACAGGGAGGAGCCGTAAGGCAGCTGGAGGTTACTCAGTACGATATCGGTATTCGGATCAATGAAACGGACCTCGGCCAGACGGCTGACAACCATCTGACACTTCACCGTGTTGCCATTCTCATCCTGCTCCTTGAAAGGAACGGTACGGAGCTCGTCGAACTGCAGCTTGGCGTCGTTCTTCGCCGTGATACCGGCATTGGCGGCAGCGTTACCAGCCACACCACCGGCGTGGAAGGTACGAAGCGTCAGCTGGGTACCCGGCTCACCAATAGCCTGAGCAGCGATGACACCGACGGCCTCACCGATCTGGACCATACGGGCCGTGGCGAGGTTACGGCCGTAGCACTTACGGCAGACGCCGTGCTTGCTCTCACAGGTCAGCACACTGCGGATCTCGACCATATCGATCGGGCTGTCCTCAATGGCCTGAGCCTTGGCCTCGTTGATCTCCTCACCGGCCTTGACGATGATCTCGCCCGTTGTCGGGTTGATGACATCATGTACGGACACACGGCCGAGGATACGCTCATAAAGGGTAGCGATGACCTCATCACCGTTCTTCAGCGCACGGCACTCAAGGCCACGGAGGGTACCACAGTCTTCCTCGGTGATGATGACGTCATGGCTGACATCAACGAGTCGACGCGTCAGGTATCCGGCATCGGCCGTCTTCATAGCCGTATCAGCAAGACCCTTACGGGCACCGTGGGAAGCGATGAAGTACTCCTGTACGGACATTCCCTCCTTGAAGTTGGAGATAATCGGGTTCTCAATGATCTGCGCGCCCTCGGCACCGGCCTTCTGAGGCTTGGCCATCAGACCACGCATACCGGCCAACTGGGCAATCTGGTCGGCAGAACCACGGGCACCGGAGTCAAGCATCATGAATACGGCGTTGAAGCCCTGGTCGGCCTCCGTCATGTGCTTCATGACGGCCTTCTTCAGATTGGCGTTGACATGCGTCCAGGCATCGATGACCTGGTTGTAACGCTCCTTATCAGTAATCAAACCGGAGTCGTAGTTCATCGTGATACCGTCGACCTCATCCTGACCCTTCTGGACGATCTCTTTCTTCTCATCAGGAACGATGATGTCGTCGAGGTTGAAGGACAGACCGGCAACATACGACATATGATAACCGAGGTTCTTGATACCATCGAGGAAGGAGCAGGCACGTGCCATACCGACAGCCTTGATCACGTCGGCGATGATGCCACGCAGCGTCTTCTTGGAGATGATATCGTTGAAGTAACCGACCTCATCAGGAATAATCTGGTTGACGATCACACGACCGACAGAGGTCTCCACGAGGTGGTGGATATATTGTCCGTTCTCATCGAGGTCCTTCACGACGACCTTCACCATGGCGTGGAGATCGCAGCGGCCCTCGTTGTGGGCGATGATAGCCTCTTCAGGACCGTAGAAGGTAAGGCCCTCACCCTTGGCACCGGGACGGTATTTCGTGATATAGTAAAGACCGAGCACCATATCCTGTGACGGCACGGTGATAGGAGCACCATTGGCCGGGTTGAGGATGTTATGGCTCTCGAGCATGAGGATCTGCGCCTCAAGGACGGCCTCATTGCTCAGCGGGAGGTGGACAGCCATCTGGTCACCATCGAAGTCGGCGTTGAAGGCCGTACATGCCAACGGGTGCAGCTGGATAGCCTTGCCTTCGATCATCTTCGGCTGGAAAGCCTGGATACCCAGACGGTGGAGCGTCGGGGCACGGTTCAGCAGTACGGGATGACCCTTCATGACATTCTCCAGGATATCCCAGATCACGGGCTCACGACGGTCGACGATACGCTTGGCGCTCTTCACCGTCTTCACGATGCCGCGCTCAATGAGCTTGCGGATGATGAACGGCTTGTAGAGTTCGGCTGCCATGAGCTTCGGCAGACCGCACTCGCCCATCTTCAGCTCAGGACCGACGACGATGACGGAACGTGCGGAATAGTCGACACGCTTACCGAGGAGGTTCTGACGGAAGCGGCCCTGCTTACCCTTCAGGGAGTCGGAGAGAGACTTCAGCGGACGGTTGCTCTCACTCTTCACGGCGCTGGACTTACGGCTGTTGTCGAAGAGGGAGTCGACAGCCTCCTGGAGCATACGCTTCTCATTGCGGAGGATGACTTCCGGTGCCTTGATCTCTACGAGGCGCTTCAGACGGTTGTTACGGATGATGACACGACGGTAGAGGTCGTTGAGGTCGGACGTGGCGAAACGGCCACCATCCAACGGCACGAGGGGACGGAGCTCCGGCGGGATGACGGGAATGATCTTCATGATCATCCACTCCGGACGGTTCACGCCCTTGGAGCTACGGAAGGCCTCGACCACCTGCAGACGCTTCAGAGCCTCTGTCTTGCGCTGCTGGCTGGAGTCGTTGTTGGCACGGTCGCGGAGCTCATAGGAGAGCTTGTCAAGACCGCTCTGGCCGTGCTCGTCGACCTCGGAGAGCTCACAGAGGAGATCATAGATACCCTCTGCGCCCATCTTGGCGATGAACTTGTTAGGATCACTGTCGTCGAGGCGGTCGTTGTTCTCATCGAGCTTGTTGTCGATGATATCGATATACTCCTCTTCCGTCAGCGTGTCGAGCTTATGCGATCCGTTGATCTCTATACCGTCGGCATCCTTCCGGCCCTCGAGGGCACCCGGCTTGACGACGATATATTTCTCGTAATAGATGACCTGGTCGAGCTTCTTCGTCGGAAGACCGAGAAGATAACCGATCTTGTTAGGCAGAGAACGGAAATACCAGATATGAGCCACAGGAACGACGAGCTCGATATGGCCCGCACGCTCACGACGTACCTTCTTCTCCGTCACCTCCACACCGCAGCGGTCACAGACGATTCCCTTGTAACGAATACGCTTGTACTTTCCGCAGGCGCACTCATAGTCCTTCGTAGGACCGAAGATACGCTCGCAGAAGAGACCATCACGCTCCGGCTTGTAGGTACGGTAGTTGATGGTTTCCGGCTTCGTAACCTCACCATACGAATTTTCCAGGATCTCCTCAGGAGAAGCGAGACCGATGGTAATCTTCGTAAAATTGTTCTTTACCTTTGTATCTTTCTTAAAAGCCATGTTGTATCTTGTACTTTAGGGATGTTTATTATTATTCGAGTTTAATGCTCAGACCAAGGCCGCGGAGCTCATGGAGCAGCACGTTCAGTGACTCCGGAATACCCGGCGTAGGCATCGGATCGCCCTTGACGATAGCCTCGTAAGCCTTGGAACGGCCCGTGACATCATCACTCTTGATCGTCAGCACCTCCTGAAGGACATGTGCGGCACCGAAGCCCTCAAGGGCCCAGACCTCCATCTCTCCGAAGCGCTGGCCTCCGAACTGTGCCTTACCACCGAGCGGCTGCTGCGTGATGAGGGAGTACGGACCGATGGAACGGGCGTGCATCTTATCCTCTACCATGTGACCGAGCTTGAGGAAGTAGGTCATACCCACCGTGGCTGGCTGGTCGAACTTCTCTCCCGTCTCACCATCATAGATATAGGTGGAGCAGAGGCGTGGCAGACCGGCCTTGTCGGTCCACTCGGAGAGGTCGTCGAGCTTCGCACCATCGAAGATAGGCGTGGCGAACTTCACACCGAGCTTGCTGCCGGCGAGACCGAGGATGGCCTCGAAGATCTGACCGAGGTTCATACGGGAAGGCACACCCATCGGGTTCAGCACGAGGTCTACAGGACGACCGTCCTCGAGGAACGGCATATCCTCCATACGTACGACTTTGGAGACGATACCCTTGTTACCATGGCGACCGGCGAGCTTATCACCGACCTGGATCTTACGCTTCTTGGCGATATATACCTTGGCCATCTGAAGAATACCACTCGGCAGCTCATCACCGATGGTGATGGCGAACTTGCGGCGCTTCAGCTGTGCGTCAAGCTGCTTGTACTTGCGGATATAGTTCATGATGAGCTTCTGGATGAGCTTGTTGGCATGCTCGTCATCCGTCCACGCGTTGCTCTGGATACTCTCGTAGTCGAGGTTCTTCAGGGCGGCAACGGTGAACTTGGAGCCCTTCGTGATGATCTCGGCGCCACTGTAGTCCTTCACGCCCTGGCACGTCTTGCCTTCGGTGAGCGTGAGGAGCTTGTCGACGAGGATATCCTTCAGGTCATTGTCCTTGGCCTCATACTCCTCATCGATCTTCTGCAGCGTGATCTTATCCTGCTTCTTCGACTCACGCGTCTTGACGGCACGGGCGAAGAGCTTCTTGTCGATGACGACACCACTCAGACTCGGGTTGGCCTTCAGTGAGGAGTCCTTCACGTCACCGGCCTTGTCGCCGAAGATGGCACGGAGCAGCTTCTCCTCAGGAGAGGGATCGCTCTCTCCCTTAGGACTGATCTTACCGATCATGATGTCACCGGGCTCTACACGGGCACCGACACGGATGATACCGTTGTCATCGAGGTCCTTCGTTGCCTCCTCGGAGACATTCGGGATATCAGCGGTGAACTCCTCTACGCCACGCTTCGTCTCACGGACATCGAGGGAGTACTCATCGACATGTACGGAGGTGAGGATATCCTCACGGACCATACGCTCGGAGATAACGACGGCATCCTCATAGTTGTAACCCTTCCAGGGAATGTAGGCTACGAGGAGGTTACGACCCAGGGCGAGCTCGCCGTTCTCCGTGGCATAACCCTCGGTGAGGATGTCGCCCTTCTTCACGCGCTGACCCTTGTTGCAGATCGGGCGCAGGTCGATGGTCATATTCTGGTTCGTACGGCGGAACTTCGGAATGCGGTATTCCTTCAGTGCCGGCTCGAAGGAGACAAACTCCTCCTCTTCCGTACGGTCATAAAGAATTCGAATGGTTGTGGCGTCGACATACTCGATGACACCGGGACCCTCGGCCGTGATCATCGTGCGGGAGTCCTCGCAGACCTGCTTCTCAAGGCCTGTTCCGACGATCGGCGCGTCATTATGGAGCAGTGGTACGGCCTGACGCATCATGTTACAACCCATCAGTGCACGGTGACCATCATCATGCTCTAAGAAAGGAATAAGGCAGGCACTGACAGAAGCGATCTGCTGCGGCGATACATCCATGTAGTCCACCTGATCCGGTGTGACAACGGGGAAGTCGGCATCCTCACGGCAGTGGACGGTATCCTTGATGAAGTCGCCATCCTCGGTCAGCGGGGCATTACCCTGGGCGATGAGCTTGTCCTCCTCTGCCTCGGCGGTGAGGTAGACTACATCGTCGTTGTTCATATCGACCTTACCATCCTTCACCACACGATACGGCGTCTCGATGAATCCGAGCTCGTTGATGGTGGCGAAGACGCACAGTGAGGAGATCAGACCGATGTTAGGACCTTCAGGCGACTCAATAGGACAGAGACGGCCGTAGTGCGTATAGTGGACATCACGGACCTCGAAACCGGCACGCTCACGGGACAGACCACCAGGACCGAGGGCGGAGAGACGACGCTTGTGGGTGACCTCTGCCAGCGGGTTCGTCTGATCCATGAACTGACTCAGCGGGTTCGTTCCGAAGAAGGAGTTGATGACGCTGGAGATCGTCTTGGCGTTGATCAGGTCCGTCGGCGTGAAGACCTCATTGTCGCGGACATTCATACGCTCACGGATGGTACGGCTCATACGGGCAAGACCGATGGAGAACTGGTTGGCCAGCTGCTCACCGACGGTACGTACACGACGGTTGCTCAAGTGGTCGATATCATCTACGGTAGCGTTACTGTTGATGAGCTGGATGAGATACTTGATGATGGCGATGATATCCTCCTTCGTCAGCACGCGGGTATCCATGTCGATGTCGAGACCGAGCTTCTTGTTGATACGGTAACGACCAACCTCTCCGAGGTCATAACGCTTGTCGGAGAAGAACAGGTTCTGGAACACCTCATGAGCACTGGCATCATCAGCCGGGTCAGCGTTACGCAGCTGACGGTAGATGTAGTTGACAGCCTCTTTCTCGCTGTTGCTCGGGTCCTTGGCCAACGTGTTGAAGATGATGGCATACTTGCTGGCGGCCTCCTCATCCTTGTGGAGCAGGATCGTCTGAGCGCCGGAGTCGAGGATCTCCTCGATATTGTCCTCCGTCAGCTCCGTCTCACGGTCCATGATGACCTCGTTACGCTCGATGGATACAACCTCACCGGTATCCTCATCGACGAAGTCCTCATTCCAGCTCTTCAGGACACGGGCAGCGAGCTTACGGCCGATGGCGTCATGGAGGTTCTTCTTGTTGACCTTCACCTCCTCTGCGAGGTCGAAGATCTGAAGAATGTCCTTATCGGTCTCGTAACCGATGGCACGAAGCATCGTAGTTACAGGTAACTTCTTCTTACGGTCGATGTAGGCATACATGACATTGTTGATATCAGTAGCGAACTCTATCCAACTACCCTTGAACGGAATGATACGAGCTGAATAGAGTACGGTACCATTAGCATGTACACCCTGGCCGAAGAACACACCCGGTGAACGGTGCAACTGTGCGACAACGACACGCTCGGCGCCATTGATGACAAAAGTACCATTGTCCGTCATGTAAGGAATCGTACCCAGGAATACGTCCTGAATGAACGTACCGAAATCCTCATGATCAGGATCGGTGCAGTACAGCTTCATCTTCGCCTTCAAAGGCACTGAATAGGTCAGACCACGCTCCAGGCACTCATCGATGGAGTAACGGGGCGGATCGATATAGTAGTCGAGGAATTCCAGGACGAAGTTGTTACGGGTGTCCGTGATCGGGAAATTCTCCGAGAACACCTTGTACAGACCATCGTTCTTGCGCTCCTCAGGAGGGGTATCCAACTGCAGGAAATCCTTGAATGACTTCAACTGGACGTCAAGGAAATCCGGATAGGGATACGGATTGTGCACGCTGGCGAAGTTGATTCTGTTGTTGATAACTTTTGTCATTGAAAATGATGAATAAAAAGACACAAAAAGGTTAGGACTTACCGACTGGGTAAATCCTAACCAAATATTTTTGAGTTTAGCAGGGGGATGGACTTACTGGCCTCACCCCCTTGGCTGTGCGGAAGATGTAATCTACGATTACTTCAGCTCAACCTTAGCACCCTCAGCCTCGATAGCCTTCTTCAGGTTCTCAGCCTCGTCCTTAGCTACACCCTCCTTCAGAGTAGAAGGAGCAGCGTCTACGAGATCCTTAGCCTCTTTCAGACCAAGACCACAAGCCTCCTTGACTGCCTTGACAACCTTCAGCTTGCTAGCGCCAACCTCTGCGAGGACAACATCGAAAGATGTTTTCTCCTCTGCAGCAGCTGCACCACCAGCTGCGGGACCTGCAGCAACTGCAACAGCTGCAGCTGCGGGCTCAATACCATACTCGTCCTTCAGGACCTGTGCCAACTCATTTACTTCCTTAACAGTAAGATTTACTAACTCTTCTGCAATAGCTTTAACGTCTGCCATTTTTATTCTTAATTTAATTTGTTTATACTTTTGTATGAATGCTTAATTGTTTGTTTACTCAGCACGCTCACCCAGGGTCTTAAGCACACCGTGGATGGTCTGACCACCAGACTGGAGGGCAGATACAACGTTCTTTGCGGGAGACTGCAGCAGGGCAACGATCTCGGCGATAACCTCGTTCTTGCTCTTCAATGCTGCCAGCTCGTCCAGCTTGTCAGCGCCTACATAGAAACTCTCTTCTGCGTAAGCAGCCTTCAGGGCAGGAATACCTTCCTTCTTGTACTCCTTCAGCATCTTTGCCGGGACATTGGCCGTTGACGTGAACATCACGGCGGTAGTTCCCTTCAGAGACTCATAGACAGGAGTGAAGTCGATATCAGAAGCCTCAAATGCCTTGTGGAGAAGCTTGTTCTTCACAACGACCATCTTCACCTCATTCTTGAAGCACTTACGACGAAGGTCGGAAGTCTTCTCTGCATTCAGACCCGTCACATCGACGAGGTAGAAATGAGGATACTCAGACAGCTTCTTGCCGAGATCGGCGATAATAGTATCTTTTACTTCTTTCTTCATTGTACTTTACTTTTAGAGTGATTCAACTGATTTAGGATCAATCTTGATACCCTTACTCATAGTGCTAGAAAGGAAGATACTCTTGATATACGTACCCTTAGCAGCAGCGGGCTTCAGCTTGATGACCGTGGAGATGAACTCCTTGGCATTGCCATAAATCTGATCGGCAGTCATAGAGATCTTGCCGATAGAGGTGTGGATAATGCCGGCCTTGTCAACCTTGAAGTCAATCTTACCCTGCTTGACTTCCTTGACTGCTTTTGCTACATCCATAGTGACAGTACCGCTCTTCGGGTTAGGCATCAAACCACGGGGACCGAGAACACGACCCAGAGGACCTACTTTACCCATGCAAGAGGGCATGGTGATGATGACGTCAACATCCGTCCAACCACCCTTGATCTTGTCGATATATTCATCGAGACCAACATAATCAGCGCCAGCGGCTTTCGCAGCCTCTTCCTGATCGGGCGTACACAGAGCCAGGACACGTGTCACCTTACCGGTTCCGTTAGGCAGTGACACAACGCCACGTACCATCTGGTTGGCCTTACGAGGATCCACGCCTAAGCGTACATCAATATCCAGAGATGCGTCAAACTTCGTCGTGGTGATCTCCTTGACGAGCTTGGATGCCTCTTTCAATGTGTATGCCTTCCCTGCTTCAACCTTATCAGCTACTGATTTTTGATTTTTTGTCAGTTTACTCATTTTTCTAATTGAAGTTATAAATTATTTTTCAGGGAAGTCCCCTTTGACTGTGATACCCATACTACGTGCTGTACCAGCGATCAGACGCATCGCAGACTCTACTGTGAAGCAGTTGAGGTCCTTCAGCTTATCTTCAGCGATAACCTTGATCTGATCCCATGTGACAGAAGCGACCTTCTGACGGTTGGGCTGACCGGAACCACTCTTAACCTTGGCGGCCTCCTTCAGCTGAACAGCTGCAGGCGGAGTCTTGATGACGAAATCAAAGGACTTATCAGTGTAGTAGGTGATAACAACCGGTAATACCTTACCAGCCTTATCCTGGGTGCGGGCATTGAATGCTTTGCAGAATCCCATGATATTGATACCCTTGGAACCCAGAGCAGGACCAACGGGTGGTGAAGGATTCGCAGCGCCTCCCTTAATCTGTAACTTGATTAATCCAGCAACTTCTTTAGCCATTTGTTTGTGAATAATTGAATTGTTGTGAATATAAGTCGTAAGAGTGGAAGCCTCTACAACCATATTGCGGATAACCTTACCGTAACATATAAGAATTATCCTTCTTTTTCTACCTGATTATAATTCAGCTCCAGCGGGGTCTTGCGGCCAAAGATCTTGACCATGACCTTCAACTTGTGCTTCTCTTCGTTGACTTCCTCGATGACTCCCGTGAATCCGTTGAACGGACCATCGGTCACTTTCACCGTCTCATCAACGACATACGGGATATCTACCGTCTCGTCGATCTCCGACTCTGTAGCCTGACCCAGCATGCGATTGATCTCGCTCTGCGGCACCGGCGTAGGATCATCGAGTCCACCGAGGAATCCCAGCACATTCGGCATGAAGCGTAATTTTGAAGCAATATCTCCATTTCCAAGGTTTGCCTCTACAAAGACATAACCCGGCAGGGCCACCTTCTCTTTGATGACTCGCTTACTACCATGCATCACGGCATGCTTCTCCATCGGAATGAGAATCTGGGAGACATGACGCGAAAGGAGCTCATTGTGCTTCATCTCAGCTTCAATGTACTCCTTTACCTTCATCTCCTTGCCGCTGACGGCTTTCATCACGTACCATTTGTTATTATTTGTCTCAGCCATTTTCCTTTCTCCTTTAACCGGGATAAATAACACCCATGATCCAGCTGAACAAAGAGTCCATTGCGAATACGATCAATGCGATGACGAGAGATGCTGAAAGAACGACCATCGCGCTGTGCGTCAGTTCTCCTGCCGTCGGCCATGTCGTCTTGTGAGCAAGCTCATCATAGCATGCCTTGCAATAATTGATTGCCTTGTGGATAAATTGATTCATTACTTCTTTAATTAGCACGGGTTGGAAGGCTCGAACTCCCGACACCTGGTTTTGGAGACCAGTGCTCTACCAACTGAGCTAAACCCGTAAGTAAGTCTCCGCATCCGCAGAAGCGGAGACTTGTATTATCGCGATAGAATTTTACTTCTTCTCGTTCTGCCAGCCCTCGGGGAGGTCCTCAAGGATCTTCGTGATCTGACCAGAACCAACGGTACGGCCACCTTCACGGATAGCGAAACGCAGACCTTCATTCAGAGCAACCTTGTAGATCAGGTTAACCTCAATCTCTACGTTATCACCAGGCATTACCATCTCAACACCCTCGGGGAGCTTGATCTCACCCGTGCAGTCCATCGTACGGAGATAGAACTGAGGACGATACTTGTTACCGAACGGTGTGTGACGGCCACCCTCTTCCTTCTTCAGGACGTAGATGGAAGCCTTGAAGTGATCGTGAGGAGTGATAGCACCCGGATGGACAACTACCATACCACGCTTTACTTCGTCCTTATCGATACCACGGAGGAGCAGACCGACGTTATCACCAGCCTCACCCTCTGCCAGGGTCTTACGGAACATCTCAACACCCGTGATGGTAGACTTCTTGTCCTCACCAAGACCGAGCAGCTGAACCTCATCACCGACCTTGCACTTACCAGTCTCGATACGACCAGTAGCAACAGTACCACGACCAGTGATAGAGAAGACATCCTCTACAGGCATCAAGAACGGCTTATCAACCTCGCGGACAGGCTCCTGGATCCATGTATCAACGGTATCCATCAGCTTCTTAACGGAGTCAACCCACTTGGGTACACCATTCAGAGCACCAAGGGCAGAACCACGGATGATAGGAGTATCCTCCTCATAACCGTACTGCTCGAGGATCTCACGAACCTCCATCTCGACGAGCTCAAGCATCTCCTCATCGTCGACCATATCGCACTTGTTCAGGAATACGACCAAACGGGGAACGTTGACCTGACGAGCCAGAAGGACGTGCTCACGTGTCTGAGGCATAGGACCATCAGTAGCAGCAACTACCAGGATGGCACCATCCATCTGAGCAGCACCAGTAACCATGTTCTTCACATAGTCGGCGTGTCCCGGGCAGTCGACGTGAGCGTAGTGACGCTTAGCGGTCTCATACTCGATATGAGCGGAGTTGATGGTGATACCACGCTCTTTCTCCTCAGGAGCATTATCAATCTGATCGAAAGACTTGACATCTTCCTTACCAAAGCCCTCATCGTGGAGCACCTTGGAGATGGCAGCTGTCAGAGTAGTCTTACCGTGGTCTACGTGACCGATTGTACCAATATTTACATGCGGTTTGGTACGTACGAATTCTTCCTTAGCCATAGCTTTGTTATTTTATTTATATAAATGAATAATCAAATATTTTGTTTAAGTCTTGTTTTCCTTCCCTGACCCGATCAGCATCTCACAGGAAATGGAGCTGTAACTGAGAGTTGAACTCAGGACCTCTTCCTTACCAAGGAAGTGCTCTACCACTGAGCTATTACAGCATAAGAACTTTTGAGCGGAAAACGGGGCTCAAACCCGCGACCCCCAGCTTGGAAGGCTAGTGCTCTATCAACTGAGCTATTTCCGCAGGACTTCTTATTGAAGTGGTGGGTGGTGATGGATTCGAACCACCGAAGCTAGAAGCAGCAGATTTACAGTCTGCCCCATTTGGCCACTCTGGAAACCACCCATATAGTTTGGAGTTGTTTGTTAAGAGATAGGAGTTATACGATGAGACGGAGAACTCCTAACTCCTATCTCGTAACTCCTCACTCAGATGAGCCTCTTGTCGGATTCGAACCAACGACCCCGAGATTACAAATCACGTGCTCTGGCCAACTGAGCTAAAGAGGCGTATCCTCACAGCCCTTTACAGACCATCGTTTCGAGGACTTGTCGTAAAACGGCTGCAAAGATACGACTATTTTTTGAAACGCCAAAACTTTTAGGCGTTTTTTTTATCTGTTACGCAATTTTTCTTTGTATTTGGTCAGCTGTACCCGCATCGTGTCCACACTCAGGTCCGTGGCCTCCTCAAAGGAGTTGCAGATCTTCTCAGCGTGGAGCACCTGACCCGGAACACTCACGTTCAGGTCCACCTCCTTGTTCTGGACGGTGGCTGGCTTGACGACCTTCAGTTGCACCTCTACTTTCTGAATATCTTCGTAAGTTTTCTCCAACTTGGCGACTTTCTTCTCGATAAACGCCTGTAACTGCTCGGTAGCGTCGAAATGAATCGACTTGATCATAATTTCCATAATGACCTCCTGTTTTAGTTTTAAAGGTTACGCCCTGGGATGGGCTTCAATGTATTCACGTTTCAGCTGCTCAAAGGTGGTGTGCGTATAGATCTCCGTCGTTGACAGAGAAGCATGACCAAGCAACTGCTTTACACTTTCCAGGTCCGCCTTGTGGTTCAGCATCGCTGTGGCAAACGTGTGCCGCAGCACGTGCGGCGACCGCTTCTTCAGCGTGCATACCTTAGAGAGATTGCGTCTCACCCAGACATAGACTTCTCCGGCGGTCACCGGACGGCCTTTCTGATTGAGGAAGAAACTGTCGGAGCTATGCTCTTCGAGTTTGTCTCTCTCCGCCACATAGCGGGAAAGCTGAGCCTCCAGTTCTTCTCCGAAGGGGATGATGCGCTCCTTGTCTCTTTTGCCATGGACCTTCACCTCATGATGGGTAAAGTCCACACGCTCCAAAGTCAGCGAGACCAGCTCACTGCGGCGCATGCCCGTTTCGTAGAACATCATGATGATCGTTCGCTCCAAGACTGACTGATAGCTGTCGTCCCACATCTTTGGATCGAGGAGACGGTCCATCTCACTCTCTTTCAGGAACTGCGGCAGCGGGCGCTGCTTCTTCGGTCCCTTGACGGCATAGGCGGGATCATGATCCACCTGGCCGTGAGCCAACGCGTAACGATAGAAGGATCTTAAAGCGCTCAGACGGCGGTTCACCGTCGAGGCTGTATGACCACTGTCCATCAGACTCGCCATCCAGTCGCGGATGACATCGCTGTCTACCGTCTCCCAGGTGAGCTGACTGTCGAGATTCTGAAAGAAATCCTCAAAGCCGTGAAGGTCGTCTCCATAGGATTTGATCGTCCTCGGACTGCGATTCCGTTCATAGCGGAGATAATTCAGAAAATCGTCTATCTGCATCATGCGTACCGAAAGGTTTGAACTGTACTACTTGTTTTCGGGTACGAAAATACGGAAATTATTTGGAACTACCAAATTTTTAACGAGTTTTTTTACTCTTCCTCAGCGCGCAGCTTCTGTACGTAGATAGCATGCTCCATCTTGAGACGCTTCTTGACAGACGGCTTGTCGAACTGCTGACGAGCACGAAGCTCCTTTACGACACCAGTCTTCTCGAATTTTCTCTTGAACTTCTTGAGAGCTCTCTCGATGTTCTCACCATCTTTTACAGGTACAATAATCATTGCTTTTTGTTTTTTATTTTTTAATTGTTAAACATGCACCGGAGGCTTCCAAAGCATCGCTTTTCCATTGATTGGGAACGCTCACGTATGGGCACACTCCGATTCGGGTTGCAAAATTACGACTTATTTGTCAAACTACCAACTTTTTACGCCGTTTTTTACCTTTTTTGATTAAATTTCCCCGTCTCCACTCGTAGGGGCGGCCCTTGTGGCCGTCCTAGCGGCAGGCCGCCGCTCATCACGGCTTGCCGTCATGTGCTTGCGCTTTGCAAGCGCAAGGAAGCACCAGACGCCGTTCAGATCTCCCTCGTCGCAGTCTTCAGCCACTGCAGATCTTCTCCCTCCACGTATGGCGCCAGCACCTCAAGGACCAGTCGATGATAAGCGTTGAGCCACTGCCGCTCCTCATCGGTGAGCAGACTCAGAATGATCGGCTCGGTATCGATGGGACAGAGCGTCAGCGGCTCCATCTTCAGGAAACTGCCGAAGGCCGTCGTCTTATCGGGGACGATGAGCAACGTGTTCTCTATACGCACGCCGAACTGTCCGTCGACATAGATACCGGGCTCGTCAGTGACGGTCATACCGGCATGGAGCGGAGCGGGCATATATTCCATACGGATCTGATGAGGACCTTCATGAACATTAAGATAACTGCCGACACCATGGCCCGTTCCATGGAGGAAGTTCAGTCCCGCACGCCACAGCGGCTCACGGGCAAGGGCATCAATCTGCGTACCACAGGCTCCGTCGGGGAAGACGGCAAGTTCGAGTTGGATATGTGCCTTTAATACATAGGTATAGACACGGCGCTCCTCATCGGTCAATGGTCCAAGGGGTATCGTTCTCGTGATATCCGTTGTTCCGTCAAGATACTGCGCGCCACTGTCAAGGAGCAGAAAGCCTTTCGGTTTCAGAGCAACATCACTCTCCTCCGTCGGCTCATAATGGACAATCGCGCCATGGGCAGCATAGCCGGCAATGGTATCGAAAGAGATATCCTGATACAGATCCTGACGGGCACGAAGACTATCAAGTTTCCGACTCACGGACAGCTCGGTCTGATCTCCTTTGGCGACAGCGGGACGGAGCCAACGGAGGAATTGTACCATGGCAACACCATCACGGAGCATGGCCTGATGATAGCCTTCTATCTCCGTGGCATTTTTCACGGCCTTCATTGCCGGGACGGGAGACGGCAACAGTTCTACTTCTGCCCTGCCCTTCCTCGTGGCAGCAACGAGATAGCTGTTGGTCTCATCCGGATCCATAAGAATATTATAATGAAAGTAATCTTTCCGAAGATAATCACCTACCGCATCATAATCTCGTACCGTGATCTGCTGCTCCTTCAGATATCGACTCACTTCCTCCGTGATCTTGTCCTTATATATAAATAAGGTGGTAGAATCAGGTTCAACGATGAGATAAGCGATGAAGACAGGATTGCAATGGACATCATGCCCACGGAGATTCAACGTCCATGCGATATCATCGAGAGCCGACATCAGCATACCGTCACAATGTTGCTCGCGAAGGTCCTGACGGATACGCCGGAGCTTATCAGCCGTACTTTCACCGGCATATCGCAATGGATGAATGGAAACCGGTTCACGGGGTACGGCAGGACGATCCGTCCAGATCTGTTCCAAAGGATCGAGGTTCAACCGAAGGGTCAGACCGCCATGGGCGCGCAGGTCTTTCGTCAGTCCTTCCACAAGACGCTCCGAAGCACAACGGCCGTCGATAGCAACCTCCGTGCCCGCATTCTCCTCTTGAGCCATCCGGCCAAGCCACTCCGCAATCGTCGGCGTGCCGGCAACCTTCAGCTTCATCAACTCATATTCCGTATCCTTCAACTCCTCAGCGGCAGCGAGGAAATAGCGGGAGTCTGTCCACACGGCGGCATGGTGAAGGGTCACGACAGCCGTACCGGCACTGCCATCGAAACCACTGATCCACTCACGGCCCTTCCAACGGTCGGCGACATACTCACTCTGATGCGGGTCCGTACTCGGGAAGATAAAGGCAAAGAGACCTTCACGACGCATCACCTCACGTAACTTTTCAAGTCTTTCTTGTATCTCTTTCATCTGCTATTCGCTTTATTTTCGAAACGAAAGTAATCAATAAAAATGAAACAAGCAAATCGGACCTCAGCTTTTGTCATCTGTATCTATCAAACAACGGGATTTTTCAGAAAAAATAACATTACATTGAACATTATTAAGATGAAAAGCAAAAACTTTTTGCTAACTTTGCGGTGCGTTTGAAAAGGAAGTTATTCACAATTTTAAAATATACGTAGTTATGAAATGGTTAACAAATGACAAGCTCCTTATCGTCGGTGCCGGCGGTATGATTGGTTCCAACATGGTACAGACAGCCCTTACGCTCGGTCTGACTCCGAACATCTGCCTCTATGATATCTATGAGCCGGGTGTACACGGTGTCTTCGACGAGATGGAGCAGTGCGCTTTCCCTGGCGCTAACCTCTCTTACTATGCTCCTGCCGTGGAGGATATGAACAACCCCGAGAAGGTGGCAGAAGCTGCCAAGAAGGCCTTCACCGGCGCTAAGTACATCATCTCTTCTGGTGGTGCTCCCCGTAAGGCTGGCATGACCCGTGAGGACCTCCTCAAGGGTAACTGCAAGATCGCTGCTGACTTCGGTGAGAACATCAAGAAGTACTGCCCCGATGTAGAGCACGTCGTTGTCATCTTCAACCCTGCTGATGTCACCGCTCTGACAACACTGATTCACTCCGGTCTGAAGCCCAACCAGCTGACCTCTCTCGCTGCCCTCGACTCTACTCGTCTGCAGCAGGCCCTGGCTCACGAGTTCGGCGTTCAGCAGGACAAGGTCACCGGCGCTCACACCTATGGTGGCCACGGCGAGCAGATGGCTGTCTTCGCTTCTCAGGTAAAGATCGACGGCAAGCCGCTGTCTGAGATGGGTCTGAGCAAGGACCGCTGGGAAGAGATCAAGCAGATCACCACACAGGGTGGTAGCCGTATCATCAAGCTCCGTGGCCGTAGCTCTTTCCAGAGCCCGGCTTACAACGCTGTGAAGATGATCGAGGCTGCTATGGGTGGCGAGCCCTTCACACTCCCCGCTGGCTGCTATGCCAACCTGCCTGAGCTCGGCATCAAGAATGTCATGATGGCTCTGCCTACAACGATCGACAAGACGGGTGTTCACTACACTACGCCGACAGGTACTGAAGAGGAGATGGCTGACCTGCAGAAGTCTTACAAGCACCTCTGCGACATGCGTCAGGAAGTCATCGACCTCGGCATCGTTCCTCCGGTAGACAAGTGGGGTGAGGACAACAAGAACCTGTAATGAGATTCCTGCCCCGTAGGGGGTTGTCTGAATAACACTTATCCCCTCTGTTTGCGAGGCTGTCATCCATATGACAAGTATTGCGACAGAGGGGTTTTCTATTTCTCTCAATTCGGGTAAATCAATCCGCAACTCGGGTTTGTCCCTTTGGCATAATGTTTGTACCTTTGCAGCCGTAATTTTACATATTTGACAATGGAAACTATTCAAGGAAAAACTTATGGCGGTGAGCGCCCTCTCTTCGGCGCCCACGATCTCAAACTGAGAAATATCACGATCACCGATGGTGAGTCGGGTATTAAATGTTGTCACGACCTCGAATGCGAGGACTCTAAATTCTACGGCAAATATCCATGGGGGCATGTTGACCGCAGTCGTATCTCCAACTGTTATTTTGCGCCGGAGTCACGCTCTGCCATCTGGTACAGCAATGACATGGTAATGAAGGACTCTGTCATCGACGGACCGAAATTCTTCCGCGAGATGAAGAACCTCGCCCTGGAGAATGTCAAGATCAATGACGCCGATGAGACATTCTGGCGTGTCGATGGCCTGAAGATCAAGAATGTAAAGCTCCATCAAGGCACTTACCCGTTTATGTTCAGTAAAAATATTTATGTCGACGAACTGGAGAGTGACGCGAAGTATGTCTTCCAGTACTGCCAGAACGTCGAGGTCCATCATGCGAAGATCACCACGAAAGACAGTTTCTGGGAGTGTGACAATGTGGTGGTCTACGACTCTGAGCTCAATGGCGAATACCTCGCATGGCACAGCAAAAACATTAAATTTGTTCGTTGCCACATCTCCGGTGAACAGCCACTGTGCTATATGGATCATGTGACGCTCGTAGACTGTACCTTCGACGAGGACTGCGACCGTGCCTTCGAGGACTGCTCGAACATCGACGCGCAGATCAAAGGCTCTATCACAAATATCAAGAACCCTATCAGTGGCCATATCGTTGCCGACCATATCGGTAGTGTCACCTACACGGAGTTCGCTAAAGGCCACGACTGCCAGATTGAAGAAATAAAAAAGTAAAGAAGTAAAATGAAATACAACTTCGATAAAATCGTGAACCGCCGAGGCACCAACTCCTACAAATGGGACTTGGCGAAAGAGGATGACGTCATCCCTCTCTGGGTCGCTGACATGGACTTTGAAGTCTGTCCCGCCATCACCGAGGCTCTGAAAGCCCGTATGGAACATCCCGTCTTCGGCTATACCCTCGTGCCCGACAGCTATTACGATGCTGTCATCGGCTGGTTCAAGCGACGCCATGACTGGAAGATCCAGCGTGACTGGATCCTCTATACCTCCGGTGTCGTCCCCGCTGTGAGCTGTTCCATCAAGGCCCTCACCCTCCCCGGCGAGAAAGTACTGTTGCAGACGCCTGCCTACAACTGCTTCTTCTCCAGTATCCGCAACCAAGGTTGTGAGGTCGTGGAGAACGAGCTGAAACGTGATGGTGACACTTATAAGATCGACTTCGAGGATTTCGAGCGGAAGGCTGCCGACGACAAGGTCACCGTATTTCTCCTCTGCAATCCCCATAATCCCTGTGGTCGTGTGTGGACGCAGGAGGAACTGACCTGGATGTTCAATATCTGTCGGAAACACCATGTACGTGTCATCAGCGACGAGATCCACGGCGAGATCATCATGCCCGGTAATCACTTCACGCCTTTCGCTACCATCAGCAAGGAAGCACAGGACGAAGCGATCATCCTCAACTCACCGTCGAAAGCCTTCAATATCGCCGGTCTGCAGATTGCCAACATCATCTGTAAAGACCGGGAGATCCGCCGCCGCATCGACCGTGTCATCAATATCTATGAGGTATGTGACGTCAATCCCTTCGGGGTCATCGCCCTCCAGGCTGCCTATAACAATGGTGACGAGTGGCTTGACGAACTCAACCAGTATATCTGGGAGAACTACCAGTATCTGAAGAAGTTCATCTATGAGGAACTGCCGCAGATCGAGGTCATCCGCCTTGAGGGTACCTATCTTGCCTGGCTCGATATCATGGGCTATGAACTGACGAGTGACGAGGCCTACGAGAAACTCCTCCACGACGGGAAGGTCTTCCTCAACAGTGGTACCCTTTATGGCCGCAAGAGTGGAGAAGGTTATCTGCGCATCAACCTCGCCTGTCCCCGTGAGACACTGAAGAAAGGCCTCATCCGTATGGGCCGTGTCCTCAGCCAGTATTCCCAGGACCAGGAAGAGCTCGGCTGTCCGATGTAGGGACATGATTCATCATGTTCCGCATCGGTTGGGCACGCCGTCATGTGCTTGCGCTTTGCAAGCGCAAGGAAGCGCAAGTAAGAACTAACAGAAAAAATCATAACAATATGGAGAACGAAGTATTAAAAGCCATCCGTGAGCGCCGTTCCATCCGACGCTTCAAACCCGACCAGATCACGGATGAAGAACTGAAGACGGTCCTCGAGGCCGGCACATGGGCTCCCACGGGTATGGGAACTCAGGAGCCGTTCATCGTCGCCGTACAGAATGCAGATCAGCGGGCAGCCCTGACAAAGATCAACGCCGAGATCATGGGCGTCACCTCTGATCCGTTCTATGGTGCTCCGACCCAGGTCTATGTCTTTGCGGAGAAAGATTGTAAGAACAATGTCAAGGACGGCAGCCTCATCCTAGGTACGATGATGCTTGCCGCACACGCCACGGGACTTGCCTCCTGCTGGATCAACCGCGTCGACAAGATGGTCGATTATCCGGAGATGCAGCAACTCATGAAACAGTGGGGACTTCCCGATGGCCTCATCGGCGTCGGCAGTCTCGCCCTCGGTTATGCCGCCTCACAGCCTCACACCGTCAAGCCCCGCAAGAAAGACTATTACCGCGTCATCAAATAAACATCCATAACGGGCCTGCCGTTCCGTGCTTACGCTTTGCAAGCGTAAGACAGGTTATCGAAATAGGGAAATCACACGCCACAGATAGGGAATCTCCCCCATCTGTGGCGTTTTTGTTTTAGTATCTTTGCAACAGATTAAGAACAAAATCCATCTCGTTATGAAAAAGTTATTAGTGATCCTCGTTGCGTTGGTAGCCGTAGTGCCTGCCTTCGCACAATATTATCCCGACGGGCGCCCTATCCCGCCACGTCTGCGCAATGGTTATAACGCTCAGCGCACCGACAACCGTTATTATCACAACGTGTACTACGGTCTGCGCCTTGGCTTCGGCGTGTCTACCGTCAACAGTGATGCGGAGTCACTGAACAGCAACAAGAGCAAGACGGGCATCAATGTCGGTGCTGTCGTTGGCGTACAACTCACTCCTACTGCCCCACTCTATTTCGAAACGGGACTATACTATAATGAAAAAGGTGGAAAGAGCGAGAACAGTAATGGAAAGTTCACCTATAACCTCGGGTATCTCGAAGTTCCATTACTCGTGAAATATAAATACTATGCCAACCGCGACTTCTCCATCGAACCTTTTGCCGGTGGTTACCTCGCCTGTGGCGTCAGTGGAAAAATCAAAGACTACAACAACCGCGCAGCCTATAGCAGTTTCAGTAGTAACGAGGATGCCTTCAACCGCTTTGACGGTGGTATCCGTGTAGGTTGTGGCCTCGGCTGGCAGAACCTCTATATGGAAGCCAGCTACGATATTGGTCTCGCCAATATCGGTAAGGACTCCTTCGACGATACCCATAACGGTTGTTTCAACCTCACCTTCGGCGTAAACTTCTAACAGATATCCTTCGGCTGCATGTAGGGACATGATTTATCATGCTCCGTAAAAGAAAGACAGAGTAACAGATAAAACATATACTGCGTAGTGTATGTAAAAATCTGTTACTCTGTCTTTAACCAGGCGGAACATGATTCATCATGTCCCTACAAAATATGTTAGAAGTCGATGTCTACACCAGCACCGAATACATGGTTCTTTCGACTATAGTCAGCCTTGTATTCCTGCTGCGTGGCAACATCCGTCTCACTCGTCTTATACTTCTCGTAAATCGTGAGGAAGTAAGAGAGGTTCACGCGGACCTTCTTGCTCACACGAAGCTGTACTCCCGTTCCAAGACTATTACTGCTGACGACAAAACTCTTATCATCCATATATTCCGGCGTCAGACCATAGCTTGTACGCTGCCATCCGGCACTCACCGTCACCTTCTTACTGGCATCAAACTCTGCACCCGCATTCCACTCGATGGTCCCGCGAGAAAGTTTGTCCTCTCTATGGTTATAGGCAGAAGCCTGCTTGTCGAAGAAATAATGGAAACCGGCATTGAGACGCAGAGGGTCAACCGGACTATACTGTACACCTACCGTCAACAAAGCGGGGATATCACCGGGGATCTTCTTTCCGTCTTCGTATTCACCCGTTGCCTGTGCCATCTTTGTATCAAACTGTGTCTTGATCGTCGACAGAGCCGTGCTGATCGCCGTGGAGCCGATCACATCCGCAGGAATACCGGCAGCGATAAGTGTCGTCGGCAAGTTACCGATACTCGGCGCCTGGTTGACAGACTCATTCTTCAGGCGGATACGCGTCTTAAACTCATACTTGGCAGCGAAGTTCCAACGGCCGATTCGATAATCTACACCGAGGATCGGCGTGAAACCAATGCCGCTCTGGTCGCAGTTGAGTTCGATATCCGCGGAGTTGGTCTTCGTGGCATCGAGCATCGTATACAAAGGAACTTTACCTACCGTGATATCACGTACATAACCATAATAATTTGTCTTGGCATAGACACCACGCACGCCGGCATAGGCAGAGAGATCGGGCGTGATCTTATAGGCGGCACCAAGGGAGAAACTATAGTAGTAGTTTCGGCCACGCATAAAACTATTATAGGTATAGCTTCCCGTCTTGCCAAACTTCGTATCAGAAGAAAGGCCGGGATTGACACCATACTTAGCGGCCGTGAGTTGGTCGATACCGGCAGCGAGCTGGGAGGTAGCCATTGCCGTCTCGGAAACAATCTTCTCGAAAGAGCCCAGACCATCATCGAAGATACACTTACCGCCACCACCGGTGACACCAATCATAGCCTGGAAAGAGAATTTCTTCCAGTTGTAGGCAGCCTGGACAGAGGGGAAGACAGGCGCAAAGGCATGTCCTTCGAAATGACGGGAAGTACTGGGATTGTTCTGATTATTGGCAAACAGCGGATACTGATTGTCAATGGTACGATACTGAAAGACGAGCTGCCAGTTGAGGGACAGGTGGAGACCTTTTCCAAGGAATGCCACACCGGCAGGGTTGCTGTAGACACCGTCGATACCGATAGAGGCATCACGGGAGAGTTCCCGGTCGAAAGCCACATTCATATTCGTGTTCGCCAGAATGCCACCTGCCGTGGCTGTTGTCGTGGCTGTGAGTGCCAGAGCAGCGGCAACCATCATTTTTCTCATTCTCTTCATGAAATACAATCTAAAAAACGGCTGCAAAATTACGCTAAATCTGTCCGATAGGGGCAAAAAAATCCTATTTTTTACAAGACGTTAACTGAAAAAATGTGAATTCCTGCACAAATTAAATTAGTCTGTGCAGAAATTCAATGTTTAAAAATGCCTCTCGTAGGGACATAATTTATTATGTTCCGCAAAACGTAGGGACATAATTCATTATGTTCCGCCTACGTCCTATTATTTCTTTAACTCCGGATATTGGATTCTCGTGTGATAGATAGCCTTGAGGCGTTCTATCAGCACCTCCTTCGCCAGAGCGATATCACGGAAAGTAATCGGTGCCTCACGGAAGAAGCCATCGGCAACCTGACTGTCGATGATCTTGTTGACGAGATTACTGATACTCTCCTCTGTATATTCCGGAAGGGAACGGGAAGAGGCTTCCACGCCATCGGCCATCATTAAGATAGCCTGTTCCTTCGTCGACGGATTCGGTCCGGGATAGGTGAACGGCGTAGGGTCAACTTCCTCTCCGGGGTGCTCATTCTTATATTTGATATAAAAATACTTACAGACGCCCTTGCCATGATGGGTAACGATAAAGTCCTTGATGACAGAAGGAATATTGTATTGGTCCGCAAGTTTCACGCCCTCCGTGACATGACTGATAATAATCTTCGCGCTCTGCAGACACGTCAGGTTGTCATGAGGATTAACACCGGCCTGGTTCTCCGTGAAATAAACAGGATTGACCATCTTTCCGATATCATGATACAAGGCACCGGTACGTACAAGAAGACTCTTGGCACCGATACGGCTGGCCACTTCAGCAGCGAGGTTAGCAACGGTGACAGAATGCTGGAAAGTTCCCGGCGCAATCTCCGAGAGACTGCGCAGCACGCCACGGTTCGTATTCGACAATTCGAAATAGGTGACGGACGACGTGAAACCGAAGACTTTCTCTATGAGGTACATCAGCGGGTAAGAGAGCAACAAGAATACGCCATTGACGAGGAAATGGACATACATGTTGCTGTCAAGCAGTATCATGTTGTTGTTCTGCATCAGCTGCATGGCAAAATAGACGGCAGCACTGGCAAGGGTCACCCAGATAGCCGTCTTGAAGACCTGCGCACGGTTCGTGAGCTCCCTCAGGGAATAGATGGCCACAAGACCGGCAACGAGCTGTACGATGATGAACTCATACTGGTATTTAACGGCGGCGGCACAGATGAGGACCATCGTTACATGTCCGATAAAAGCCGTACGAGAGTCCATGAAGATACGTATGAACATCGGCGCCATGGCAAAGGGGAGGATATAGACGCTGAAGAAGTTATGCGTCATCATCAGCGACACGCAGATCGGGAATATCGTCACGAGAAGATAGAGCATGGCGATGCTCCGGGGCTTGTCGAAATAGTCCTTACGGAAGAGAGCGAGATAGACGGTGAGGAGGATGACGAGCATGGAGACGAAGAGACACTGTCCGATGACCGTCGACGTGATCTCCGTCTTCGTGGCACTGCGTCGTTTCATCTCTTTCTCGAAGGAATTGAGGACGCGGTAGTCATAGTCATTGATAATCTCACCACGGTCAATGATCTTCTGGCCACTCATCACCATTCCAGATGCGATAGGGATGGAACTCAACAGATCGTTGCGCTCCGTATCGCTGCGTTTCTGGTCGTAGATGAGGTTCGGCTGGAGATAGTCATTGAGATTCATGCGCTGGATGATAGGCCGCTCTTTCGAGAGCAGCTCGTCGCGGTAAAGTTTCTCATAAGCGTTGAGGGTGGAATAGACACAGCTCACCATCGTCGGCTGGGCCCTGTTGCCCACGACAATACGGATCATGCTCATCGTATCACGGAAATTCATATTATATTCCGGCGTACTCATGATACCGGCCTGATAGAGTCGGTGAAGGCGGTCGACAATAGCATTCATATAACCGTCGGGCAGCCCGGCGACACCATCCTTATAATCACTGAGAAAACGGCTGATCTGCTGCTGTTCCACCTTCGGGTCATAATTGAAATAAGGCTGGAAGGTCTGCAGGATAGAGTCACGCTCATGCTTGATGGCCTCATCCGTCTTATAGACGGGGAAGTCGAACTTGGCGATGAAGGAGTTATACATCCACGGCTTGCCGATGTCATAGCGGAACTGCCGGCCCTCGTTGCGGGGCAGGAACCATACGATGACGGCGACGGTGACGAAGACGAGTCCGATGCGGGAGAAGATTTTCTGCCACGAAAGGGACTTCTGGTGCTTGAAAATATTCATAAAACGTCTTATTCTACTTTTGATGTTGCGAAAGTACAAAAAAAATATCCAAAACTCGAAAAAAAGGATTAATTTTGCAGAAAATTATATTTAAGCTAGTTTATAAGCTATGTCAGAAAGAAAAGTTAGGGTGCGTTTTGCACCGAGTCCTACGGGTGCTCTGCATATCGGCGGCGTCCGTACAGCATTGTATAATTACCTCTTTGCCCGTCAGCATGGCGGTGATCTGATCTTCCGTATCGAGGATACCGACAGCCATCGTTTCGTCCCCGGCGCAGAGGACTATATCATCGAGTCTTTCAAATGGCTCGGCATCAAGTTCGACGAGGGCGTCGGCATCGGTGGCGACCATGGCCCCTATCGTCAGAGCGAGCGTCGTGACATCTATAAGAAATATGTGAAACAGCTCCTCGACAACGGCAAGGCTTATATTGCCTTCGACACACCCGAGGAATTGGAGAAGAAACATGAGGAAATAAAGAACTTCCAATATGACGCCCACACGCGTATGCAGATGCGCAACTCCCTGACAATGCCGAAGGAGGAGGTAGAGCAGCTCATCAATGATGGCAAGCAGTATACCGTCCGCTTCAAGATAGAGCCCGGCGAGGAAGTGCATGTCCACGATATGATCCGTGGTGACGTGAAGATCAAGAGCGACATCATCGACGATAAGGTCCTCTATAAGAGTGCCGACGAGTTGCCGACGTACCATCTCGCCAATATCGTTGACGACCACCTCATGGAAGTAACCCATGTCATCCGTGGTGAAGAATGGCTGCCGAGCGCTCCGCTGCACGTTCTTCTCTACCGTGCTTTCGGCTGGGAGGATACGATGCCGCGCTTCGCCCATCTGCCGTTGCTGCTGAAGCCGGAAGGCAAGGGCAAGCTCAGCAAGCGTGACGGTGATCGCCTGGGCTTCCCTGTCTTCCCCCTGGAGTGGCATGACCCGAAGACCGGTGAGGTCTCTACGGGCTACCGTGAGAGCGGTTATTTCCCTGAGGCTGTCATCAACTTCCTCGCCCTGCTTGGTTGGAACCCCGGTACCGACCAGGAGATCTTCAGCCTCGATGAGCTTGTGAAGGCTTTCGACATCACGAAATGCTCGAAGAGCGGCGCGAAGTTCGACTATAAGAAAGGTATCTGGTTCAACCACGAGTATATCCTCCGCAAGAGCGACGAAGAGATCGCAAAGCTCTTCGCGCCCATCGTCGCCAATAATGGTGTCGACACGTCTATGGAGCGCATCACGGAGGTCGTCCACATGATGAAGGACCGCGTGAACTTTGTCAAGGAGCTCTGGCCCCTCTGCTCTTTCTTCTTCATTGCGCCTACGGAGTATGACGAGAAGACAGTGAAGAAACGCTGGAAGGACTACAGCAAACAGCAGATGACAGAGCTGAAGGCTGTCCTCGAAGGCATCGACGACTTTACGGTAGAAGGCCAGGAGCCTGTCGTGATGAAATGGGTAGAGGATAAGGGCTATAAGCTCGGCGACGTGATGAATGCCTTCCGTCTCGCCCTCGTCGGTATCGGTAAAGGTCCCGGCATGTTTGATATCTCCGCGTTCCTCGGCAAAGAGGAGACGTTGAAGCGCCTCCAGCGTGCCATAGATGTATTAGGCTAAGCTATGTATGATCTGATCACCTATTTCATGCTGTGGGGAGTCGCCGTAGCGAGTCTCTTCAGCAAGAAGGTCAGGCTGATGTGGCGGGGTGAGCGTGACGCCTTCCGTGTCCTACGGGAGAATGTCGATCCGCATGCCCGTTATATCTGGTTTCATGCTGCCTCTCTCGGTGAGTTTGAGCAGGGGCGTCCGCTGATGGAACAGATCCGTCAGGAGCATCCGGAATACAAGATTCTCCTGACGTTCTTTTCTCCCTCCGGCTATGAGGTGAGGAAGAACTATCAGGGTGCGGACATCATCTGCTATCTGCCGATCGACACGCGGCTGAACGCCATCCGCTTCCTCCGTCTCGTACGGCCCGTCATGGCCTTCTTTATCAAGTATGAGTTCTGGTATAACTACTTGCATATCCTCAAGCACCGCGGCGTGCCGACTTACAGTGTGAGCAGTATCTTCCGGCCCGAGCAAGTATTCTTCAAATGGTACGGTAAACTCGGATACAGCCGGGTATTGAAATGCTTCACGAAGTTCTTCGTGCAGAACGAGGAGAGCCAGCAGTTACTGGGCTCCATCGGCATCACGAATACTGAGATCGTCGGCGACACGCGCTTCGACCGTGTCATGCAGATCAAGAAGGCCGCGAAACAACTGCCGATCGTAGAGGCGTTCGTCGGCAAAGGTGCAGCGAAACAGCCGTCCGTTTTCGTTGCCGGCAGTTCCTGGCCACCAGATGAGGAGATCTTCATCAAGTATTTCAATGCCCACAAGGACTGGAAACTGATCATCGCACCTCATGTCATCGGTGAGGATCACCTCAAGCAGATCATCGCTTTGCTCGACAGAAAGGTCGTTCGCTATACGCAGACAACGCCGGAGGAAGCTGCCACAGCCGACTGCCTCATCATCGACTGTTTCGGTCTGCTCAGCAGTGTCTACAACTATGGCACCGTGAGTTATGTCGGCGGTGGTTTCGGCGTGGGTATCCATAATACTCTCGAGGCTGCCGTATGGGACATGCCCGTCATCTTCGGTCCAAACAATAAACGATTCCAGGAAGCACAGGGACTGCTGAAGAGTGGCGGAGGCTATGAGATACAAAACGATGCCGATTTCTCCCGCATCATGGATGCTTTCATCGCTGATCCTGTTCAGGCGGAACAGGCCGGAAAGAAAGCCGGCACTTTTGTGGCCAGCCTCTGCGGCGCGACACAACGGGTGCTCGACAACGTAAAATTCTAATCGCATGATTCACCGTAGGGGCGGCCCTTGTGGCCGTCCTAACCGCAATAAAGACAGAGTAACAGATTTTACATATACTGCGCTAAATATATGTCTGATCTGTTACTCTGTCTTTTTCTTCTAATTTTGTCAATACAATCGCCAATTTTCGAAGAAATTTCGTTTTTTTTGGACAGCTTACTCCTATTTCGTAATTTTTATATACCTTTGCAGTATTCATCTAACTTTTAAAGGAAAAGGTATGAAAAGTAAGTTGGTACTGTTTGCGCTGGCATTGACTTTATCAATGCCCGCTTTCTCCCAGAACACAAGTCTGGAGAGCAAGAAATTTAAAGACAATTACGTGTTGTCTATAGGTGGTATGGCAGCGACAAAGAACAAAGGATGGGAGACGGGGGCCCTCGTATTCGACGCCGGATACCATATCAATTCAAGACTCGTCGTGTTCGCCAGAGTTGCGGGAATCCTTCATCTATACGACAAGGATGACGTGAAAACTTATACGCGAGGCTGCAATCTCGGTGGCGGTCTGAGTCTCAGTTTACTCGATCCTGTTCATTCTCCCACGGCGGTAGACTTTCGTCTGTCTGTCACCAACAGCGTGGGTAATGCCGATTGGAAGAACACGACCTACGGTGCGGAACTGATCCTTTCGCAGAACAAGCCCAACCACCGCATTGTCCCGTATCTCGGCCTGGGATATGAATATAGTAATTCGCATACTTCCGGCATCCCGGATTATCGCGGAATGACGGGCGTGTTTGGTATCCGCTTCTAATCAGCACACTTCGGAACATGATTTATCATGATCCACCTAATGTGGGTGCGTGGCCGCAACATGGCGGCCACCTACTCATGGTCAGAATAATATGAAAAGATTGCTCGCCTCCATCATCATTTGGGGTATCTGTTATATAGCATCATTCTCTCAGACTATTCATGGCATTGTCATGAATGAGGCGGGAGAACCGATGCCGTTTGCCAATATTGTGGAGTTGTCTCGTACCGATTCCTCCTTTATTGGTGGAACCGTCAGTAAGGATGATGGAAAGTTCACGCTCAACAGTGTGAAGAACGACAATATCCTAAGATTCTCTTGCATGGGGTATAAAACAACGTATGTCAATTACTTCGGCCAAGACTCCATCAATATCACTCTCCATGAAAATGCCTCCATGCTCGGTGAAGTTATTGTCAAGAGCCACTTACCGCAGACAAGGCTGAATGGAGAAGGAATGTCAACTATCGTGGCTGGCAGCGTGCTGGAGAAGACCGCCAATATGGAGCAGTTGCTTTCCCATATCCCCGCAGTTTCTGCCAAAGACGGACAGATAGAAGTCTTTGGAAGAGGCACACCCGTTATTTACATCAATGGTCGTAAGATGCTGGACAATATGGAGCTGGAACGCCTACAGCCAAGTAATATTCAAAAGATCGAGGTCATTACTAATCCAGGAGCCCGTTATGATGCCAGTGTGAAGAGTGTTATCCGCATTACCACAAAGAAATTACAGGGCGAAGGCTTCAGCTTTGATAACAACACTTCTTTCTGTGTCAATGAGAACGGGCGTCTGAGTTCTTATGAATCTTTTCAAGGTAACTATCGTAAGGGCGGTCTGGATATCAACGGCTTCCTGTATGGAGACTATACACATATGCATTGCTTATGTACAAACATTTGACTTCAGAGCAAAGGTACGCAATTTCTATGTTGCTTGCAAACAATTCCAAGAAAAAAGATATAGCAGCTGCTATAAAAGTCAGTCTGTCAACCATTACCAGAGAGCTGAAACGCAACAGTAGCCGGAGTGGCGTGTATAATTGGGAGACAGCCCAAAAGAGCTCCGTCTACAAGAAGCACAGACACCCTGGTAACCGTTCTATTCTGCAACAGATAGAGGACGAGGCCATCAATCTTCTGACAGCGAAGCAGTGGT
>JAQXXT010000005.1 GCA_029226205.1 Prevotellaceae bacterium
GCCACGCAAGGTAAATGGTTTTTCGTAGGAACATGATTTATAATGCGGGTGCGTGGCCGCAACATGGCGGCCACCTACAAAAGGATTCCCGCACAAGCGGATAGGTGAAAGAAGTAAACAGCGGTAGTTTAAAGAAGAAAACCAGGAAAAACCAAATAAAAATCTTTTTTATTCTAATCAAACAAGAATCTCAGAATTTATTTGTACCTTTGCACGGAAAGAACGTAAGTCGCAATGTTTTATCAGCTTATCCAACAGAAAGTAGAAGAATGGTTCCGGCAGGACGATTGTCCCGCACGACAACTCGTAGGTTATATTACGCAACGCGGCATGATGCGTGACGCTCAGATTGCAGCCATCCGAACCTTTCTCTATCTGAAGATCGCTTGTGATAATAAGCCGTTGGCAAGTCTTTTTTGTGAAGGTCGTTTCAATGGTCCGGCTCCTGATTACGATGACATGCCCCTGAGCACCGCTGCTCGTAAGGCCCTCAAGAAACATGGTGCCGCAGAGGCACTGTTCCAGTATGCCCAGACGAAAGACCGGAAAGGCAAGCCGTTATCGAAAGAATTGGAGGAGTTTATCAAAGTCCACTCCGATAAGGTTGACTATGATGAAGCATTTCATGACATCTTCTATGGCATTTCCTATCCCGATTATGTTTTCTCCCTCCCTATGGGTGCTGGTAAGACCTTCCTCATGGCGGCTTTTATCTACCTGGATCTCTATCTTGCCTTGCAGGATCCCGAGAATCCCGCTTTCGCGCATAACTTCATGGTTATGGCACCATCGGGTCTAAAGACAAGTATTATACCGAGTATCAAGCATATTCAGGACTTTGACCCTACTTGGGTGATGCCCGACCCTACAGCCACGAAACTGCGGAGGATGATCTCCTTTGAGGTCCTTGACGAACAAAAGACGTCCAATAAAAGTAACCTCGTCAAGAATCCCAATGCGCAGAAAATCAACAACCACCAGCCTCTCCGTGACTGCTGGGGCCTCGTGGCCGTGACGAATGCCGAAAAGGTGATCCTCGACCGCCTGGACAAAAATGCCGACAACAACCTTTTCCATGAGAATCCTACGGAATGGAATCATATCCGCTGCAGTAATGAGCTGCGCGATATCATCGGACGTATCCCCCATCTCGCTGTCTATATCGACGAGGTTCATCATGCCAGTGACGGCGATATCAAGCTCCGTCAGGTTGTCAACCACTGGATGGAGAGCACAAAGGATGATGATGATGGCTTCAACGGTGTCCTTGGTTTCTCCGGCACACCTTATCTGAAGAGCGCGGAGAAGATAACGCTTGGCGATACTTTCGACATCAAAGACACGAGTCTCTCTAATGTCGTTTACCACTACCCGCTCGTCAGTGGCGTGGGTAATTTCCTCAAACGGCCAACGATCAAGACGACTGCCAACAGTCAGGAGGCTATCGTCACCAAGGGTGTGGAGGAATTTCTTGACAACTTCGGATCTCTGGTCTATGCCAACGGCACAAAGGCGAAACTCGCCATCTACTGTTCCCGTATCGAGAATCTGGAAGAGACCGTCTATCCCCTCGTTGCCGCCCTCGTCAGCAAGCGCGGCATGAACCCACAGGATACCATCCTTAAATATCATGGTGGCAATAAACAGTATGCTGTTCCTGCCGGAGCAGCGGCTGCCTTTGCGGCCCTGGATACCGACTTCTCTCCCTACCGTATCGTCCTTCTCGCACAGATCGGTAAGGAGGGCTGGGACTGTAAGAGCCTGACATCCGTCATTCTCCCTCAGAAAGGGGCCTGTCCGCAAAACATGGTTTTGCAGACTTCCTGCCGCTGTCTGCGTCAGGTCATCAAGGGAGATACGGAGGAGCGGGCCCTGATCTGGTTGAATGATGACAACGCGAAAGTCCTCAATAAGGAACTGCAGCGCCAGCAAGATACCGATATCGATACCCTCAACCGGGCCGCAGATAACAAGAGGCCTCATATCGACCGCTATGTGCGCCGCGATGTTCCGCCTATCGATTTCTATCAATTACAGATACATTATAACACGCTCATCATCGCCGAAGAGAATGATGCTGCCCGACGCCTCGCCGCACTGGATATAGAAGTGCAAGCTCCTATGGCACAGTCGGTGATCAGAGAAGCCCATGATCTCTCCGGGCACATGGTGAATGAAACACTTGCCTATGTCCGACAGGAGGGCGAGACGGCCCCCGTGAGCTACCATCAGTGGCTCCTGCGTATCATCAAGGAGAGTATGGGTATGCTGAAACCTTCAGACTTTCAGCCTTGTGAAGAAAGATTACGTCAACTTTTCGAACAGGCCAGCGAACAGAACCCGGAAGACGGACTGCGGTATCTCCGCTCCGACATTGACCAGCAACGTCTGCGAGCCCTCATCCGCCGTTGCTTTGCTCCCGAACGAACGATAGAGACACGGAAAGACACGCTGCGCCGAGAGGTCAGCATTCTGAAGGTGGAGAACTTGACCTCTCCGCTCATCGTCGAGTCGGATCGTAACTTCTTCCCTGATCAGCCTACCGTTCATAAAATCATCCATGATGATCAGAGCAAGCCTGATGAGGATGATGAGACGAAGAAGGCACGGGAATCGCTCGAATACCTTAGGAAGATGAATCTCCCAGGGACAGAGGATACGATCAAGAAACTGGAAGAACAGGTAGAAGGCCGCGGAAAGAATGTCTCTGTGCGGGACAAGACCTACCATTATATCCCTTACCACTTTGACAGTAGTTTTGAGATCGACTATTTCTCCAAACAACTCCTGAGCATTGTCGGCAACAGGCCCTTGGAAGTTTATTTCAATGGTGACGACACACTGACGGATTTCCGCATCGCCTGCTACAGCCATCTGGGCAACGACTGGCACTATATCGGTTGTTACGTGCCCGACTTCCTCATGCTCAGTCGCAAAGAGGACGGGACGATTGACCGCGTGCTCATCATTGAGACAAAGGGTGAAGGCTTCGCGCCGCTGTTCCGTGAACGCCGGGACTTTATGTCGCAGGATTTCGTCCGGCTGAACAATGAGAAGTTTGGCTATCGCCGTTTCGATTTCCTCTATATTGAGGACACGATGACAGTAAATGAACAATCGACGGTTACCCTACAGAAAATCAAAGATTTCTTTCAACTATAACAGATTATTATGGCAGTAAAATATATTCCATTTTTTCCAAATACCCTTGAGGGTCAGGCAATCCTCAACAACTTCGTACGTACACGCCGCTTCCTCGCCTATCGTGACAATGACAAGGTGGTGACGCAGATCCAGCGCGGCATGCCGCTCTATGAGGCTACCGAACGGGAACAAGTGGGTAATGACAGTGATAATGTCGTGCTTCGTGGCGACTGTATCTCCTCCTGTGCCTGGCTCCGAGACCAAGGACGGACCGTCGATCTCGTCTATATCGACCCGCCCTTTGCCAGTGGTGCCGACTATGCTAAGAAAATCTATCTCCGACGTAACCCGAAAGTGGCGAAAACCATGAAAGAGGCGGAACAGGAACTCGACAGCGAGGAACTGCGGGGCTTCGAGGAGAAAATGTACGGCGATATCTGGGACAAGGAACGCTACCTCAACTGGATGTATGAGAATCTCATGGCGATCAAAAGCGTCATGAGCGATAACGCATCGATATATGTACACCTCGACTACCATATCGGACACTATGTCAAAATCCTTATGGATGAAATTTTCGGAGAACAAAACTTCAGAAATGAGATTATTTGGAAAAGAGCTACAGCTCATAGTGATGCAGAGTTCTTCGGAAACAATTTTGACACTATATATTTTTATACGAAATCTAGCAATTATAATTTTTATTCTGTTTATCAGGATTATGAACAATCCTATTTGGAAAGATTCTCTAGGCAAGATGAAGACGGACGGAAATGGGATAGTGGTAATTTAACTGCCAAAGGGTTATCTGGAGGCGGTTATGAATATGAATACAAAGGATGCAAATCGCTTTGGAGACTTCCATTAGAATCTATGAAAAAATTAGACAAAGAAGGAAGACTCCATTTTACAAAAAATGGGGGGATAAGATCCAAAGTATATTTGGACGAGTTGCCAGGTATGCCTGCCCAAGCACTATGGACAGATATTAACGCCGTCAACTCACAAGCTAACGAAAGAGTTTCTTATCCCACTCAGAAGCCCGAAGCCTTATTGGAGCGAATCATCAAGGCGAGCAGTAATGAGGGGATGACGGTGGCAGACTTCTTCGGAGGCAGTGGTGTCACGGCCGTCGTGGCCAACCGGTTAGGACGGAAGTTTATTCATGGCGATGTCGGCGTCAACAGTACACAGATTGTCCGCGACCGGCTCATCAAGGCCAAGGCCTCGTTCCGCATCCTTGACATTGAGGATGGCGTGCGCCTCTTCCGTAACCCCGTACAGACGATGGACAAATTGAAGAGTCTTATCCCCGGCCTCCGCCAAGAGCCCGACTTAGATGCTTTCTGGGCCGGTACGGTGATGGATCCGCACGACGGTATGGTCCCCGTCTATCTGCCCAACCTTCTTGATCCGGCCTGCCGCCTCCTCGACCGTCCGATGATGAACGAGATCGTTCGGGAAAAGCTCCCCGATCTGCCCGACAATACAAAGCGGGTCATCATCTATTATATCGACAGTATAGATCTCAAAGAGTTGGAGACGTTCATTCATGAACAGAACGCAACGTTGATTCGTGTGGAACTACGTGATCTCAAACGTGTCCTCGACGAGGTCATCATCAATGATGAAGCCACCTGGCATCTCGAAGAAGTTCAGAAAGATCTCTTGAAGGTATGGCAGGTGACAATAGATTCGTTTCTCAGCGACAGAGTTCTTTCATGTATCAATGACTATAATGCCAAGGGCAAGGCACAGGCAGAAAATAAAGGTATGAAATATCATCCCGTCACTGTGAGTGATGAGGGGCTGGAGACCATTGAGTGGATAAGCCTTGATACGACAACAGCTGACAGCAAAGCGCCATGGCATAGTACGACGGAGATCTTCATCGACGCAAAAGGCTTTGTACGGCAGAATGGTATCAACACAGACAAGTTATGGGATGGAACGATCTGTTCTGACGAGAGACCGCTGCGCATGAAAATCCGTAACATCTGTGGCGATGAGAGTATCTTCACACTTGATGAAGAATAAATACTATTCGTTGATCTCAGTAAAGGGCGTCCTTGTAAGGGTGTCCTTTACTGATTAGTTTCCGTAATAAATCTTAATACTTAGCCTAAGTTATAGGAGGATATTGAAAAAAAGTACAATTATTAGTAATTTTGCTGCAAGAAATGGGAGATATTCAATAACCCTTATAACAATAAAACATTAATTCGAAAAATGAGAAAACAATTATCCTTTTACCGCTTACCTTTCGACATGAAGGGTACTAGGGAAGTCGTATATATAGAAAATGTATACGATGAGGCAATGAATGATTTTATTCAGAAGAATCTTCTTGAGATCAAAAATACATTTTATGGATCAGGATTAATCTTCCGATATCTTCCTCAACTAACAGAGCAAGTACTGAACGAAAGCTATTGGAAAGATATTCTTCATCATCCAACTCTTGATATTGATCATCAGCATCTGCCTCAGAGTTCTTCTCTTCTCAATCTTTTGGTAGACTCGTCTGAACGCTACAACATTAAGCCCTCTCTCGCCTTTTCTGAAGGAAAGCGATTCAAATGCGGAAATAAGGATGGTAGCTCCAAAAATATCCAAGGATACATGACTGTCATGGAACTCTCTTCCACTCCTTCTCTGGAAAATTTCAAAGAGTTAGCATACGAAATTAGCGAGATCCTTGAAATCGCCCCAAGTTCTCCAACCTTTAGATATGGTAGATGTACATTGGAAGAAATTAACCGGGCCTTTAAGATGACAATTAGGCAAATAAAAATGTTGGAAAAGGCTCTTGAAAGAAGTGGAAGGAATGGTCTCACGAAAGACCTGGTAGATACTATTCTATGGGAGAATTACCCTACTCTTCCTATTGTTATCGACGCCAATGGTGAAATAACTATAGGTGATGATCATCCGTCATTTACCGTTACGCAGAAAACCATTTACGTTTTCTTTCTCATGCATCCAGAAGGCGTATATCATAATCAGATCAATGAAGGGAAATACAAAGATGAGCTGAATGCTTTGTATGAGTTATTCCATGACAAGGAAAACCAGAAACGAAAGGCCGCCGGTCAGAGACGCTCAAGGCATGAGCATGATCTGGACAAGAAATGGGACAGCTATGCTACAGGGAATGCCTTGAACAATACGCTCTCTGACATTACCAAAGCACTGTATATAGCATTGGGTGAAGATCTTTTGGATGCTCAAGAATATAGCATTGTCTGCCTGGATCAGAATCAGACCGAAGGCTATCGTTTTGGTATGAGGAAACAGGATCTTGACATTTGCAATCAATGTCAGCAAATTTCTGACATCTTCAATCACGGCAGCATATGAGAATATCCTCCACGACGACCTTCATGAGACCACCTCAGGAAGGTCGGCCTTCCGTGCCTTCATCGCCGCCCTCCACGAGCTCTACCTCATGGACGCCGCCATTCAGTTGAAGGAGATGGGCTATCACATGACAAAAGCGGATAATGGTCTTTGGTTTTTATCTTGTTTTTACAGGTTTTCTTTTAAAAAAAACTCGGCCACGGTTTTATTTTTGTTTGATAAGTTTTTTGTTAAACAACCATCCGCCACCATTATCCATTCTCTATTTTCCATTCTCCGTTATCCGAATTATATTCACGGCCTTGAGTACCCGCCAGTCTGTTCTTGAACAGATCAACAAATATCCGGCACCGACAACGGCAAAGAAAGGATAGGCCCATACTGACCCCTTCATGACGAAAGGCAGAAGACTCAAAGCAGCGAGTGGCGGCATAAGCAGATGGAATCGCTGTAGGATATAAAGTGCGGAAAGAAGAGTCAACGGCATAACGATGCACAACGGCAGTCCACAGAGAGTCAGGAGGATCTCTTTACCTACAACACCGCAACAGGCTGTTAGTAGAAGAGCCCGCAACAGCCGCCGGGGATGATCACGCAAGGGATTACCCGGCTGACAGAGCGTAGCAAAGACGACCATCAACGGTGGTGCTACAAGGGCGGCATGACCGCCATAGTCTGCCACCACCAACAACGGAAGAATGCCTATCGTCATCAACAGCCACTGCCTACAGCGGTTCAACGACGGTCGCTTTCTCAAGGGTTGCACTTCTTCCCTCTTTCTCCAACCGAGCCGAATAGCACTACCGTCTATCAGCACCATCATTGTGGCAATCATCAACACTGCCAACGGATAGATCCACGTCGACAGATGGAGGATAATCGGCAGCATCGCCGTAGCGACTGTAGGGAAGAGTGTGGAGTGAAAGGCCATCAGCAACAATCCACTCAACAGAAAGGCAATGAGCAACGACCATACGGGGAATGAAGGCAATAACATCGACAGTTCTGTTCCTATGACAGCGCCAAGAGACAGCAAGACGGGAATCTGCCACAACTGTACGCGCCACGGCCGATGATCAGCGATAAGGAGCCCCGTTGCCAGTGCTGCTATCGGCGGATAGAGCATAGCCCGCTGGCCGAACAACTGCGCCACCGCAGCCATCAGCCCAACAGCCAACAGAGCAAGAAGATAATTATAAAAAGAGTGATCCTTCATTTTTTTGCAAAGATAATCTTTTTATTTGTATACAACAAATCAATAAGCCTTTTTCAAGAAACCCAAGATCCGTACATGATGATCGCGTGAGAGCTGGCCGGGATTAGTGCCCGGAGCACCCTCCGGAACCTCCATGCCAAACTGGCGATAAAACTTCTTCCAGTATGCAGTGACCTTACCGGTATTATCATGAAAAGACATCGGTATTGTCCCGAAGACCGGACGGCCAAGATGGTCAACGGCGATTTTCTGTACTAGTTCACTACAATACATGGCACGATCATCGGGCAGGAACAAAGAGTCATAAGGAAGATGTTCATACTTTCTATACAACTGTTCCACTTTCGGGAAATCAAGACCCGTCTTCACCCTCCCTACTAAAATCATTGGAGAATAGTATTTAACAGTGTTGTAAGCGACGAACTCAGAGAGTGGAGTCATCCCTACTCCTTTACGTTTTGTGGCCTCCATAACGAAGATTCCATCCGTCTTACGGATAACCATTCCCACATGATCAATCTTGGTATTGCCAACACCAATCGTCACCTCGGTAATGGCGTTGCCTTTAGGGTTTACGGCAAAGAGCAGGTCTCCATTCTGTAAACTATCCTCCGGGACCGACGCGTCAACAACTAAGGAGAACGTGAGAACAACGACCAATAATACTGTTCTTAAAATACTACGCTTCATCATTTGTCTGTTTCCATGCAACCATCAATATGGTCATAAAAAAAAGACAGCTCTTAAAAAGAACTGTCTTTCCTTAGATGTAGTCGGTAAGAGAATCGAACTCTTATGCCAAGATTGAGAATCTTGTATCCTAACCGTTAGATGAACCGACCGTTAGCTGCATTCTTATAAACAATCCCCTGCTTCTGGAGCGGAAGGAGGGGGATTCGAACCCCCGGAACGGTAACCCGTTCGGCAGTTTAGCAAACTGCTGGTTTCAGCCACTCACCCATCCTTCCAGTCAGGGCTCGTCTCCGATTTGCCAAGCATTGTTCTGAAATGCGAGTGCAAAGGTAGTAAGTTTTTCCGAAACCTCCAAATATTTCTGCAACTTTTTTCCAAAAATTTTCATTTTTCTTATTTGTTCCCGTTTCATCGGTACAAAATAAGGGTTATTTCGTATCAGCTAATCTCACGCGATCGCCATCAGTTATGACGAATCCTTTCTTCTTAGCGTGCCCGAGAAGATAGAGAGCCTCTTTCAGACCTACATTATAGTTTCTTTTCAACGCATCGATGAAGGCTTTCCGCGTCAGACTCTGATCCGGGAGGTCGGCGAGAAACTCCTCGCAAGCCTTTTTCAGGTTGGCATCGGTATAACGCTTATGCCGGTTATGGAGATAGATGGCCACAACGAAAGCTATGGCTACGACGATCAGCACCAGGGTGATGATCTGCTGCGCGGGCATCTGCGATGCCAAAGGGAAAATGATTAGAGGTGTCATAAGATTGATGATTGAAGTTAATAATATTCCACCGTAGGGGCACCCCTCTTGTGGGCGCCCTAATCAGTAATCGTGTCAATTAGGACGGCCACAAGGGCCGCACCCTACAGTGGATCAAAGGGCTTTACTTAAATGGATTCTCCGTAGGATACGGCAGGCTCTTCGGCTGGTTGTAGGCAATATCCTTGATGCCTAAATACTTGAAGGCGTCAAAGAGCGTCTTGCCGACATGAGCGAAAGCTACGGCACCATGATGCGGATAGCGCTTCTCGATGAGCACATGACGGTAGAAGCGGCCCATCTCCGGAATAGCGAAGACACCGATGCCGCCGAAGGAGCGCGTACGTACGTCGAGCACCTCGCCTTCAGCGATGTAAGAGCGGAGATTACCCTCACTGTCGCACTGCAGACGATAGAAGGTGATCTTGCTCGGAGCGATGTCGCCCTCCAGGGTGCCACGCGTGAAGTCGGGCTTGCCGCCTTTCTCGAGCAGACGGTTCTGGATGAGCTGGTATTTAATGGCACGGTCAGCGCACATCTTGCACGACGGCGTATTGCCACAGTGGAAGCCCATGAACGTATCCGTCAACTGGTAAGGATACTTACCCTTGATGTCCTCGTCGTAGATATACTGCGGAACGGAGTTGTTGATGTCGAGCAACGTGACCGTATCATCGCTGGCACACATACCGATATACTCGCTCAGGGCACCATAGATATCGACCTCACAAGCCACGGGGATGCCACGGCTGACGAGACGGCTGTTGACATAGCAAGGCTCAAAGCCAAACTGACTCGGGAAGGCCGGCCAGCACTTGTCGGCGAAGGCGACATACTTACGGGAACCCTTGTGAGCCTCTGCCCAATCGAGCAGCGTGAGTTCGAACTGTGCCATACGACGGCTCAGATCGGGATAGTATTTGCCCTCTCCCATTTCGGCAGCCATATCTTTGCAGACATCATCGATGCGCGGATCATTCTCATGCTGACGGTAAGCCACAAGAAGATCGAGCTCGGAGTTCTCCTCAATCTCCACGCCAAGCTCATAGAGGCCCTTGATCGGCGCATTGCAGGCGAAGAAATCCTGAGGACGCGGACCGAAAGTAATAATCTTCAGACCCTTCAGACCAAGAACGACACGGGCCACAGGAACGAAGTCGGCAATCATCTTGGCGATATCCTCTGCCGTACCTACCGGATACTCGGGAATATAGCCTTTCAGATGACGCATGCCAAGGTTGTAGGAGCAGTTGAGCATGCCGCAGTAGGCATCGCCACGGCCGTTGATCATATCGCCATCACCCTCAGCGGCACTGACGAACATGCAGGGACCATGGAATTTCTTCGCAATGAGAGTCTCCGGGGTCTCCGGACCGAAGTTGCCGAGGAAGACAACAAGGGCATTGCAGCCAGCCTCGCGTACTTCCTTGATGGCCTTCTGCATATCTTGCTCATTCTCTACCGTGGTCTGACAGTCATAGAGCTCGCCCTTGTAAGCCTTTACGATATTCTCACGGCGCTGTGTGGACAGGGCAATGGGGAAACAGTCGCGGCTGACGGCGATAATACCTAATTTTACTTGTGGAATGTTTTTACTTTGCATAGCTTGTTTTTGTATAATTGTTTTGGTTGATTTTAGTTTTTATTGATCGTAAATTGTAGATGGAACCTTTTGAAAAGTTGCCCCTCGGCTCACGCCGAAGGGTAACAACAACACAAACACAAAATATAGAGAGTCCCTTCAACAAGGGACTGGTCTACCTAAAAAATTACATCACACCATCCTGGCGCAACTTCTGCTGCCATTTCCAGGCGGAGCGCAGCACATCATCCAGCGGTGTCTCTGCCTTCCAGCCGAGCACTTTGTTGGCCTTCGTGCAGTCGCCCCAGATTTTCTCGATATCGCCCTCACGACGCGGACCGAACTTCCAGTTCAGCTTCACGCCTGTGGCCTTCTCGAAAGTATTGACGATCTCAAGGGTAGAATTGCCCTTGCCCGTACCGATGTTGAAGTATTCGATAGGATCTGTATCCTCATCGAGCACGCGACGCATGGCAGCCACATGGGCCTTGGCGAGGTCTACGACATAGATATAGTCGCGGATGCACGTGCCATCGGGCGTATTATAGTCATTGCCGAAGATTGTCAGCTGCTTGCGGATACCCATTGCCGTCTGAGTGACATAAGGGATCAGGTTGTTGGGCACGCCGTTGGGCAGCTCGCCGATGAGGGCAGAGGGATGGGCGCCGATTGGGTTGAAATAGCGGAGAATAATGCTCTTGATAGGAGCGCCGCTATGGATCGTATCGTAGATGATCTGCTCGTTGATCTCCTTCGTATTGCCATAAGGAGATGTAGCCTTCTGGTGAGGAGCATCCTCTGTGACAGGGAGGTTCTCCGGCTTCGGCTGACCGTAGACGGTGCAGGAAGAGGAGAAGATAATGCCTTTGACATTGTACTTCGGCATCAGCTCCAGAAGGTTCACCAAAGAGATGATATTATTACGATAATAGAGCAACGGCTTCTGCACGCTCTCCCCTACTGCCTTGGAAGCAGCGAAATGGATGATACCGTTGATAGGATACTTGGCGAAGACAGCCTCCGTGGCTGCCTTGTCACGAAGGTCCACCTGCTCGAAGTCAGGGCGTACGCCCGTGATCTTCTCGATACCATCAAGCACTTCCAGCTTGGAGTTGCTCAGATTATCTATAATGACGACTTTATAGCCGGCTTCTATCAGTTCTACTGTTGTATGCGATCCGATAAATCCGGTACCGCCCGTCACCAAAATTGTCTGTTTCATTTTGTTCAGTTTGTTTGGTTTTATAATTTTACTTATTACAAAGGCAAAGGTACACAATTTTTATCAAACTGTGTACCTTTGCCTTTTAAAAATTATTAAATATCAGCGATTGAAACATGCTTGTCACTAATTGGAAACGATCCTTCATAGGGCGGCCCTTGTGGCCGTCCTAACGACTACAACCCAAACAATGTCTTCAATCCGCCTTCCAATCCACTGAATCCCATGAATGCCAACGACAGCAATCCGGCGGTGACCAATACGATGGCCATGCCCTGCATGCCCTTGGGGATGTTCACGAGACTCTGCTGCTCACGGATACCGGCGAAGATGACGAGAGCCAGGGCGAAACCGATGGCTGTGGAGAAGGCGTAGACGACACTCTCCAGAAGCGTGAAGTCCTTCTGGATAACGAGAATGGCCACACCGAGCACGGCACAGTTGGTCGTGATCAGCGGCAGGAATATGCCGAGGGCCTTATAGAGCGACGGCGACACTTTCTTCAGGATGATCTCTACCATCTGCACGAGAGCGGCGATGACGAGGATGAAGGCCAGCGTCTGCAGATACTGCAGTTCGAAGGGATCGAGCACATATTTCTGTACGAGCCAGGTGACGATGGTCGAGAGCGTGAGCACGAAGGTCACCGCGGCACCCATGCCCAGCGATGTCTCTATCTTCTTCGATACGCCGAGAAACGGACAGATACCGAGGAATTGCGACAGCACGATATTGTTAACGAATATCGCGGAAATGAATATTAGCAGATATTCCATAGATTGATCTTTTTATTTTTTTTACTTCTTTACTTTTCCAAATATTGCCACGAGATAACCCAGCGTAAGGAAGGCACCTGGAGGCAGGATGAAGAGCAGGATATTCGTCGTCTCCGGCAGGATATGAATACCGAAGATGCTGCCAGCGCCCAACAATTCACGGACACTGCCCAACAGCGTCAGTGCCAGGGCGAAGCCGAGACCGACGCCGAGGCCGTCGAAGAGGCTCTCCACGGGCGTATGCTTACAGGCGAAACTCTCCGCACGGCCGAGGATGATACAGTTCACCACGATCAGCGGGATATACACGCCGAGGGCTTTGTTGATGGAGTCCGGCGCATAGGCGCTCATGAACATCTGCAGGACCGTCACGAAGGCGGCGATGACGACGATGAACACCGGGATACGGACCATATCGGGAGTGATCTTCTTGATCAGTGAGATAACGAAGTTCGTACAGATCAGCACGGACATCGTGGCCAGACCCATCGACATGCCGTTGATGGCACTCGTCGTCGTGGCCAATGTCGGACACATACCAAGGAAGAGCACAAACGTCGGGTTCTCCTTGATGAGTCCGTTGAGAAATATTTTGATATTATGCATATGCTTCTGTCTTTTAATGATTGATAGGGATCTACTCCTTCTCATGTTTACTGGCTCCGCTCTCCGCGTCGACACTATTCTTCGCGTAGACCTGATAAGCTTGATTGACAGCCTTCAGGAAGGCACGGCTCGTGATCGTCGAGGCCGTAATGGCATCGACCTGACCTCCGTCTTTCTTCACCGTCAGCGCACCATCTTTAGGGTTCATGCCGATGATGTTTCCCTTTCCGTCTTTCTGGAACCACTGCGCGGCTTTCATGCCGAGACCCGGCGTCTCCGAGCTCTGCAGGATCGTGTAGCCGAGGATACGGCCATCGGGGGCAAAACCGACAAGGACTTTCAAGTCACCGCCGAAACCCTGTGTCGTACTCTCTACGGCAGCGCCAAGGGCTTTGCCACTATTGTCGGTAGCCTCATGGATGACGAAGTCGCAGGGCTTTCCTTCCAGTGTCAACGTCACCGTCTTCGGCTCTTTCACCTGCAACTGTGACGTACCCATAACTTCCTTGATGCCTTCTGCCAACGTCTTCTCTGCTTTGGCAGCAATGGCATCTTCCGTGATGTGGTTGACCCACGCCAGGACGGCACCGATGACCACGGCGAAGCCGACGAGGACGAGGACCATATTGGATAATGATGATTTCAACTTTTCCATACTTCTTCCTCCTTATTTCTTCACCGGTTTCTCACCGTAGCGTTTGGGTTTGACATATGTATTGATCAATGGCGTAAAGGCGTTCATGATCAGAATGGCGAACGACATGCCCTCCGGATAGCTGCCCCAGTCGCGGATGACGACAGTGAGGAAACCAATGGCAATGCCGTAGATCAACTGGCCGCGGTGGGTCATCGGTGAGGTGACATAGTCGGTGGCCATGAAGATGGCGCCGAGCATCAGACCGCCGCTGAAGATGACGTCAAACGGATTGGCATAAATGGGGTTGGCCAGATGAAGCAGTCCACTGAAGACGAACACCGTTAGGATGATCGAGACGGGGATATGCCACGTGATGATCTTCTTCCACAGCAGATAAGCCAGACCGAGAAGCAGCGCCAGCGCACAGACCTCGCCGAGAGAACCCATGCCGCCGTTAGGATTGGATCCCAGCAACAACTGCAGCGTACTCGGCAGTTTGTCGAGCACAGAGGCGTCACCGGTCTTGATAGCTACCTTCATCAGCGAAAGCGGTGTGGCGCCGGTCGTGGCATCGAGATAACTCGTCAGTTGTCCGGCTACCGGCCAGCTCGTCATCTGCGCAGGGAAAGAGACGAGGAGAAAGCAGCGGCCGACGAGGGCGGGGTTGAATGGATTATGACCGAGACCGCCGAAGGTCATCTTACCGATGCCGATGGCTACGAGGGCGCCGATGATGATGATCCACAGCG
>JAQXXT010000006.1 GCA_029226205.1 Prevotellaceae bacterium
CATACCGGCGGCGAGGTCGTTGAAGACGTAGTTGCCGAGGGAAGCACGGAAGGTCATGCCAAGATCCCAGTTCTTATACTCCAGACGAGAGCTCAGACCCATGGTGACGGGCGCCGTAGGACTCTTGTAGAAGTAACGGTCGGCAGTAGTGATCTGTCCGTCACCGTTGCGGTCGACGACAGCACCCTCGATGGGCTTGCCGTTAGCATCATAAGCCTGCTGATAAACGAAGAAGGCGTTGGCGGGATGACCGACACTCTGTGCCTGGCACTGGTTACCCGTACCGGAGGAGATGCCACCGGTGAGCACGTAGTAGCCATCCTCATCACTCATCAACTTCGTGATCTTATTCTTATTATAGGTGAAGTTATAATCCAAGGTCCAGTTCCAGTCCTTGCTGTCGAGAACGATCCACTTCACGGAAGCCTCGAAACCGGTGTTGGTCATATCACCGATGTTGGAGGTAACGGTGTTACGGAAGTTAGAACCTGCGGGCACGGAGACGGTGTTGATCAGGTCCGTGGTCTTACGATAGTACCAGTCCAACGTACCGCTGAGACGGCGCTTCAGCACTGCCCAGTCGAGACCGATGTTGTAAGTCGTCGTGGTCTCCCAAGTCAGATCGGGGTTGTAAGCGTTCGGACGAGCGAGGTTGCCGTTACCAACGACATTGTAGTAAGAGCCGTCGCCGGAGTTCATGGTGTAGTTGGCAATCCAACCATAGTCACCAATACCTTCCTGCTGACCGGTCTTACCCCAGCCGAGACGGAGGTTCAAGGCGTCGAGCCATGTCATCTCGCGGAACTTGTTCTCATCCTTAACCTTCCACATGAAGGCAGCAGAGGGGAAGTAGCCCCAGTGGTCCTTGAAACGGGAAGAACCATCGGCACGGAACGTAGCGGTGAGGAAGTAGCGGTCCATGAGGCTCCAGTTGGCACGACCGAAGTAAGAGACGAGGTAGTTCTCAGTCTTATAGTGGTAGTCGTCCTTATTGCCGTCGCCGTCGTAGTCAACACCGGTATCGGTATGGATACTGCTGCGTGTGCCGTTGTAAGCGTCGTTGTAAGTGAGATAACGGCTGTGCTCATTTCTCCAGTAGTGAGACTCCTCGGCACCACCCATAATGTCGAAGTGGTTCTTGGCCTTGTCGTTGAAGTCGTGGGTATACAATGCATAGACATTACCCTGATAGTTACGCTTCAGCACGCGGTCGAAGCCGTAGCTGCCATAGAAGGAAGCCTCCGGGCTGTAGGGAGAGATATCGGTGTTCTGCTGACCATAGGCGATATCGATACCGCCGCTGGCGTGCAAGTGGAGGTCCTCGAATCCGTGGATCTTGTAGTCGACATCACCACTGAGGATCATATCGCGGCTGATGGCGCGGTCATCCTTCTCGTTGAGCAGGGCTACCGGGTTCTCAGGAGCGTTGGTGTTCTGCAGATACCAGTTGACCGGAGTGGTCAGAGCGGTACTGTTGACCCAAGCGAAATAATTGTTGAAGTTGTCGTGACCAGTGAAGGTGTCGTCCGTAACACTGTGCGTCGGGTCCATATAAAGGGCGGCGCTGACGGCACTCGTATTGGCATAACGGCTCTTGGCCCACATGCCCTTGGCGTTGAAGTTGATCTTCAAGTGGTCGTCGAGGAGTGACGGGTTCAAGTTCAGTGATCCGGTGAAACGCTTGAAGTCAGAGGTCTTCAAAATACCCTGCTGGTTGGTATAACCACCGCTGACACGGTAGGGGAGAACCTTACCGATAGTACCGCTGACGGTGATGGCGTGATCATGGCTCAGTGCCGTACGATAGATCTCGTCCTGCCAGTCGGTGTTGGCATCGCCGAGGAGGCTGTAAGCCTGACTGTCCTTGCCAAACTTGTTGGCGATGTAGTTGCGATACTCGTCGCCATCCATGACGTCGAGGGTCTTACGCTTCGTGCTGACGGTGAGGCTACCATTATAAGATACCTTCGTGCCGCCATGACCCTTCTTCGTGGTGATGATGATGACACCGTTAGAACCACGGCTACCGTAGATAGCTGTTGCGGAGGCATCCTTCAAGACGGTGAAGGACTCGATATCCTGCGGGTTGACCATACTCAGCGGGTTGGCCAAACCTTTTACACCATTGTCATCCATAGCGACACCATCGATGACGATCAACGGGTCGTTACTTGCGTTCAGAGAGGCACCGCCACGGATACGGATCGTTGCGCCGGCACCAGGAGTACCACCGGCAGAGGTGACGTTGACACCGGCCACCTTACCCTCGATCATGTCCTGGGCGTTGACGACGAGACCCTTGTTCTTGCTATCCGGCGTGATGGCCGTGACAGAACCGGTGAGGTCCGTCTTCTTGGCAACACCATAACCGATGACGACGACATCGTTCAATGTCTTCTCATCGGCTTTCATTACGGTGACAGCATTACTGCCGGCGGTGACGGTCTGCGGAGCCATACCGAGATAGGTGATGGTCAGTTTTGTTCCCGGAGCCACATCGATGGAGTAATTACCATCCATGTCGGTGATACCTACGGTCTTGCCATTGGCAGTGATCGTGGCACCCATGACAGGCTCGCCGGAAGCATCCTTGACTTGTCCCTTGATGGCACCTGACTGTGCAAAGGAACTTGCTGCCAGAAGTAATCCTCCTGCGAGGGTCAGCATTCGTAGCGGCATCTTAAATTTTACCTGCTTCATCATTTGCTTGATCTTTTAGTTAACGTTAGTATATTTGTTTTCAGTTATACACTATTTTTTTATCATAATGAAATATGATTTTAGCGTTTCTTCCGTTTTCACCATGCAAATATAGTTTAATTAACGCGATGATTGTTTGTTTTTGGGCCAAAAACAGACATTCCGCTAAACCTTTGTATGTCATGCTGAGTAAAGAAAAGTTAGAGAATGTAACGAAAACTATGAACCAAGTGGAATTAAAACAGTTGATGCGAGTCGTCTTGGAGACGGCCATTGACAATTACCTTGATGAGCGGGAGGAGGCGCCGGGCGCAGGCCACCAACTTGTCGCTACCTATGAAAGCTGGCTGCAAGACTATCGGCAGCAAGTCAATGCGGGCTTGAAGGCAGAGAGTACCCTGCGCAAGCACCTCTCGGTGCTCAAACACCTGCGGCTGTTCATCCAGCACGCCTACCATCAGGATGACCTATATATAAATAAGGTAGACGACAACTTCCTGACCACCTTTCAGGCCTACCTGAAGAATGACTGCCAGCTGGCCGTCAATACGATCTGGATCTACCTCATGCCCGTCATCCGGTTGCTGAAGAAAGCCTACCAGAAAGGATGGGTCGACCACGACCTGTCGGCGGAGTTCTGCAACAAGAATGAAGAGTGCGACCGTGGCTACCTCACAGCGGAGGAGTTGCGGAACTTCAGAAACTGTCATCTGGAGAATGACAAGGAGCGACTTGTGAGAGATTTGTTTGTGTTCTGTTGTTATACCGGCCTGGCCCATGCCGATCTGCAGCAGCTCACGACGGCGAGTCTCGTGACGAGTCCTACCGACGGCAGTGAATGGATCCGTGTGCGAAGACAGAAGACCCATGTCTATGAGACGGTGAAGTTGCTGCCTGTCGCCCGTGAGATCCTTTCCTGCTATTCGCTGGTGGATCTGCACAATATGCCGGAAGACGCTAAAGGCCCACAGCGTCTCCTTCCCGTTCCGTCACTGGGAATCTGCAACCGTACATTACAGAAGATTATAGCGATCTGTGGTATTCAGAAACGCGTGACGTGGCATATCGCCCGCCATACCATGGCCACGACGATCTGTCTGTCGCACGACATCCCCATGCCCGTGGTCAGTCAGATCCTCGGACATAAGAGTTTGAAGAGTACACAGATATACGCCAAAGTCACCCATGACCATCTCTCGCACGAGCTCGACCGGCTGGAGAGAGAGTTAGGGGATGATTGATCCTTTTCGGGGGCCGTCACTTGTGGCGGCCCTAATCGGGAATCAACCCTCCGTAGGGCGCGGCCCTTGTGGCCGTCCTAAACGGGAATCAACCCACCGTAGGGCGCGGCCCTTGTGGCCGTCCTAACCGGGGAAAATGTAGGGACATGATTTATCATGTTCCGCCACAATGCGGCGTTAGGACGGCCACAAGGGCCGCCCCTACGGAGGCGAAGAGCCCCCCTGTAGGATCTCAGTGAGATAAAATACTATCTCTAAACGATAAAAATTTATCTCACATGTTTATCAACGCCATTTGATATGTTTGTCAACATCAAAAGACAATCTTGGAAGCAAAAATACCTCGTTTTCGCTCTTATTTTGCCAATTTTCAGCGCTTTCTCACACGTTTTCATCAGCCGAAGAAAGCCAAAGTTGACAAAGTTGACAAAGTTGACAGTTATAACAGCCTTATATCTGTCCACATTCTCAAGAAAATGCATGAATATTCATTATGTGCACGGATACAATGGTAAAATAGTAGTATTATACATATATTATATAATATATATTATAATTATATACTACTTTCTTCCATTTTCCGCCCATTTTCATGAGAAAATCCTTCAAAAATTGATGTTTCCGATGGACACAAACACACCTTTCTCAGAAGACTGTCAACCCTGGTACTATTGTGCAAAGAAAAGGTGTACAGAAAAAGACTGTCATAACTGTCAACTTTGTCAACATTAGAAATTTCCCGAAATCATTCACTTTTGTCGAAAAAATTGGTTGTGTTCGGAAACAACGGGCTTGATATAGGTCAAGCAAACAAAAATGCAAGATTTGTGCAAACGATTGCACAAATTATTCGACGTTTTTGGCCCAAAAACAAACAATCGTCCGGCTAAACGAAGTATATTTGCAACGTGAAAACGGAAAAAACAACAAAATTGTATATCCCGTTAAACATATTAAACTTAAAAAATGCTTTGCATAACTGAAAACAACATACTAACGTTAACTAAAAGATCAAGCAAATGATGAAGCAGGTAAAATTTAAAATGCCGCTAAGAATGCTGACCCTCGCAGGAGGATTGCTTCTTGCTGCAAGTTCCTATGCACAGTCAGGTGCCATCAAGGGACAAGTCAAGGATGCTTCCGGCGAGCCTGTCATGGGTGCCACGATCACTGCCAATGGCAAGACCGTAGGTATCACGGACATGGACGGTAATTACTCCGTCGACGTCGCTCCGGGAACAAAACTGACGATCTCCTATCTGGGTATGGCTCCGCAGACCGTCACCGCCGGCAGCAATGCCGTCACCGTGATGAAGGCTGATGAGAAGACATTGAACGATGTCGTCGTCATCGGTTACGGTGTCGCCAAGAAGGCCGATCTGACCGGTTCTGTCACCGCTATCCGTCCGGATGGAAAGAACAAGGGTGTCGTTGTCAACCCGCAGGATATGTTGGAAGGCAAGGTCGCCGGTGTATCCGTGACGAGTAACGACGGTACTCCTGGTGCCGGTGCGAACATCCGTATCCGTGGTGGTTCGTCACTGAACGCAAGTAACGACCCGTTGATCGTCATCGATAACGTGCCTATCGACAACAACGGTGTCAAGGGTGTATCCAACATCCTTTCTACCATCAACCCGCAGGATATTGAGAGCTTCAATATCTTGAAGGATGCTTCCGCTACCGCTATTTATGGTAGCCGTGGTTCTAACGGTGTCATCATCATCACCACGAAGAAAGGTCACAAGGGTGGCGTAAAGGTATCTTACAATGGCAGCGCTACGCTGAGTATGAACACCAAGACGGTGGACGTGCTCGATGGCGATCAGATGCGTGCCTTGATCCTGAAGAAGTTCGGTGAGAACTCCGAGGCCTACCAGGCTCTCGGTACTGCCAATACCGACTGGCAGGATCTCATCTACCGTACGGCTATCAGCCAGGATCACGACGTCACGGTATCCGGTAGTGCCGGTGCTTATCTTCCTTACCGTGTCAGCGTCGGCTATACCGACCAGCAGGGTGTTGTGAAGACCTCTGACTTCAAGCGTGTCACCGCTTCCTTCAACTTGAGTCCGTCGCTCCTCGACAATCACTTGAACATCAACTTGAACGGTAAGGGAATGTATGCCCACACCCGTTATGCTGATGGTGGTGCCGTAGGTGCAGCCGTTAACTTCGATCCTACTCAGGATCCTTATTCCTACACGAATAAGTTCTATCAGCAGACCACTTATAATGGCAAGCCGTTCTTCGGCAACTACTTGTCTCAGATGCAGCAGAACTTCGGTGGTTACTTCGAGTGGCCGAAGGCAGCAGAGTATGGTGATTCCACATGGCCGTATACTTATAATGAGTTGGCTACTGCTAACCCGCTGGCTATCCTGAACGAGAAGAACGATGTCGCCAACAGCCGTGAGTTCATCGGCAGTGCCGACTTCGACTACAAGGTTCACGGTTTCGAGGACCTGCGTCTGCACGCAACCCTCGGTGCTGATATCGCCAATGGTAAGCAGAATACCGACGAGTCGGCTGCTTATCCTGCCAACGGTGTTACCTATTATGGCAATCATGGCTACGAGGATATCCTGAAGCGTAACCTCACCCTGAGTACTACAGCTCAGTATTATCATGACTTCAACGACAAGGCCAAGAACCACTTCGATATCATGGGTGGTTACGAGTGGCAGCACTACTGGAGACGTACGATGAACGAGTGGCAGGGATATTATCCTTCCACCAATGCTACGATGGCCGGTCAGAAGTATGGCTACAGTAATTACTATGGCAAGACAGAGAACTACCTCGTTTCCTTCTTCGGTCGTGCCAACTGGAGCCTGATGGACCGTTACTATGTCACCGCTACCGTTCGTGATGATGGTTCTTCTCGTTTCAAGGATCACTGGTCCGTATTCCCCTCTTTCGCTTTCTTGTGGAAGATCAAGGATGAGAACAAGTTCCGTGATATCAACTGGCTTTCCGACTTGAAGCTCCGTCTGAGCTGGGGTCAGACTGGTCAGCAGAACCTCAATGATATGGACTATGGCTGGATTCCGCGTTATTCCATCAATACCGATGACCGTACGCTCTATCCTGCAGCAGGTGATGACGGCAAGCTCTATCGTCCTGAGAACTACACGCCGGATCTGAAGTGGGAGACCACCACGACTTACAACGTAGGTCTTGACTGGGGTATCCTCAACCAGCGCCTCACCGGTAGCATCGACTGGTACTATCGTATCACCGATGACCTGTTGAACTATGCTCCTACGGAGACCTTCACCTCTTATAAGAACCAGGGCTGGCAGAACATCGGTTCTCTGCGTAACACCGGTGTTGAGCTCTCCTTCGACTGGAAGGCTATCCAGAGCAAGGACTTCTACTGGACATTGGATTACAACTTCACGTATAACAACAACAAGATCACCGATCTCTCTGGTGTAAGCTCCGACAACTCTCCTGTTGCCAACACTTCCATCACGATTGGTACCGATAAGCACCTGGAGTATCAGGCCGTCGGTTATACGATGAACTCCTTCTATGTATACCAGCAGGTTTACGACAAGAACGGCAATCCTGTAGAGGGCGCTGTTGTTGACCGTAACGGTGATGGTCAGATCACATCTGCTGATAAGTACTTCTACAAGTCTCCGACTCCGCCGATCACCATGGGTCTTTCTTCCCGTATGGAGTATAAGAACTGGGATCTCAGCTTCACGCTCCGTGCCAATATCGGCAACTACGTCTATGACGCCGTCAACCAGGGCTTCCACGATATGAGCCAGAATGGTCTGTGGCCTTCTACGAAGTATCTGATGAACAAGACCCCGAAGGCTGTTGCTGAGGACTGGACTTCCAACACTGAGCAGATTATCCTCTCCGACCGTTGGATCCACAATGCCAGCTTCCTGAAGTGTGACAACATCACGCTCGGCTACAGTTTCGACAACCTCTTCAAGTCTGCAGGTTACAAGGGCCTGAACGGTCGTGTCTATGCTACGGCTTCCAACGTCTTCACCATCACGAAGTATGATGGTCTGGATCCTGAGGTCTTCAACGGTTACGACAACAACCTCTATCCGCGTCCGTTCTCTGTGATCGTAGGTCTGAATCTGAACTTCTAAAATTATTAAGAACTTAAGTCATGAACAATAGATTTAAATATATCTTCTCCGTGGCAGCCGCAGCCCTGACCTTGGGACTGAGTTCCTGCACAGGCGATCTGGACGTCACTCCTATCGACCCAAACATCAACACGGAGGTTAGTGCCAATGGCCTTTTCAACAAGTGCTTCGCCACGCTGGCCATGGGTGGTATGTCCAAGGGTGACGGCAACTGCGATATCGATGGTATCGATGGTGGTACCTCTGGTTTCATCCGTCAGTTGTGGAACTCCAATGAGTTGACCACTGATGAGGCCATCTGCCACTGGACAGATGCCGGTATCCAGGAGTTTGACTATGACTCTTACGATGCCAGCAGCCCAATGATGAACGGTTTCTACTCTCGTCTGACCACGGCCATCACCTACTGCAACCAGTATCTGAACACTTGTGGTGACCAAGATGCTACGAAGACGGCACAGATCCGTTACCTCCGCGCCATGGAGTACTACTTCCTCATGGATGCCTTCGGCAACATCCCGTTCTCTACAAGCATCTCCGACAAGCCGGTTTACATGACCCGCAAGGAGGCTTACGCTTGGATTGAGAAGGAGCTGCTCGCTGTTGAGTCCGCTCTCCCCGATGCTGCTGTCAAGCACTCTACCGATAAGGGTTATCTGACTCCTGATAAGGCTGCCGACTGGATCCTCCTCTCCCGTCTGTATCTGAACGCTAAGGTCTACACCGGCACAGCACAGTGGGACAAGGCTAAGGAGTATGCCAAGAAGGTCATCGACTCTCCTTATAAGCTGAACACCACGGGCTCTAACGGCTATTCTGCTTATCAGATGCTGTTCATGGGCGATAATGGTGAGACGAGCGCTGCTCAGGAAGGTATCTTCCGTATTGGCCAGGATGGTCTGACCACGACTTCTTGGGCTGGAACACTGTTCCTCATCGCTTCTACCTGGGATGCTACGATGGGTGAAAAGAATACGTCACAGACCTGGTCCGGTAACCGTTGCCGCAAGGATCTGATCCTGAAATTCTTCCCCGATGGTGATGCTCCCCACGTAGACAGCAAGACAATGCCTGTCAAGGCCGGTGATGACCGTGCGATCTTCGACGGTGTCGGTCGTACCCTTGACAATGGCTTAGGCTATAAGGGAGTCTTTACTGATGGTTTCGCTTCCGCTAAGTGGACGAACGTGAAGACTGATGGCTCTAAGGGTCATGACTCTGACTTCACGGATGGTGACTTCTTCCTCTTCCGTGTCGCTGAGGCTTATCTGACATATGCTGAGTGCGATGCCCGCGAGAATGGTGGTACGACAACTGCCGACGGCGCTGCCAAGATCAACGCCCTTCGCGCCCGTGCTCACGCTGAGACCAAGGCTGCTTACAGCCTCGATGATATCTGTGATGAGTGGAGCCGTGAGTTCTACTTCGAAGGTCTCCGTCGTCCTACACTGATCCGCTTCGACCGCTTCGGTGGTAATGTCAACTACAACTGGAGCTACAAGGGTGGTGTGAAGAACGGTCGTAACTTCGATGCTTACCGCAACGTCTTCGCTATCCCGGCAGAGAAGGTCAAGGGTGCCCTGATCCAGAATCCTGGCTACGGCGCTTAATCCTTGCGTAAGATAGAAAAAGAAGAGGTGGCCCGGCCACCTCTTCGAAACAACAATTTTTATCAAGAAAAAAACAATGAAGAATATTATCAAAACCTCAGCTTTGTTGCTCTGCTCTCTGGCTGTCCTCGCTTCCTGTTCTGATGACAGGGACAACAACCCCACGCTCGAGGAGCCGACAACCTTCAAGCTGAATACTCCGGCTTTTGCCAATAATACGGTGGACCTGGCTACGGCAAATACCCTCCATTTCTCTTGGTCTCAGCCGGCCTACGGTTATCCTGCTGCTGCTGAATATGAGTTGCAGTTCTCTCCGACGAACAATTTCAAGGTATCCTATGACCAGTCTTTGGATGATGAGACGGGTACGACGGTTCCTACTTACGATAACGTCGGTGGTGTACAGCCCAACTGCAGCAACGATGTCTCTGCTGCTGATGTTGCCAAGGCTGTGATGCGCTGCATGCAGTATGCTAAGGATAAAGTTCCGGCTTCTCAGGATGTCTCGGTACGTTGCGCTTCTATCTATGCCAACGATACGATCTATAGTAATACGGTGACGATCAAGGTTGCTCCTTATTATATTAGCCTCCGTACGAAGGAGCCTAACTACTGGTACCTCATCGGTGGTGCTATCGGTGATGGTGGCTGGGGCGCTACAATCGGTCAGGGCATGATTCCTCTGTATCCTGTTACCGGACAGAAGTACGACTCTACTACCGGCGATGGTGTCTTCTCTTACACGGGTTACTTCCAGGCTTCTACCGGCTTCAAGTTCCGTCACTCCGCTACGGATAACTGGGCTGAGCAGATCGGTGGTACTACCACTAAATTCGATTTGAACAATGGTGGTTCTTCCGATATCAAGGTTCCGGCTGACGGCTTCTATAAGATTACCTTCAACTCAACGACAGTATCTTCTGAGAGTAACGCTGGTGCCAACAAGAATACGACGACTACCGGTGTCACCATCGAAGAGGTTACCCTGAGCAATGTCAAGGACTATACGTCCATGAAGATCGAGGGTGATGTCAAGGCTGACATGACGGCCTTCACAACGGTCAAGGGTGGTAAGAACCACGACTGGGTTGCTACCGTCACGATCGCTGCCAACGGTACCTGCCACTTCGTTGCCAACGACGGTACGAAGTTCGGTTCTTCCGACTTCTCTCACGGTACGGCTGCTGTTAATGGTAAGGACATCAAGGTCAAGGCTGGTACCTATCAGGTATGGTTCAACGACCTCACCGGACAGTATAACTTCATCTATCAAGAATAATAAATAGCAAGGACAATGAAAAAGATAATTTATGCTTTAGGTGTTGCTGCCCTCCTGGCCAGTTGCTCCAGTAATCCTTATGAGGACTGGGCAGACCCGCAGGCCAACGGTGAGGAGTCTGCTGAGACGATCTCTATGACTGCTCAGGCCGGTGATGCTGTGGACTTCAACAACCCGAACTATAGTAATGCTGCTAAGGACTCTTTGAAGTTCTACTCTTATACGATCAAGTCGGATCAGTCTGTCGCCAGCGAGTCGAAGTTCCTCACGCTCTACTCCGCAGACAAGAAACTGAACACGCGTCTGGAGACGGATGCCAACAATCAGGTATCTGCCACAGCTCTGCAGAAGGCTGTCGAGAGCCTCTATGGCAAGTCCGGTGCTGTCCATGACATTCCTGTAACATTGACCGACTCTGTCCGTCTGGCTTCCGGTACGGGTTATGTTCTGACTTCCGACTTCACGAGTAAGGTGAACCTCGTTAAGCCGAGCTTCGGTGAGTATTTCTACGAGGTCGGTAATGAGGTAGGATGGGATGCCTCCAAGGAGCATGCGCTCTATGGTCCTGACATGGATGGTAAGTATGAGGGCTTCGCTTATCTCAATGGTGAGTTCAAGTTCAAGCCGAATGCTGACAACTGGGATAACGATCTCGAGTATGCAGGCGATAAGAGCAATCCGCTGAGCGGTCAGGTTGCCGACAATGGCAATGGCGTCAACTGCCCGGATCCGGGTGCTGGCTTCTACCAGATCAACCTTGATCTGAACACGGGTACTTACACGCTGACGAAGGTTGAGGTTCTGAGCCTCACTGGTGACGGTGTCGGCGGATGGCCCTCCGGTGATGGTGATGTATCTCACGATATGGATATGACCTATAACCAGACAGAAGGTTGCTGGGAGTGGACCGGTACGATCACGGCCGACAAGGGCTTCAAGATCCGTATGAACCACGCTTGGGATATGTCTTGGGGCGGCAAGTCCAGCAAGACTGATTTCGACCACATGACGCACAACAACGGCATCAACCTCGAAGTCTCTGAGACGGCCAAGTACAAGGTACAGTTCTATCTGACGAATGAGGCCAGCAGCAAGGTCGTCATTACTAAGCAGTAATATCGAGCTTCATCAAGCAAAATAAAAACACGCTCTGTTTTCTGGCGGTGGACTTCCGAAAGGTTGTCTACCGCCTTTTTTATTCCAATATGTTGATTTATTTGCAATATTGGAAAATAATGCTTATCTTTGCCATAGAAAAGTGATAGCCTATGGTAACAGAAAGGGAACAAAGAGAAAAGGAGCATCTGAAGCGGGATAAGTTGTCAGGTTATTTCCTTGATATGTCAAAATTGACATTTGCAACATCAGTATTAGCTGGTGCTGCTCCTATTTTTAATAGCGATTCTTCAGCAAACATTCCCTATGTGCTTGTAGGGATTGCTTCCACGGTCGTTTTCGCATGGATTGGTCGTTAAATACTTAAGTAAATATTATGGATGGATTAGGTTTGGTATTGGTTATTTCATTGGTTCTTGGAATATCTATTCTGATTTGGCTTAAAACGCCAAAAGGAAAGAAATGGTTGGCTAGTCTGTAGAGGCATTTACTATTCCACTTATTATTTGTAGCTGTGTATGAAGAGATTATTTCTCTCTTTGCTCGCCCTTATGTCTTTTGCTATGGGCTGGAGCCAGACCTGTTGCGAGATGAATAGTGACGGGACGTTTGTGAAAGCCAGTGACCCACAGATACAATATGTGGGGCGCGTGAGTTGGCGTAAGGCTGACGTGGCAAGTTTTAACTTCCCCGGAACGGAGATCCGTGCCCGCTTCAGTGGTACGTCGCTGAAGATGGTCTGTCGGCCGATGACAGGTTATTTCATGGCTATCGTCGATGGCAGCAAGGCTTTCAAGGTAGGTTTCAACGCACCGAAGGACTCCGTGGTGACCGTCGCTGCGGCTTTGACGCCCGGTGAGCATACGGTCCGTCTGCAATATGCCATTGAAGGGTGGGAGCGCCATCCGGAGTTCAAAGGCTTTATCCTCGATGCGGACAGTAAACTGCTTCCGTCGGCTCCATTGCCCACGTTGAAACTCGAGTTTATCGGTAACTCCATCACTTGTGGCTTCGGCGTGGAGAATCCTGTCGCCTCCGGTCCTTTCGAGGAGGAGACGGAGAATCACTGGTATACTTACGCGAATATCGTAACTGACAGTCTCCATGCTATCCATACGTCAATCTCTCGCAGTGGCATCGGCGTCTATCGTAACTATGACGGGCCACGCGAAGGAAGCGCCGAGCCTATGCCGACACAGTATCCTTATACCTTGTTTAGTGACCATAGTGAGCGTTGGGATTTCTCGCGATATACGCCGGACATCGTATTCATCAATCTCGGAACGAACGATCTGAGTACGAACAACTATGATATCCATCGCTACGAACAGGCCTACCGCGCTTTCCTGGCAACGGTCCGCGGCTATTATCTGAAGGCAAGGATCATTCTCCTCAGTGGACCGATGCTTGGCGCAAAGGATAATGAGGCCGAAAAGGCAGTGCTCAATCGTATCGCCAAGGATTTCCGGAAGAAAGGTGATAAATTGATTGAGCGTTTCGACTTCACGCCACAGGACGGCAGCCTCGGTTATGGCGCTTCCTGGCATCCGAGTAAACGGCAGCATCAGAAAATGGCGGAAGAGTTGCTTGACTTCTTGCGCAAAAATGTGCAATCGTTTGCGCATGATTAATTCTTAATTGATATAAATCAATTATTTCCAACCCGTGATAATATCGTATCTTTGCAGGCAGAATGAAACAAATATAAATTAAAGCCTAAAAAGATATGAAGAGAATTTACTTGACTATCGTTGCCATATTGGCTGCGATAACTTCTTTCGCCGCTGATGGTTGGCCCACCAACTATCCCGGCGTCATGCTCCAGGGATTCTACTGGGACAGTTACAGTGATACACAGTGGACGAAACTGACCTCTGAAGCCGACACCCTTTCGAAGTATTTCAACCTCATCTGGGTGCCGAACTCCGGATGTACTTCCTCTTATTATTGGCACAAGAGTAACACGATGGGCTATGACCCGTGTTTCTGGTTGAACCAGAACTCTTGCTTCGGTACTTCCGCTGAACTCCGGAACATGATCAATACCTATAAAAAGAAGAAAGTAGGTATCATCGCCGATGTCGTCATCAACCACAAGAATGGCCTGTCTTCATGGGCTGATTTCCCCCAGGAGGATTCCATCGGTCAGGTTACGAAGAAGGAGTATAAGCTCACATGGGATAATACGAATTATTCGCAGATTTGTAAGACCGACGAGGCCAACACGAACGCTAATTCTCCTGTCAAAGGAAAGATTACGGGCGCCGCTGATACCGGTGATGACTTTGACGGCTATCGCGACCTCGACCATACGAATGCAACGACACAGCAGAACGTTGAGGTCTATCTCGATTATCTGAAGAACGAGATTGGCTATGATGGCTTCCGTTATGATATGGTAAAAGGCTATGGTGCTCAGTATACTAAGATCTATAACCAGAGTTCCAACCCGACTTATTCCGTCGGTGAATGCTGGGATGCTCTTTCTACTGTTCAGACATGGATCAACAACACCGGCAAGACGAGTGCGGCCTTTGACTTCCCCTTCAAATATATGGTAAATGACGCCTTCAACAATGGTGGTACTTCCTGGAAGAATCTGGCCAGCTACACTTCCAAAGCCTTGATCGGTACGGGTTATGCCCGTTATGCCGTTACGTTTGTCGACAACCACGATACCTATCGTAATTCCGATAATATGTTGAAGAACAATATCGAGGCCGCCAATGCTTATCTGATGACCATGCCGGGAACACCGTGTGTTTTCCTACCGCATTACCAGGCTTATACAAAGGCCATCAAGAAGTTTGTTCTCGCCCGTAAGCTCGTGGGTATCACGAATGATCATGCTACGGTGACGCTGAACAGCGGTGAGACCAACGGCTACAGCGTGGCCGTGAAGGGTACCAACGGTACGATGCTCCTCTGTCTCGGTACGACAACGACGTCTACGAGTGGTTATCAGCTCGTTGCCTCCGGCGATAACTATAAGCTCTATGTCTCCAACGGTCTCGACATCAGTGATATCAATGCTATCGACTATTCTACCGACGAGACTTCTACACTGCCTTCTTGCGCTAAGGTCGTAGACGGTGCTACTTTCTATGCTTACTTCGAGAAACCGTCCAACTGGGGCACTACCATCTATGCATGGCCATGGGAAGATGGCGGCAAGAACCTCTATACTGCTTGGCCGGGCTCTTCGGATGATGTGACTTTGGTTGGTACGAACAGTGCTACCGGAAACAGTGTCTATCTCTGGAAATACACGGGTACGACAACAGTGAAAGTCAACAAGATTATCTTTAATGAAGGTGATAAGAAGCCTCAAACCGGTAACTTGGACTTCAAGAATGGTAATTATTATACCTTCACCGGTGTTCAGGGTAATGTCATCGACAATGCTACTGCTATCACGAAGGTTACCACGGATACGAAGGTGAATGCCAATGCTCCGATCTATAACCTCGCCGGTCAGCGTGTCGGCAAAGACTATAAGGGCATCGTTATTCAGAACGGTAAGAAGTTCGTGAAATAATAAAAGCCTCACCCCCAAACTTTTGGGTCTATAAAAAGGACAGAGTAACAGATAAAACATATCATCTGTTACTCTGTCTTTTTTGTGTCTTCTTACTGCGATTGTGCCACGTATGGCTTGCCGTTGTGTGCTTGCGCTTTGCAAGCGCAAGGAAGCGCATATCCCGTGTTAGGACGGCCACAAGGGCCGCCCCTACGGTGGGTCATTGATACAGCAGAAGAAGTCCCGCGACGGCAGCGAAGCCAAGCATACGGATGGGGTTCACCTTCCACACGAGCGTGCCGAGGAACGTGCTGACGAAGAGGAATACGGAGATCCAGAACTGCCACGGGTTCTCACTCGGTGTGGAGAAGTTCTCCGGCGACAATAATAATAAGGTGGCGGCGGCAAGAAGACCGACAACGGCGGGATGGAGTCCCGTGAAGATACTCTTCACCGTCGGCGTGTTCATATATTTCATGAACAGTTTGGAGATGAGGATCATCAGAATCAGTGACGGCAGCACAACGGCAAAGGTCGCCGTGGCAGAGCCGAGGACCGCCATGATACCGTTATATCCCGCATTATGTACGGCCGTATAGCCACAATACGTAGCACTGTTGATGCCTACGGGTCCCGGCGTCATCTGTGAGATAGCGATGACATCGGTGAACTGTCCCATCGTCAGCCAGTGATAGCGCGCTACCACCTGACCTTGAATCAGTGAGATCATCGCATAGCCGCCACCGAAACCGAAGAGGCCTATCTCGAAGAAAGTGATAAAAAGTTGGAGGTAGATCATAATGCTTTCAGTTTACCGTACAGCCAGCCACCGAGACCGGCTAATATAATAATGTATATCGGGTTCACGCCAAGGAGCCAGATAGCCAGTGCGCCGACGATCGGTATCCAACAGTTGTAGCGGTTGATATGCGCCTCTACAGCCAGCTCGAATGTCGGTGTGGCGATAAGGGCGACGACGGCGGGACGGATACCCCGGAACATGGCTGCTACAATGCGGTTGCTCTCAAACTGGTGGAAGAACATGGCGATGGCGAGGATAATCAAAAAAGAAGGGAGGCATGTGCCTAAGCAGGCACAGATGGCTCCCTTCGTTTTCATCTTCTTATAACCGATAAAGATACTGATGTTGGCGGCGAAGACACCCGGACAACTCTGAGCGATGGCCAAAAGAGATAGGAACTCCTCTTGGCTCACCCATTTGTATTTCTCCACGACGTATGCCTTGATCATCGGTATCATGGCATAGCCACCTCCGAACGTCACCAGTCCTATCTTGAAGAATGTTTTAAATAATTTCCAATACATAAGAAGTTAACGTACTCGTCTTAACAGATTGGGAAAAGACAATTTATTCCCCTCCCTTTTGGGGAGGGGATAGGGGTGAGGCTTTACTTTGTCTTTTCTTCAATCCATTTGCGAGCGTTGACGAAAGCCTCGATCCACGGCGTCACCTCATCCTGGCGACGGTCCATAGGATAGTTGGCATTCTGCCACGGGAAGATGGCACGCTCCGGATGCGGCATCATAGCCAGATGACGACCATCGGCAGAACAGATACCGGCAACATTATAGTCGGAACCATTCGGGTTACCGGGATACTCAGCGTAGTTGTACTTAGCCACGATGTTGTAGTGATCCTCCGGCTCGGGGAGATAGAAACGACCCTCGCCGTGAGCAACCCAGATGCCGAGCTTGTCACCACTCAGACTGCCGAGCATGACACTCTTGTTCTGCGGGATGGACAGACCGAGGAAGGCACTCTCGAACTTCTTCGACGTGTTATGGCACAGATGCGTGCGATGCTCATGCTCCGGATTGATGAGGTTCAGTTCTACCATCAGCTGACAGCCGTTGCAGATACCGAGACTCAGCGTGTCCTCACGGGCATAGAACTTGTCAAGCGCTTCCTTGGCCTTCGGGTTGTAGAGGAAGGCACCGGCCCAGCCTTTGGCAGAGCCGAGGACATCGGAGTTGGAGAAGCCACCGCAGAACACGATCATGTTGACATCCTCGAGGGTCTCACGACCACTGATGAGGTCGGTCATCATCACGTCCTTCACGTCGAAGCCGGCGAGCCAGAGCGTGTAAGCCATCTCACGGTCACCGTTCGTTCCCTTCTCACGGATGATCGCTGCCTTTACGCCACTATCCTTGCGGCGGTCAGCGCTAAGGCCATACTGGGCGAGCTTGCCTGTGAAGTTTTTATTAAACTTGAACTCCAGCGGCTGCTTCTTATAGTTCGTGAAGCGCTTCTTGGCCATGCCGCCGAAACTCTGGTCGCGGTCGAGGAGGTAAGACGTCTTATACCACGTGTCACGAAGGCTGTCGATATCGAATACGTGCTTGTAATCGTCCTTGACAACGGTGATGTTGCGGTCATTAGGAGTGGGGTAGGCGATCTTCGCATAACCGATACCCTCACTATCGAGATATTTCTTCAACTCTTCCTTATGCTCGTCGCTGACCTGGATGAGGACACCGGGATTCTCAGCGAAGAGGATCTTCGTGATATCGTCGCCCTGGAAGTCATGGAGATTGACATGCATGCCGCCTTTCGTATTGGCGAATGTCATCTCGAGCAGAGCAGTGATAAGACCACCGGCACTGATATCGTGACCGGCCATGATCCAGCCCTTCTGGATGAGATGCTGGATGGCATTGAAGCAGTCAACGAAATAGTCGGGATTCTTCACCGTCGGCACATCGCTGCCGAGTTTGCCGAGGCTCTGGGCGAAGGCGCTGCCACCGAGCTTCTGCTCATCGAAGCTGAAATCGATATGATAGATGCTGCTGTTCTTGTCGTTGACGAGGACAGGGCTGACGGTCTTCTTCACGTCGTCGACCTCACCACCGGCGGAGACGATGACGGTTCCCGGAGAGATGATCTTCTTGCCGTCGGGATACTGCTGGCTCAAAGACAGGGAGTCCTTGCCGGTCGGCACGTTGACATGCAGGGCACAGCAGAAATCACTCAGAGCCTTCACGCCTTCATACAGACGGGCATCCTCACCCTTCTGGCTGCGGCACGGCCACATCCAGTTGGCGGAGAGACTGATGCTGCTCAGCGGAGTGTCATGGTCAGCCATCGGAGCCCAGATGACATTCGTCAATGCCTCGGCGACAGAGAGGACACTACCGGCCTTCGGGTCAGCCATACCGGCCTGGGGCGCATGGCCCATAGCGGTAGCGATACCGGCTTTGCCACGGTAGTCAAGAGCGACAACACCGCAGTCGGACAGCGGCAGCTGAATCTCACCCTGTGTCTGCTGACGGGCTACCTTACCGGTGACGGAACGGTCTACCTTGTTGGTTAACCAGTCCTTGCAGGCTACGGCCTCAAGCTGGAGAACACGGTCAAGGTTCTTGTCGATATCTGCATCCGTATATGTAACATCCTCATATTTGCGGACGACGGTCTCATCACGCATGATGGTCTTCGGAGAATGACCGAACATCTGTGCAACATCGAGATCGAACGGTTTCACGCCGTCACCCTGTACGAAGGAGAAGTGGGCATCACCCGTCGTCTCACCGACAACATACATCGGAGCACGCTCTCGGTCGGCGATGGCCTTTACATGGTCGAGGTATTTTTCATCAATCAGTAAGCCCATGCGTTCCTGACTCTCGTTGGCGATAATCTCCTTGGCCGAGAGCGTCTTGTCTCCAATAGGAAGTTTAGTCATATCAATACGGCCACCACAGTCCTCTACAAGCTCGGAGAGGCAGTTCAGATGGCCGGCAGAGCCGTGGTCATGGATGGAGACAACGGGATTACTGTCTTCCTCTACGAGCGCACGGACGAGGTTATAAGCGCGCTTCTGCATCTCCGGGTTTGCACGCTGTACAGCATTGAGCTCGATACCGTTGCTGTAACGACCGGTATCGACGGAACTGACAGAACCGCCACCGAGGCCGATGCGGTAGTTGTCACCACCGACAACGACGATCTTATTGCCTTTCTGCGGCTCTTTCTTCAGACAGTCGCGCTTCTTACCGTAGCCGACGCCACCGGCGAGCATGATGACCTTGTCGTAGCCATAGATCTGGCCGGCACCCTCACCGGGATTCTCGTCCTTATCGGAGGTCTCATACTCGAAAGTCAGTACCGAACCGGTGATCAGCGGCTGACCGAACTTGTTACCGAAGTCAGAAGCACCGTTGCTGGCCTTGATGAGGATCTGTTCCGGAGTCTGGTAGAGCCATTTGCGGGCAGGAATCTTGTCCTCCCAGTCACGGCTGTGGTTGTCGTCATCTTTCAGGCGCGGATAAGCCGTCATGTAGCAGGCTGTTCCAGCGATAGGCCAGGAACCGACGCCGCCACCCATACGGTCACGGATCTCACCACCCGTTCCTGTAGCGGCACCGTTGAACGGCTCCACCGTCGTCGGGAAGTTGTGCGTCTCGGCCTTCAGGGAGATGACACTCTCGATATCCGTCACGCGGAAATAGTCGGCTGTGCTCTGGTCCTTCGGAGCAAACTCCTCGATGACAGGTCCTTGAGAGAAAGCGACATTGTCCTTGTAAGCGGAGAGGATACGGTTAGGATTCTCTTTCGTCGTCTTTTTTATCATCTGGAAGAGGCTGCTCTCCATCTCTTTTCCGTCAATGATGAACGTACCGCCGAAAATCTTATGACGGCAGTGCTCGGAGTTGATCTGTGCGAAACCGAAAATCTCGGAGTCGGTGAGCGGACGGCCGTTCTCTTTCTCAATCTTGTGGAGATACTCTATCTCCTCGGGAGAGAGGGCGAGGCCTTCCTCTTCGTTGTATTTCTCCAGGTCGTCGACATACTTGATAGGCTCCGGCTTGTGGTTCACGGTGAAGATGTCCTGGTCCAGACCGTTGTACATACGCTGCAGCATCGGGTCATGGTCGGCGTCTTCACTGTCTACGGGGAAATATTCCTCTATACGAGAAATGCCGTTGAGACTCATGTTCTGAGTAATCTCAACAGCATTCGTACTCCAAGGGGTAATCATTTCACGACGAGGGCCTACAAAGAAACCTTTCAGCTCCTTCGTCGGCTCCAGTTTGGCATCTCCGTAAAGCCAGCTCAGCTCTGCGGTCTCACTCTGCGACGGCTCATGATCGATCTCTGTCGCAATCACACTCTTTCCAGGTGTACGGAAAAAAAGAATCATAATATCCCTATTTTGTTTGATTTATTTTTCTGCTTGCAAAGTTACAAAAAAGGAATGATGATACAAAATTTTTTTATTCCTTTTGTAACAACTAATGTCCCCAACGTAGGGACATGATTTATCATGATCCGCCCTCGCTGGAAAGTTTTAGTTCCTTACAAGTTGTGCAAGGCTGCTGCACAAAGTGTGCATGACGTCTGCACAAAGTGTGCAAGGGCCTTGCACAACCGTTAAATTAACCTAAAGTATTTCCCTTTATTTGTTTTTCAAACGTCTTATACCTAACTTTGCAAGCGCATCTAATAACGAATTGTCAACTTAAAATGAATGTAGATATGAAATTGAACAAATTTTTCGTCTTGAGTTTGATGTGTGGCACTATCCTCCTCGGAAGTTGTGCCAGCAAAAAGGAACTGGAGAACTGCCAGAACGAGAACCGCTCTTTGACAGAGAACTATCAGAATACGAAGGAACAACTTGCTGCTGCCCAGGCACGTGTCTCCTCTTTGGAGGACCAGCTTGACCAGCAGAAGAAAGACTATGCTTCTCTGCAGGGCGCTCTCGACAAGAGTCTGACAAATGCCAACTCCAACAACATCAACATCTCCAAGCTCGTTGATCAGATCAACGAGAGTAACCAGTACATCCGTCATCTCGTAGAGGTGAAGAGCAAGAGTGACTCACTGAACCTCGTGCTGACGAATAACCTCACACGCTCCCTGAGTAAGGATGAGCTGAAGGAGGTCGATGTCCAGGTCCTCAAGGGTGTCGTCTATATCTCTCTGGCCGATAACATGCTCTATAAGAGTGGCAGCTATGAGATCAATGACCGCGCCGCTGAGACGCTGAGCAAGATCGCCAAGATCATCATGGATTATAAGGATTATGACGTGCTTATCGAGGGTAACACCGATAATGTTCCTGTCAACACGAAGAGCGCGCAGATGAAGAATATCCGTAACAACTGGGACCTCTCTGCCCTCCGCGCCGCTTCTGTCGTGGAATATCTCCAGGATCACTATGGCGTGAACCCGAAACGTCTCACCGCCGGTGGCCGTGGCGAGTATAACCCCGTGACAACAAATGATACGGAACTCGGCAAACAGCGTAACCGTCGTACGCAGATCATCATCACGCCGAAGCTCGACCAGTTCATGGATCTGATTGATAAGGCTCCGGAAGAGGAAAAGAACTAACTATAAGGCTATGATGCCGAATTGATCGCGCCCTTCTTTCCCGTTTCTTTGGGAAGGAAGGGCGTGTTGCGTTATTAAAATTCATTTATATGCAAATAAATGCCCCATTTCTTTCAAATTCCAAATATTTTTGCTAAATTTGCAACGATATTTGTATAAAATGAATAATTATGAAGAAAATCCAAATGACGACGCCCATCGTGGAGATGGATGGCGATGAGATGACAAGAATCCTCTGGAAGATGATCAAGGATGAGCTGATCCTCCCCTTTGTCGACCTGAAAAGCGAATATTACGACCTGGGACTTCCCAACCGTGACAAGACCAACGACCAGGTAACGATAGACTCTGCGCGTGCTGCCGTGAAATATGGTGTTGCCGTGAAGTGCGCTACGATCACGCCGAATGCCCAGCGTATGGATGAGTATCATCTCCATAAGATGTGGAAGAGTCCTAACGGCACCATCCGTTCCATCATGGACGGTACCGTCTTCCGTGCGCCGATCACGATCCCGAGTATTCATCCTATCGTGAAGAACTGGGAGAAGCCGATCACCATCGCCCGTCATGCCTATGGTGATGTCTATAAGAGCGTGGAGATCCGCGCCGAGGAAGCCGGAACGGCCAAGCTCGTCTTCGAAGGTAAGAGCGGTAAGACGCAGGAGGTGAAGATTCATGATTTCGACGGCCCCGGTGTCATCCAGGGTATGCACAATACCGACAAGAGTATCCGCTCTTTCGCCCATAGCTGTTTCAAGTTCGCTGTCGACACGAAGCAGGATCTGTGGTTCGCTACGAAGGATACCATCTCCAAGACCTATGACGCCCGTTTCCGTCAGATCTTCCAGGAGGTTTATGATAATGAATATAAGGAAAAGTTCGAACAGCTCGGTATCACGTATTTTTATACGCTGATCGATGATGCCGTGGCACGTGTCATGCGCTCCAAGGGCGGTTTCATCTGGGCTTGTAAGAACTATGATGGTGACGTGATGAGTGATATGCTCTCTACGGCTTTCGGCTCCTTGGCAATGATGACCTCCGTCCTCGTCTCTCCGGAAGGGAAATACGAGTACGAGGCTGCCCATGGCACCGTCACACGTCACTATTACCGTTATCTGAAAGGTGAGGAGACATCCACGAATCCGATGGCGACGATCTTCGCCTGGAGTGGCGCACTGCGTAAGCGTGGTGAGATGGATGGCATCCCCGAACTGCAGCATTTCGGCGACGCCCTTGAGGCTGCCTGCTTTGATACGCTCAATGAGGGTATTGCCACGAAGGATCTCGTTCATCTCATGGAAGGTGTTGAGGCTAAGCAGGTTAACTCTGCCGACTTCATCGCTGCCATCCGTGAACGTCTGGAGAAAAGACTCGAGGTATGAAAGGGTATCCGTGGCACAGAGTAGCCCGGGCTATGACACGCGGCTTCTTCGAAGGACTCATGGAAGGGCTCTGTGAAGGGACGCATCCCGAACTCATCGGTAAGCGGCGGGAGGCGAAAGTTATCAAACAGCTTGTCGCTGACCATTACGGGGAGATCGCACAGAGTTTCGTAGGGGCTGTCTTTCCGTTGCTCCTGTCCCTGCGCTTCGACAGTTATGACCTTGCCGTGGCTGATCTGAGCAGTCATCATTTCGACAGTCATACGTCTCCGAAACTGTTGCTGCGTTATGCCTGCGGCAGCAAGGAGGATTATGACATTGTCGTTGAGGCTTATCGTCAGCAGATGGAGTGTCTGTTACTCGGTCATATCCAACGGCCGGAGGAGTTTCTGAAGAGCGTGTTGGAAGATAGTGAGTTGACAGAAGAGAATGATGGACTTGAGGCTCCCGTAGCGATCCGTACTGTTGTTCGTGCCATCATGCAGGGTTATGCGGAAGGAATAAAAATGTCGAAGACGGCTAACCGACAGCTGCGCCAGCAGACCGTGTTGCGGCTGATGGTCAACGGTATGGCGACACTCCTCAGTGAGGAGGCCGTAGACCCGTGGGCTGACGCCGATGCCATCGGCCTGGAGGCGGTCTATAAACGTGTCAGTATTAACGCTTTCAACTATGAAACGCTCCTCGACGAAATGAATCAGGCCTACGCGGATCTCTCGTTGGAATAATCTGTTCACCGTAGAGGCGGCCCTTGTGGCCGTTCTTCCCGTGAATTTTTTACAGAATAACTTCTTTGTTGAAACCACGCTTGTCACGGACGATGAGCGTGGTTTTTTGTTGTCCGTCGAGTTTGAGACGGGTAAACTGGTCGTAGCTGGTGATAACGGTGCCGTTGACTTTCAGAATAACATCACCCTGACGAAGTCCGTTGCGGTATGGCGTACTCTGGTTCCAGATGAGGCCTACCTGTGGCGCATTGTCAACGTCGATGAAGGCAATGCCAAACTGTTTGTTGCCGACTTTCACGCTGTCGGGACCGTCATAGGGCTGGAAGGTCATGACTTTCTTCTTGGGATTGATGACCATAGCGCCATAATTCAGAATTTGTGCGCCGATGCGGCTCGCTCCTTGTGTCGTGATGGTATGGACATCGGTGAAAGCAAAGTCTCCCCATTTCAAACGATCGAGTTTGAGAAAGACAACCTCGGCACGCCGCTCCGTACTATTGGTTGCTGCCGTAAACTGACCGGTAGCTCGTCCTTCTACCTGCGCGTTGACCTGTTTGCTCTTATAGGCATGTTCGTCGAAACTTGTCTTGTTGATCTGATAGAGCTGTTGGGCACCGGTATCGAAGAGGGCCTCGTCGACATGGCGCATGAAAGGACTGACGAGGACATATGGTATAAACCATTTCAACTGGTATTTCGACGGATAGCCCGGGACGTCATCGAAATATTTCTTACGATCGGAGAGAATGAGAATCTTCTTCCTTGTGTCGATGACTCCACCGATTCCTTTGTTGAAGAGGTCGAAACCGATAATGCCGTCGTAGTCCGGTCGATGGCGCGGCGCTTTCACGACAGAGGCGACATATCCGGTAATCTCCAGGTCGCCGAGTTGGAATGGCGGCAACTGAACGGCGCCGATCGTATCGGCGACACCATTGGCATCATGGGAGATGACACCACCGAGATGGTTGAGGATAGGGACGCTGCTGCCTTGATACAGCATGCCTTGTGAAGATCCCGTGTCGAGGATAAAGCGGTAAGGGCGATTGTGGATCGTTACCGTGAGAAAAACCTGATCGCCATCATAGCTGATAGGAATAGTATCCACGAAATTCGTGCGCGATACCGTGAAGTTCGTGTTATACAGATGCAACTGTGCCTGTGAGGCCGTTGACAATAATATTCCGAATAAGAAGAATAAGAGTTTTTTCATGCCGCAAAAGTACAAAAGATTTTTTATTCCCCTATATAATAAAAGGTGAAAAATGAAAAAATGAAATTTTTTAGCTTTTTCTTGAATTTTTTTTCCGAAATATTTGGAGGTTTGGAAAAAAGTCAATACCTTTGCACTCGCTTTTGAAAACAAGCACACTGCTTCAAGCAGGGCGATTGAGGATAAAGCACTGAGAAAGAGTTCTTTGAAAAGATTACATAAGACAGAAAGAAAGTAGTACAAGAAGGAAACCTGTCAATCACGAAAAGGTTTTACGACTCAATACTTCGAGTATGGATATTCACCCTGAGAACAGATAAACAAGGGTAAGAAA
>JAQXXT010000007.1 GCA_029226205.1 Prevotellaceae bacterium
TTATGAGGGAGTGGTTAGCTCCCTCGTTACCTTTTACTCACTGACTACCTTCTCCTCAAACTTGGCGAGGAACTTGCGAAGGTCGGGATCATCAATATTCTTCAACTCTGTCTCCTTGAAATACTTGTCTCTCTCAACTTCAAGGACACCACGTACCTTAACCGATTCAACCTCCTTTAAGGATACATAGCCATACTCGTCTCCAAAACCATTGAGTACGATTCCGAACATGAGAAAGTCGTCTCCGTCTGGCTGTCCCTCGATAATGTACCAAGTCCAGTTTGCGAGAAAGAATTTGGCAACACATACTGCCTCGCCATACTTTCCGTCCTGTGAATACAGGGGATACTTCTCTGCAATGTTCTTCTTCTGTGTCTCTGTAAGCAATTTCATACACTTAATGTTTAAATGTTGTGGAGGGTTGGTTAGGCTCTCCGTTTCCTTTATCTATTGCAAAGGTACAACAATTATCTGTAATATCAAAACATTTGGTGTTAATTACATATAAATGTAATGTTAAAGGATATTACAGATAAATGTATCTCCTGCAACTGGGATCACCCTGCAATCCCCGCCAAAATCTCTCTTCAAGTCTTCAATTTGATGTTATAGCGTCATGACATTCTAACATCAGGACGCTACAACATCACAACATCAATATGTCATAGCGTTCAAATGCTATAACGCCATAATGGCAATATGTTATAATGTTATAGCATTTCAACATCTTAGCGTCCGAACGTTATAACGCTAACAACTATGTCTATACAAAAAACAAAGAAAAAATGTCAGAAAAATTTTCTTGATTCAAAGTTTTTTTATTAACTTTGCAAACAGAATTTTTTTTACACAACAATGTTTAAATGTTAGGGTCGTTTACACGGGAGTGCAGGCGACCTTTTTTATTTGTCCATCAATATTTTTATAGTCCGCTCCTTCTCTTCAAGAAGACGGTCCTTTCCCTCAATGACCTTTTCCAGTCCCTTTATCTTCTCCTCAAGTATTGATATTTCTGCCGCTCCGTCTCCGTTAATATTGTGATGGCTCTGCCTGCCGTTGATCTGATTGCCGTTGCCGGAAAAACGATAATTGTCACCACAAGAAGAAGACTGACTTGCGTTATTCTGCAAGTCTCCTTCTGGAATGAAATCTTTGAAAAAATTATATTCAAGGACCTTACTTATCTTAACGAGCTTATCTGTATCTATACTCGCCTTTTCCAGAATTCTGTTCACATTCTGTTGTGCCACACCAATTCGACGACCAAACTCAGACTTGGATATTCCAAGTTGATTCAGTCTTTGTTCTATCAGCAGTCCAACATTAACGTCGTTAATACCAAACATTTTTTATTTATATAAATCGTTTTATGTGTTAAACTAAATTAAATAAACGCAGAAATCAAATAAATATTGATTTGGTAAATCATTTTTTATTATCTTTGCACCGTAAAGTTAGAAAGAAAGATTTAAACGACAAAGAAAAAAGTAGAAAAAATGAATGATATGACAAAGAAAAATCTAGAAAGATTGCCTCTCCGGCCAACAATCCGAAAGTTGGCTGTCGGTGAGAAAGCTGAGTTTCCGATTGTCCAACTGGCTTACGCCAAATCGTCGGCAACGGATTTCAAGACTATGTACGGACTAAAGTACCGCACCCATCAAAACATTGAAAAGGGTGTAGTGGAAATCACCCGTATTGAGTAACCAACAATTTAAGTCAAACTGCTATGATACAGATTGGAAACAAGGAAATGACTTACGATGAGTTCATGGATGATCTGACCCGCCGGTTGGCGGCTATGATGGGCGTCAAGGCGGAGCCTGTCCAGCCCATGAAAGATGTACTGACAACATCAGAGGCTTGTGCCTATCTCGGCATCAAGAAGGGATCCCTCTATCAACTCGTTTACAATCACAAAATCCCTTATTTCAAGGGGAAAGGCGGAAAAATGAATTATTTCCGTCTGGACGACCTTCGTGAGTACAAGGCAGGCCATTATATACCATCAGTCTCCGAGGCCGCCATAATCGCAGAATCAAGACGCAACAGAAAGGAATATTGACATGTACAGAATAGACAGAAAGATTTGCACGCCGAAACCCAGTCTTTGGGTGACTGATTTTCTGATGATGGTCAGTCCATCGGTCTACGAAACCGTCGATGACATCAACGACTGTCGTAAAAAATTGACATCCATACAGGAGGCTTTCAGTAATACGGTTTGCAACTGGCATCAGAAGAGCGTTCCCCTTAGAAATGTGGCAGCAGTTGTCCGTACTGCGGACGGGTTAACCATCGTAACGCCAAAAGGACATGACAGTATCAAGTTTACCATAAAGAAATCATGATATGGAAAATATAGATGATTCAGAGGGATATCCTATGCGACATCTTTTCTACGTATTGAGGAATCTGGAGCATATCACCCCGAAGACGAAATTACGGTTGGATGATTACATCATCGCACTTCCTGTAGACCCGAAAGAATATCCGGATTACAATCCCGACCCCGATGAATATATGCAGAAATGGATAAAAGAACATGGCTTCCCATTTTAAAGGATTTCGACACTTTTAAGTGTTACAAGGATCCCGATGCAGTCCAACTGTATCTATACCTTGTCTTCTCCGCTGCCAAGACGGAGACGACAAGCTATAACCTTCCCCTGTTAAGGGGACAGGTCAGAACAACCGTGCCCGAAATACAGAGATTTTTGGGAAAGACCCGAAAGCAGATCAGAACGCAGTTGACAAAGATAACCAAATATGGATATATCTTTGTCGAATCATCCCCGAAATTTCATTTTACGACGATTACAATCCGACAGTATGACAGTCTGTTCAATGTCCAGTTCCTTCAACCCGGCAGTTGGGTGAAAATGTACGAGGCAGTATTGTATTATCCATGGTTCGCCAACAGTAAGACCGTTTTGGTTTATGTCCATACCCTCACGCATGATGAATGGACTCAAAACTCCACTTTATTCTCCATGATGGACTTGGTCAAGAAAACCGGCCTTTCTATTGTCGATATAAGCGCAAGCCTTTCCGTACTGGAAAAGTCTTCCGTATTGAATTCCAAGATCAGCAAACGTAACGGAACAGTTACGGTAACCATGCTTAATAACGGCCTCAGAATGGACTGTCCGGAGGCTAAAATGATCGAGCTTGAAACACCCGAAAATGATGCTGAAAATCCTAATAAAAAACGAGTTTCCAAAACGATAACACACAATAAGACAACAAGTTACAAAGACGAAGGGCCACTGATGGGCCACTCAGGGGCCTCTGATGGGCCACTGATGGGCCGCTCAGGGGCCACTACTGAAAGCGACAAAAAAGATGATTTATCTAATTGTAATACAGTAAGTTACAAAGACAAAGGGCCACTGATGGGCCACTCAGGGGCCACTGGAAGTAACAAAAGAAATGATGAAAACTCAAAAAATGAATCGTCCGAAAATGGCCTCTCTCGTGCGCCCGTACCTCTAGATAGTCAAAAGATAAAAGATACTAGAATACTAGAGACTAGAGACGACGACGATTTTTCTTCATTACCCGTGCGTGCGTGCGTGCGAGAGGACGGCGAAGGCTTGGAGCCGCATACGGGCCTATTCGACAACGGTCTCCATGACTATAACCGTCGTCCGCCCCATGCAGACGATTTCACACGATTCGCCGCCGAACTCCAAAAGGAACAGGAATGGTGCGAGGACATGCTCATGCGCTATCCGGAGGATTTCAAACATGACTGGTACTGCTTGGCCGGCGCTATTGCCGACTTTGCGCAGGACTGCAAACTCAAAGGATATCATGATGACGACACTTCCAGTTTCAAAAGACATTTTTGTAACTGGGTAAGTGCCGGAGGATTCAAGAAAATGCGTGCCGCCCGTCTGCGTTCCGCAGCAAGACCAGATGATCCCCTTCCGCCCAATGAGGAAAAATGGGAAGAAAAGACAGCCTATAACAATTTGATGGGCGACACGGAATGGAAGGAGGGTTTCATGGCAGCCACGGGCTGCAAGACGGATGAGCAGGTTCTGTATATCATCAATGCCTTCTACACGTACAACAAGGCCATAGGATTCCCTCCCCATAAGGATGTCTATGATTTCAAGAGACATATTCTCAACTGGGCTCTGAAGAAGCCTTTGCAACAGAATAACAACTTGCCGCAAGGCGTAAAACAATCGAACAATGGAATACAAGGACCTTTCAACGAGGACAACTGCCCGGACTTTGGACAGCTTACTAGAGCCCAACGGCTCAACCTCTATAATGCCTCCATGCAAAAATCCCTCCAAGACGGACTCGAAGATCTCGAAGCCCAGAGACGTGGAGAGAAGACCGCAAGAATGCGATACAAGGAATATCTGGACTCGGTTCTCTGACATTTATTCGCCTGCCAACTTAGCCTATTTCACACGTAATGAGGAAAGATGCCTGTTCGGCAAGGCTCCGACTCTGATATCCTTGAAGGATCAGAGTATCGCATCCGACGAGCTGCTTCTTACATGGGTGCAGACGTTTGTGGCCAATGTCAACGAGTTCACGTCCGTCAGGCTGAAAATCACGCAGCAGCAATTACGGGAGATCAGCGAAATTTTGTATTACAATTACGCATATCTCAAGGCTTCCGAGATTATGCTGTTCTTCTCCAAGTTCAAGCGTGGCGACTACGGTAAACTCTACGGCTGCGTCGATCCTTTGGAGATTACCTCCTCGTTCCGCCAGTTCGTGATGGACCGCAACAACAAAGTCTACGAGCATGAGCGAAAGGAGACTCTGGAAAGGGAGCAGCGACGTGACGCTGCAAAGAAAATCATCAACCCACTGGAGCACCCCGAGCTTTTTCCGAATATCTGCAAGAGTATACGGGAAGGCGGAGGACGGACCATGGAGAAAGGTCCCTCATCATTCATCCATAAGCCCAAAATATCCAACACAAAACTTAAACTGGCCGCACAGATAATTGAGTTGGCCAATAAATGCAATCCCAAATGAGCGTTAACTACGTAGACAAGATACTTGACCGGACAAACAGGGGACTCGACGTATTTGTCCATTACCTCGGTGATGACTGCATGAAGAAGATCTTCCGCAATCCCTACAGGGAGGACGCCCGTCCGTCCTGCCATCTGTATGTCCATCGTGGCAGCAGCGGTGACCACTACTGGCTGCAGGACTTCGGGGACAGCTCATGGAGCGGTGACTGCTTCGACTTTGTTGCCCGTCTTGCAGGTATTAATGCCAAGACGGACTTCCGCAAGGTACTGGAGACCATTGACCGTGACCTCCGCCTCGGACTCATGGACGGAGGCGACGACGAGACGGCATTGGGAGCGCCCAGACGGTACGATGTCCGAAAGATGGTCCGTGTCAGCAGACCGGTAATCATGTTCGTCCCCGTATTCAAGGACTTCACTCCCGCAGAGTTGAACTACTGGAGAACCTATGGCATAAGGAAGGACACGCTGGACCGCTTCCACGTACGCAGCCTGGCAAGATGTGACTTCGTACGTGACGACCGCTCACGCTACAGCGTCATTTCCTCCGTGTACACGCCGACCTTCGGCTACATGTTCGGCGACAAGGGCATCAAGATATACCGCCCGAGAAACAAGACCCGTTTTCTCTACGGCGGACAGCTCCCCAAGCCGTACATCTTCGGACTGGGTCAGCTCCCGCAAACAGGATCGAGAGTCTTCATTACCGGCGGGGAGAAGGATGTCATGACGCTTTCCGCCCATGGCTTCCCCGCAATAGCCTTCAACAGCGAGACGGCGGCAATCCCCGAGGATATAATCTTGGACCTCGCTTACCGCTTTGACCGTATTATCCTGCTCTACGACAGCGACGAGACGGGGATACGGGAGTCCGAGAAGGTTGCCAAGGAATACGGGGACCGATATCCGGTCAGAAGGCTTCAGCTTCCCTTGCCCGGGACAAAGCAAAGCAAGGACATCAGTGACTTTTTCAAGGAGGGGCATACCGGTTCCGAGCTGCTTCATCTGCTAAAGACGCAGGAAATGTAACACCAAAAAGAACGAACATGATACAGAACACCAACGAAAAAACATGGACCCGCCGCTTCTCTGGTGACGTCCATATCTGCGCCCTAGGCCGAAGGGACCTCCGGCGGCTCCGCAAGGAGGGGCTTTGCTACAAGTCCGTCCCGGCCTGTCTTCTGAGGATATACGTCAATCACCTCGGGGAAATGCGCACGGGAATCGGCATCGTCAACCACCGTGGGGGATACGAGTTCTATCAGCGGGGCGCCGCAAGGCCCGTGACGCTGTACAAGGATGATATCCTCTTCTTCCCGTTCAGGGAGGGTAGCCGTTCCTCATGCTGCTGCGTCTTCGCAGACTTTCTTGACTACCTTGCCTACAAGGCCTGTCTGGACGCAGGAGAGAAGTTCACCGAGGACTGTGACTGCATCATAGTCAATGCGCCGAGGAATTTCCGCAAGGCCATGGTATGGAGCGACGTCTACAGTGATATTCACCTGTTCTTTCCCAACAACCAGTACGGACGGACAATGACAAAGACCATGGTGGCACGCAACCCACGCCACGCAAGGGACTATTCGCTCCGTTACAGAGGATACGGGAGTTTTCGTGAACTGGCAGGCGAGCTGCTTGCCGCAAAGAGGGAGGAGGACCGCCTGTGAGTGAATTCATCATCGTCCTTGCCGTGGTCGTCGTAGTCTTGCTGATCGCTTTTGTCTACGAGATCAAAGGAACATACCGGGATAAGGATTTATGGAAGAAATAGCCGAGAAGGCTCGAAATTTGCGTTCTGAGACGTTTTTAGGCGTTGAACGTATAATTTATAGCCTCGGGCTAAAATAAACGATTCTAGAGCAAATATTCAAATGAACGACGTTTTAATCATAGAAAAAGGGATCAATGACCTTCCCGAGTCGCCTGAGAGATGGGTCGGTGAGCACTATGGGAGCCTGAAAGAAAGGATTGACAGGGAGACCTTAGCGGCGACCGGCTACGCACCCTTGAAGCATGCCAAGTTCATCCGTGTAATCACCTTCAAGGTCAAACTGTCAACCCATATCGACGCTATCCGCCGCATGATGGAGATAGTCCATAAGCGGTTCGGCATCGCCTGCTATCAGGCGGCTATCTACCGGCAGGACTCCACGGCCCGCCTGCTTTGCTCATGGTGGGACGAGAATACCAAGAGGGGAATAGCGCTCAGTTACTCTGACCAGACAAAGCTCGCAGTAACGATTCTCCGTCAGCTCCACCTTCCCCGTCCACGATCAACGGACGGATGGGTGAGGTACTTCCTCCGGGAAGCCTACGAGGAGAATCCCGACGTATTCAAGGAAGCCTTGGACTGGGTGGCAAGCTGCTCGCCGGGCAGTACGGACTTCGAGGTTATCCATGATGCCCTGCAACTGGCCTTGGATATCTGTAAGGAAAACTAAAGCAAAGTAAAACAAATGTATATGTATAGACATATAAAATAAGTTAAACTTACTCCGATAATTTGTGTATGTAAATACATTTACTTAACTTTGCAATAGAAACAGAAAAATGTAGTATATGAAAAAATCCGATATACTTGAAGCCGCAAGGCAGGGTGCCCGGGTGTTGGCAATAAATGTCTATCACCCTTTCTTCAACAGGAAGATCAATTCCGTATTTGTATATGGAGAAGTATGGTGCTCGGAGAAGCCTAGGAAGAGAAAAGGTGACGAGGTTGTTCCATGCGGGCCTTGGCTCCGTACAAACGTCTCACGTCTTTCTAGGGAGCTTGACTCCAACAGAGGAGAGAAGGTCACCGTGCAATTTGAAGACACGGATAAGGAAGTACCGGTAGAGTACGACACCAAAAATATAGATTGAAAATTATAAAAAAAAGAAAAGATATGAAGAAGAAAAATTATGTAATCGCTTTTGCCAACCACAAGGGAGGCGTAGGAAAGACAACGACAACGGCAAGCGTGGGGACAGTGCTCTCCCAGATGGGATACAAGGTCCTGCTCGTGGACCTCGACGCTCAGGCCAACCTTACGGGATCACTGGTCGCTAACCCTACAGCCGTCACATCGAACATCGCCGCTTCCATGCGCAACCAGTCGCTCGGCCTGCCCCTTTATCCCGTCAACAAAACGCTCGACCTTGTGCCGTCGGGTCTTGACCTTGCCAGTATGGATATCGAACTGGCATCCGCAATGGCACGGGAGCATATCCTTAGAAAGCTCCTTACGCCGGTCCGTGACAACTACGACTTCATCCTCCTTGACTGTCCTCCGCATTTGGGGATGATGACACTCAACGCCCTCACCGCCGCCGACTATGTCATTGTCCCGCTGATCTCGGAAGTGCTTCCTTTTAACGGTCTGACGATGATGCTCAATTTCATCGACATGGTGCGTGAGAACCTTAACCCCTCGCTGACGATTCTTGGTATCCTGCTGACACGCTACGAGAAGACCAAGCTCAGTACGCAGATTGAGCAGGGCCTGCGCCAGCGGATGGGAAATCTTGTCTTCGACGAGCGTATCAGAAAGAATGTCACCGTCGCACAGGCGCCTCTGGAGGCCGAGAACATCGTCAACTATGACCCAAAGAGCAACGGCGCAAAGGATTACCGCACGTTCACCGAGGCAATGGTCAACCGATTAAAGAATCTTGAAAAGGAATAAGGCTTATGTCAAAGGAAATCAAATCAAGCTCCATGGACCGTCTTTTCGGCCATCTTACCTCTACGGGCACGGAGCCCGTACAAGTGGAGGCAGCCATGACGGAAAGGGACGAGCAGCAAGCCGGTGACGCTCAAGAGAATACTGCCCCATCTGCGGCTACCGACGGAGAGAAGAAAAACCAGAAGCGCCGCAAAAGCTCCACGGAAAGACTTTGTACCTATATTGACTATGAAGTCATGGGAAAGATACGAAGTATTTCCGAAATCGAGAACGTATCCCTCAAGGATATCATAAACTACTCCCTCAAGATGTCCATCGCCAACTACGAGACTTACCATGGCAAGCTCCGTGTAAGACGACAGAAGAAGGGAGACATCGACAATGTCTTTCACAAATAAGATGTTGCCGGAGTTCGTAAAAAAGAAAGCCGCCTACCTTTCCGATCATTTCGGTGACCCGGAGTGCAGGCGGCAGCTCAAGGACCTCATTCACGAGGTAATACAAAAGGAAAGGAAACAGCAAAGACAGAAATAACTATGTTGAATATTAGGAGTATAACGGTAATAGCGGAGCCCCGGAGGGCTAACATGCGCTTCATAGCTGAGAACCCTGATGACTTCACAAAGGCTTGGGCGAAGTTCTCTGCCATTGTCAAGGAATATTTAGGACGTGACGCCAAGCAGCCAAAGGATTTTTCGAAGGTTCCCGTGGCGACACAGCTTACCTTCGACTATGGGACAGACGGAGACAACGTGTCCGTTGTTAACTGGGACCATTTCAAGACAGTCCTTGACAGTTTTTCGTCAGTTCTAAGGAAAGAGGAGGTCGCCAAATGATCGTATGTATTGCAGAAAAGCCCAGTGTGGCAGCCAGTATTGCCAAGGTGCTCGGCGCCTCGACACGGAAGAACGGATACTTCGAGGGACACGGATATCAGGTCACATGGGCCTTCGGCCACCTCTGCGGCATCAAGGAACCCAAGGAGCAGAATCCCGCATGGGGCCCGTGGCAGCTTTCGCTGTTGCCGATGATACCCAAGCAATATAAGATCGGCGTATACCCCGAGAAGAGCATCCGTACCCAGTTCGGCATTATCAAGAAGCTCTATCACGACGCCTCGGAGATTGTCAACTGCGGTGACGCCGGACAGGAGGGTGAGGTTATCCAACGGTATATCATGGAACTTGCGGGCGTGCGCTGTCCCGTGAAGCGTTTGTGGATATCTTCCCTGACAGAAGAGTCCATCCGTGAGGGATTTGCCCATCTTCATGAGCAGAGCGAGTATGACAGCCTTTATGAGGCAGGTCTGGCACGCTCCCGTGGTGACTGGCTTCTGGGAATGAACTGCACAAGACTCTATACCTGCAAGTTCGGAGGTGGCTCGGTTCTGAGCATAGGACGGGTACAGACACCGACACTGGCGATGATCGTGTCCCGTGACCGTGAGATCAGCGATTTCAAGCCTTCTCCCTACTGGACCCTGCAAACGGTCTTCAAGGGAGCGACTTTCACCTCGGACCACGGGCGTATCACGGATAAGAGGAAGGCGCAGGAGCTGCTTGAGTCCGTAAAGGGGACGACGTTCGCCATTACCCATGTGGAGCAGAAGAAGGGACAGGAGCTGCCGCCGCAGCTTTATGACCTTACGGCCCTGCAGGTGGACTGCAACAAGAAGTTCGGCTTCTCCGCCGACACGACGCTGAAGACCTTGCAGAGTCTCTATGAGAAGAAGCTCACCACTTACCCAAGAGTCGATACCCGTTATCTGACTCATGACATCTACGACAAATGTCCGGGAATACTGAGGACTCTCACTGATATCACCCCCCTAGTGACGGAGCTAGCCCCAAGGCCGCTAACTAAGAGCCCCAGAGTCTTCAATGACAACAAGGTTACCGACCACCACGCCCTTATGCCGACAGGCGAGAAGGCCGGCACTCTGACGGAGTTTGAGCGCAAGGTCTATGCCCTTGTCTGCAAACGCTTCATCAGCGTCTTCATGCCTCCCTGCGTGTACGCACAGACCGTGGTCCAAGGAACGGCGGGGAATGAGAAGTTCAAGGTTACCGGCAAGACTATCCTAGATGCGGGATGGAAGAAGCTCCTCGGAGCCGATGCGGACGATGACGGTGAGAAAAACAAGACACTGCCGGTCTTTCACGAGGGCGAGGAAGGTTCTCATACACCGTCTCTCCTTCGGAAGATGACAACGCCGCCGAAACCGTATACGGAAGCCTCGCTTCTTCAAGCGATGGAGACAGCCGGCAAGTTTGTCGAGGACGAGGCACTGAGAGACGCCCTGAAGGAGAATGGCATCGGACGCCCCGCAACCCGTGCCGCCATCATCGAGACACTGCTTAAACGGAAATACATTGTCCGTGACCGGAAGAACCTCGTGTCAACCGCTACGGGGCGGCAACTGATAGACACTATTAAGGACAAAATGCTTATCTCTCCGGAGACGACGGGACAGTGGGAGCGGAAGCTGCGGATGATTGAGAAGAAGCAGTTCACTCTCTCCCGGTTCATGGAAGAGCTAGGAGAGCAGGTAACGAGAATCTGTGCGGAGGTTAAGGGGGACACGACGGGAACCACTATCGGCGCCGCCTCCGTTAACAAGAATGCCGTCCCTGACGAAAGGATGATGACGCCGTACAGAAGAAGCCTCCCCGGCGCAAAACTGCTCAATACGACATGTCCCGTATGTGGAATCGGGACTGTCAAAAGAGGAAGGTACAGTTACTTCTGCACGAATCATAATAACGGATGTAATTTCAAGAAACCATTAGATTAAGAATAATATGGAAAAAGGAATCAAGATTATCATTGCGTTGATGGCAGCCAACCTACTCTGTCTGTTGGTTGTCATGTTCGGTGGAGTCATAGGCCGCAAGGGTGGCCCGAATTACTCCACTGAGGAGATATCGGGACATCGGTATATCGTCGTTGACGGAGGCCGGTGCATCGTTCACGACGCCGCTTGCGAGGACAGCGACCTCGTTCGTGACCTTACGAAGAAATACGAGCCGACAGACTCTGACAAAGTACTTATCAGGGCTCTTGTCAGAGGAAACCATCCGACGTATTCTTATAAGGCACTGGACACAATCAAGTAATAAAAAATAAGATACGCTTTAACGTTAAGATATTATGATGTCTAACTGCTATAACGCTATGATGTTATGACGCTTTGATGTCAATATGTCTTGATGTTAAGACGTTAAAAATACGAAGCTATGGATAAGAACAAAATGACAGCGCTTATAAAGAAGAAAGATGAGCTGAAGGATGAGATCCTAAATGAGATCCGTCAGTGTGTCAGCGAGCATGCCGCCGACACCGAATTGGGCAAACAGTTGGACGTCTCTGATATCCTCACCCGTAACTACAGCGTCGTTAAGGAAGTAGGTCATGATACGGCCTTTTTTGACGGGAAGATCAGAATGATTTCTCCCAGTGGCGAGTTCCTGCTAGACAAGGGATATGATGGCGATGACTGGTACTGGCAGGAGGAGTCCAAGCATGAGTCCACGGATAACTGGTACGCAAACTCTGAGACATGCCGGTTGGATGGTCTTCTGATAGAGGATTTGTATGACATTTTATATGATCTTTATAAGCATTATGAAGGTAAGCAAATTGATTAAACTCCTTCAACTGGAGATGGAGACGGAGGGTGACTTGGAGGTTGTCATCGAAAGCTCAGACAGCACCCAGTTTGGAGAACGGATGAAAGTCCTTCAAAGTGTCAAGGGCGTTTGGACCGGTTCCATGCGCCGTGATGAAAAGAGTTATGACACCCACGACGATAAGAAACCCGTCATTCGTTTAACAAGTAAGGAAAACTAAAGAAAAACTATGATAATTCTGAGTTGGGATAATTATCGTAAGAAGCATGTAGGAAGGAGAGTGAATGTGCAGCTCTATATGTATACTCACGAATTCAAGAAAATCCGTGAGATGGACATCTCCGAAGACGACAGAAAGCCGAGAGAGATCGTTGATGAGTTTCTGCGTAATTTGGAGAGTCGGTCCGAATTGCCAGAATTCGGCATACTGGTGTTCCATTCCTATAGAGGTCTTACACCTGGATGGAAGAATCTCGACATTTACGTAAAGTAAGTAAGCATGAATAAGAAAAAAGCCATACAGTGGTTGTTCAGCGACCACACGGGAATAAGCTCCAAAACAATGTGCGCAGCCCTGCTCGGAGTCGAATACGAGGACAATGATGTTCCAAAAGACACCGCTGACTTCAAACGTTGCTATGACTTCGCATTGGAATGCGAGCTTAGTCTCCATGATCTGATAATAATTCTGAAAAAATATCCGTACTGGGAGCCTATCATCAGAAATTGGGGACTGCTGACTGGGGATCTCGCCGTTGGACACGGTGTCAGTGACAGACTTGACAGCTTCCGGGATGAAATCATCGAGCTGAAAGGCTATATGAGAACTGGCAATGGACATTGGATAAAAAACAATTGAACTATGGAAAAGAGTAAGAAACAACTGTGGCACCCAATGACAGAAGTGCCGCCAAGCGGATGTATTGTGTATGATGCTCATACAAACCGCTTCTATGACACGTCGGTTTGGATAGGTAAACAGATTGGTGACCAGTATTGTCTTGACATTAATGGTCTTTATGTGTCGGCAAAGTATTTCACATGTTGGATCGACCGACGAACCTTCTTCAAAGAGACAGGCTTATCGGAATATTTGGATAAGACTCAAGAGTAATGGCAATAGAAGAGGGTAAAGACATTATGGCGGCCCACACCATGGAACTTCGCAAAATTCTAAAAGAGCTTTATACATTGAAGTCAGATGGAATTTTCGAGTTTGATGACAAGTATGGCCGGATTATTTTTCTGCCGAAGAAATAATAATCAAGGGCTGCATGGAAACATACATACAGCCCCATAACTCCTTCAACATCATGGTTGACGAGCAATCATACTTGCAAAAGTAATAAAAATGTTTGGAATATGAAACGAAAAGAAGAAATTTTGGATACGGCTGATCAAAGCCCATGGAAAGATCCAAGTGCAGGTAATATACCTACAGATACTGATTTAGTCTTAAAGTTGATTGATGTGAACGATAAAACAACTGTAAATGTAATAGCCACATATAATGGGGAAATCGGTAAGTTCATCGTTCGTGGGTATCATATTGATTTCGCTAAAGAGCCTTATGCCTACATGGTTATTCCATCACTGCCAAAGAAAGGAGGCAGAATATGACAAGAAAAGAAGAAATATTCAATGCCGCTTGTAATCATATCAAGATAGACCTAGACGATGAAGAATTAAACGCAGACAGTTTCGTCATGGGTGCGGAATGGGCTGACTCTCACCCTCGGAATCCTTGGATCAGTGTAGACGATCTGCTTCCCGATTACAAAGAAGATGTTATTGTCGCATACGATAATTCCCGTTTTAGTCCGGGTCCAAACCAAAAGCTGCATATTGCCGTAGCTTGCCGTCTTAATCTCAATCACAAACCGGGTTTGAAAAGGAATCTTTCAAACTGTGACTTCTGGGTGAGTGGAAATTCGAAAGCGGTTGTCAAATACTGGATGCCCCTTTCGCAACTACCAAAGGAAGGAGGTGAAAGATGACAGCAGGAATAAAGTCTTTCTTGAAAAAGACACTGGACGGGTGGAGAATCATGTTCGGCACCAATGCTATGAAGCATGAGCGTTTCTTTAATGAAGGAAGGAGATTAGACCGGACGGTAATTCTGTCCTGTGTTGACAATCTTTACAAGAAACATCATAAGCTGTACGAGGAGTCTTGTAGTTCATACGAGGAGGGATTCTGTGATGCCCTTGGTACCGTAGAGAAAATTATAGAGAAAATGGAGGCTGAAAATGAAGATTGACATAACCCTTACTGATAATCAAGGCAGAAAATATCAGTCTGCCTTGGATGATATGGATCACGACTGTACAAACTGTGCCTTTTTCAGAAGCAGGCGTTGCAACCATGAGCTCTGCTCCGCCGCCAATCGTTATGTGTCAGACAGTAAAATTGTTATTTTCAAGGAAATTAAATTATGAGCAATATCACTCTTCTTCACAAGTGGAACCTTCATGAGTTGGACTGCATAGTATGCGGCATCGATTTCAACGAGTTGTGCGGACGCTCTTTGAAAGATAAAAGTATAGACATTAATAAGGTTATCGACAAAGCTATCCGTGACAAGTTTGGGTGCAGCTATGAAGCGTTTGAAAAGATTGCCTATACGCTTCTTGGATATACGCCGGTGATAGATGATTACGAGGGGCACAAGTACCATTTATTCGCCAAACAGGACCATAATGGAGTTAACCGTGTCATTATCCGCAAGGAGGTGGAGACATAGTATACATACAACATTCATCTGTATTAACCAGATTTACAAAAATATTTAAATGTATTAACATATTATATTTGCGCATTACAGATAAATGTTGTACCTTTGCATTGTCAGTAAGAAGGTAACGGTATGACCAACCGTCAGTCAACAACGCCAAGAATATGGACGACAGGAAAGAAATCAATATAGCCTACGAACTCCGTGAGGTTCATATCAGCTCCTTAGTGCAAGGGGTACGGATGGAGCTGCTTGATCTTATCGACTATGCCAATAAACATAATGGCATGGTTGAATTAAGTCACCTCTACGAGGAACTGAACGGACTCAGGAAGTTGTCGAACTATTATACCGCCAAGACGCTTGACGCCCTTGGCGAGAACTTCGAGGATAATGTAAATTTATGGAAAAATAAGAACAGGTAATTATGAATCAGAAAGAAGTAAAAGAAGAAAATGTGAGACGAGTAACCCTCAATGCCGAGGAATGCCTGAAAGTAAAGGAAATTATAGATACTCTGAACGAGTATCTTGTTTCGCAGGATGCAACGGTCATAAAAGCGGGAGTAATCCTTTCTTCTATTATTGCGATGGAAGCAGAAATGCTGCACTCCACTTACGGACTGGATAAGCAGCATTTCGTAAATTTTGTGGCCGACGGAGCACGTCACTCCAGCGTATCCATTATCAGAACAAAAATGAAGGAGAATTAATTATGAAAAAAATCATTGAGAAATTCCCAAGTGACAAGATCTTTGCTTGGGATGGAAGTGGTAACAGTATCGGTGTGAAAGCGCCTGAATATATCATTCGCTATGAAAGTGATCATTCAAAAAATACATGGGACTATGCAGATGACTACAAGGAGGCGTTGAACATGGAGCCATATAAATCAGGGGCAGATAATACAATTCATATCCTGAATCTTCCGCTATCAGATTTCAATCTGGTACGTGCCCTCCGATTTGGCTGTAAAGACGGAGAAGTTTCAGCCACGGAGGCTATTGGTAATATTCTTGCTGTCTTGAATAAACGAAGTGGGGTCCTTTCAGACCAAGGATTAAAAATCTTTGCCCAAGCCGCATCCCTCTGCAATAACGATGAGGGTTACAACGACTTTGTAACTCTCATGTACAAACAGATGGAAGCCATGGAATCAACCGTGCAATGGATATAGTCAAATGCTTTAACTGTAAGTGGTTTACCGGCTCACGTAAACAGTGTACGTGGGCGAAACACCACTGGGAGGGACGGAAGAACAGGGACGGAGGGCCGGTAAAGACTCCGCACGCCGTTCCCATATACAGAATCAAAAATTGCAGTCATTATGAAAAAGATCAATGAAAAAGATGAATATCCTATTCGTAACCAAGATGAAGACAAAACAGAGAGTTGTTGGGCCATGTACGGATATGCCATAAAGGACAATCATAAAGGCGTCCGGAAATACACGGACGAAACTTTTTCAAAGACAGAAGTATATTTCTGTAAGGACGACGTGTACCCGGATATAATAAAGGCAGGGAAGGTATTAAAACAGTTGTATGAACGTTCGATTCAAAAACGTAAAGAAGAAAAACTTGCCGAAGAACAGGCTATCCGTCGGGAAAAGGAAAATAAAATCCTCCAAAACAAAGATGAATGGAAGAAGTTTTTGCAGCAGAGCAAGAGAATTGTCGTCTTCGATACAGAAACTACCGGAGTTAATGTAAAAAATGATTATATTCTCTCCCTCTCATGGCAAGTTCTTGACAGTAATCTGGAAACAATCGACAGGCAAACGAGATTCTTCAATAACCCGATCCCGGAAAACCTTTGCGCCCGGGCTCTCCGGATCAACGGACTGACAAATGACGCTTTGATGAAGCTGGGCATATCAGAAAAAAAACAAAGTCTGGAAGAGTTCATTGCAATAGATCCTGATTTGTTTATCGGCCATAACGTCCACTTTGACCAAAAGTTTGTCAAAAAGGAATGTCAGAGGGAAAATGTTGATTTCATATTCGACAAGTCCACAAAATGGTTTGACACGATGACGTCTATGATAGGGTTTTGTAATCTGCAATATTCATTTGGCTTCAAAAATCCAAAATTGTCTGAACTGGCAGATGCCCTTGACGTTGATACGTCAGATATAGACTGGCACCGATCAGACAGCGACGTAGAGGCAACAGTGCGCTGCTTCCGTAAAATCGTAGAAAGAGGATTATCAACACCATTTCCATTTTGAAGATATGAGTCAAACTTTAAATGCAGAATTCCTAGAAAAAACAGGAAAGGAAGCCTGTAACACGGCCCGAAAACGTGGGCAATACGCAGGCAAGCACAACACAGTAATGGACATTGCCTCGGAATTTTTGGAACTGTACAAGGCTGAACTCAAGGACCGACACTGTAGCCTTCCATTAGGAGATCTCGTGCGAATAGGTAACATACACAACGATCATCTGTTTTTGTAAAGCTAGAGGATACCGTCGAAGGAGAATGGGCTGACGTGGTTATCACCATGCTGTCTTCATTGGCCGATAAAGAAATTTCATGGCCAAAGAATGTAAATCTAAATAGTTGCTCCTTCAAGGCTTCAACTAAGGATACTGTCAATAAATGTCTTGAAGCAGTCGTTAGGTCCCGGATCAGTCTGCTGACGGCAAAATGTATCATTTCCTCCGCTTTGGAACAGTGTCCGTCGTTGGAGGAACATATTAAACTTAAAATGAGGTATAACAAAGTAAGAAACGATTGATATGACACGAGAAGAAGAAATCAAGGAAGCTGTTAGCATTGACAATAATCTTAATACTAACGAGGCGGTGCGAGGGTTTGCGTATGGTGTCTTTTGGGCTGACGCACATCCTGCGAGCTTGTGGATCAGCGTTAAGGATTCTCTTCCTCCTTTCGGCGTGGACGTGCTCTGTTGGCTCTGCAAGGATAATGACGGCGAACAGAGATATGCCATCATGCGAAGGGTAACGGAAAAGGTCACGATGCTTATTGATGATAACGGATTCAGATTGCGTGCCATAGAGACTTCTCAGGGAAAATTCGAGGATGTGGGCCCGAAATACTGGATGCCCCTTCCTGCTCCACCAACTGAAAAGAATATTTAACTATGGAAATCAAGGATTTGGATAATGAGCATGTGAGGATCATCCTTTGCAAGACAGACAGGGAGAATGTGATTAAGATCGTCAGACTCATAGCGAAAATCGCCGACGCACACGCTCCCTCCGCAGCCCGTTTTGCGGGGTACATAGCAGGTATCCTCTCCTTATACGGAGACGTTTTGGGAGATGCGTCCGAACGAAGTAAGGAGGAGATTATCGACGAGGTAGCCACGATGGCCAAGAACAGGCAAATCTTTAAAAAGAAAGAGGAGGATTCTGATTATGAAGAAGAAAAGTAGAGAAGAACTGATTGAAGCCGCCGCAATGGAATGTGAGTGGCCGACTATATTCAAGGCAGGAGTGGAATGGGCTGACGCCCATCCCGTGCCATTGGTTGTGACGGACGAGATGTGTGAAAAGCGCCCTGTTAATGCTTGCGCCTTGTCCACGTTCACGGATGTAATGGTGTTCTTGAAGAAAAAATTCAGAATGTCGGATGATGACCTGCGTTTTGCCTTTGAGGCGGCCTTACAACAGTGCGTCCCTAACGCATTAAAGGAACTACAGGAATACATGCTCATGGAGCAATCCAAAAATCAACAGAAATCTTAACGTTATGATAGAAGCAGGTATGATAGCATCAGGACTAAAAGTAAAGACAATTATTGAATATAAAGGCAAGAAATACTATCCGGAACTGACGACCGTCAGGCCATGGAAGACCGATGTATGACGTGTGTGTGACCTTCGGAATATCTGCACTGTTGAACTAATGAATTTGTGTCAGGCTTTGGATGTTATTGACAATAAGACGGATGATCATCACGATATCATCTTTAAGGAACTTAAAAAGCAACAACTATGAAGGATCAAAACTCGGACACGCTTCACCTCGTGTTGAAGCACCAATGGTACGACATGATCGATAGCGGCGAGAAGAAGGAGGAGTATCGGGACTATAAATGGCTTAATCGGATCATCAATCAAGAGAGTCCCGATGGCTTCCTCGGAGTAGACGACAATGACAATCTCGTTGTTTTCGGTGAGCTTATGCCGAGACATAAGTTCGTGACCTTTCATCGTGGATATACCAGTACGACTATGAGCTTTGAGATCGTCGGCGTAGATTATGGCAAGGGCCGCCCCGAATGGGGAGCCCCGGAAGATAAGGATGTCATTATCATTATACTGGGTAAAAGGATGAAACGGGATGTCAACCAAAAGAAGAAGTAACATGGAAACTATTGGGAAGAAGAATTTGCCAAAGGAGTGGTTTTCCGAATATCATATCCAACAGGTGTTAGGGCGGGACTATATGTCTCACCCTAAATACGTTCTATATAATCTGGAGATATTCGGTTGGGAGTCGGATTTCCTTGCCTGTACCCAGTCCGGTTACTGGTATGAGGTGGAGATCAAGATCAGTATGGCGGACTTTAGGAATGACTTCAAAAACAAGGTTAAGAAACATGTGACGCTTGAGAAGGCATCATCTGTTGTTGATACGCTCCGTCCCAACTATTTCTCATATTGCGTGCCTGAAAGCATGGTGAAAGAAGTAATGCGGACTCTCCCCTACTATGCGGGCTTATATTGTGTAACCCGCACGGGCCGCCTTAAATGTACCGTCACGCCGCCAAAACTTCATAACGGCAAATACAGTTCGGATAATCTCAACCTCCTTCAGAAATTCTATTTTGCCTATCATAGATGGTATTCAAAGAGTTCAGGATGGAGGGATGAGGAGATAAGCCTGCGGGCCCGGATCCAGTGGCTTAAGGCTGAGTTCAAGGCCGTGAGTGGATATAATATCAAGGAGGTTTTATGATGAAGTATTTAGAAGGGGATATCCTGTTCAGCAAATGTCAGACTATCGTCAACCCCGTGAACTGTGTCGGGGTGATGGGAAAGGGACTGGCCCTGCGTTTCAAGAGAAAATATCCCCGGATGTTCGAACGGTATAAATGGTATTGTGACAACCACCAGTTGGCGCCGGGAAAGCTGTGGCTCTACCCTACCCGTGACAAGGGCTTTGTGATGTGCTTTCCGACAAAGACGGACTGGAAACTGCCCTCTAAAATAGAATATATCGAGGAAGGGTTACAGAAGTTCGTATCGACATACAAGGACAAGAAGATTACCTCTGTTGCCTTTCCCCTCCTTGGCGCAGGTCTGGGAGGCATCGATGAAAACGTTTCCATGGAACTGCTCAAGAAGTATCTCTCCCCTATAGATATTCCCGTGGAAATCTATACGAGATACGTGCCGCAGTCAGAGAAGATTATCCGCTGTATGGAGGAATTCTGTGGGGAGTTGGAGGAGAAGGATAAGGAAAGGATCAGAAAGGAGATATGCTATGAATAAGAAAAGCCGCCCGCAAACTGATGCGGACGGCTAAATTATCAACCTATATATCAAAGCTGTTTAAAACGTTTTAAAGATATCATAACTACCCTGCTTATCCATAGGGATAGAGCTAATCATCAGAGTTCCACCATGGCCTCCTTCCAGAGTGTATTCCTTAGAGAAAACTTCCTTTCCGTTCTTCTTGACCTTTACGTTAATCGTCAACTTATCAGCGTTTTCAGTCTTCGGATAGATAGTGTTCTCGTACATCAAATACACTGCGTTAGGGCCTGTGGTTACAGTAATATGCTTTACCGTTTCTTTTGGCGCATACATTTTTCCTGCAACGCCGGAATTATCCTCACTGTTAAGCACAGTCCATTCGCCTGTATAATTATCTGAGGTAAGAGAGCAATCCTCTGCCTTGGCACCAACAACTTCAAATGCGCCTACCCCACCCTCATACTGGTTAAAGGAGTCTGAGAAGGATAACTCCATACTATAGGTTGCTTTGGTGCTGGAATTGGTATTGCCACCATTGTTTTCCGTACCGTCGGTGATATTTCCGGGATCATCATCACCGCCACAGGAGGTCATACATACGGCCATGACGGCAAGGAGCGCAAGGCCGAGAATCTTTGTAAACTTCTTCATTTCTTTCTTCTTTGTTTGATTAATTAATACAGTAAACTGAGGGCAAAATTACGAAAAATATTTAGATAATCCGCCTCTTTGGTTATAAAATTTATCGGTCGGGATGAAAATTATCACAGTCATGTCCCCAAGCCTGTAACGTTCCCTTGAAGATTAACAGGCAGCAAATAATCAGTAATATCATATTCTATCTATTTAAATTGTTATACTTATGTTTAGGGGGAGTGGTTAGCTCCCTCGTTACCTTTACTTCTTGTACTCGTCTTTTTCCTCGTCCCCGAAGACAATTCCCATGCAACCAAAGGAAATGACTCCCAATGCGATGGTTGTGACAATCAGCCAAGGACTGACAGTCCGGGTACATGGCATCTCGGCGATTCTGAGAATTATCATTGTTGACAAGATCAGGACAACGGTGGCTATGGCCTTGATGTTGTCCGACGTGGACTCTTCCTGCTTCTGGTGAATATAAATCTTCATATCTTCAATGTTTAAATGTCGTCGTCAGAGTTATTTCTGATTTCTGCTACAAAGATACAAATAAGTATTGACATATACAAATTTTCGGCTATCATTTAACTATCTTTAAAGTATATACATACATGGTTTTAGAGCAAATTTAAGTGTTAAGAAAATTAGTATATATTCCAGACGGTGTTTTTCTCGTGGAAATTTCGTTACTTTGCACAGATTATCAAAGACATAAGTAAAATTAAGAGCAAAATGAAGAAAAGAACTTACACTCCACCCAAGATCCTCGAGGTCACCACGGAGCCCTTGATGCTTGGGATCAACAACTCGGGCGGCAAGACCAAACCCGAGCTCAGTGACTCGAAAGAGTACGAACCCACATTCGATGACATGCCGTCTAACGATGCTTCAAGTAATAACGGAGACGTATGGCAGGAAAATGAGTAACAACAAAAAACAATGTGATATGAAGAATTCTACATTTACAAATCAGGTACGTGCGCACCTCGCCGTCCTCTTCAAGAGCGTCATGATCCTCATGATGCTGGCTACCGTCGTGCCGTCCATGGCAGCAGTAGGTGACACTATTTTTATTGGTCAGGTTAAATATATCGTACTCTCAGAGGATTTGCAAGCAAAACCTATGACAGGTACAGTATCTGCGTCTAGGGCTTATAATACCGATAAAATGCAGGGAAAATTAGAAATTCTCCATAATTTCGGTCGTCGCTCTAATAATAGTCAAAATGGCATTATTATATACACTGTCACTTCTATTGACGATTATGCTTTCGGTGGTTGCGAAAATCTCTCCTCTGTATCTATCCCTAGTAGTGTAGTGACCATTGGCAACGATGCTTTTGGCGGTTGCAAAGGCCTCACTGGCTCACTAATAATTCCCGACAACGTAACCTCCATCGGATGGAACGCTTTTGGCGGTTGCGCCGGTCTCACCTCCCTCACCCTCGGTGAGGGATTGAAAACAATCGATTACTTAGCTTTCTCTGGTTGCGCCGGTCTCACCTCAGTGTCCATCCCCAATCACGTCACCTCTATCGGTGTCTCTGCTTTCAACGGCTGCACAGGTCTCACTTCACTCACTCTCGGCAACAGCGTGACCACGATTGGCAATTCCGCTTTCTCCGGCTGCACAGGTCTTACTGGCACGTTGACCATCCCTAACAGCGTAACGTCCATCGGCGCCTCCGCTTTCGAAAATTGCAGTAGCCTTACTTCTCTCATGATTCCCACAATGATTAAATTTACTGGCGACGTAGGTTTTATTGTAAAGCCAAGTCTCACAAGTATTGGCAATTCCGCTTTCTCTGGCTGCAAAGGTCTCACAGGAACGTTAGTAATTCCCGATAGTGTGACCACGATTGGCAATTCCGCTTTCTCCGACTGCACAAATCTCACCTCCGTCACTCTTGGTAGCAGAGTTAAGACCATCGGAGACTACGCTTTCAGCAGTTGCAAAGGTTTTATATCCCTTACCATTGGAAACAGCGTCACTACTATTGGTAAATTTGCTTTTGCTTTTTGCAAAGGTCTCACCTCCCTCACCATCGGCAATCACGTCACCTCTATCGGTGTCTCTGCTTTCAACGGCTGCACAGGTCTCACAGGAACACTCACCATTCCCAACAGTGTCACAACAATCGGCAATACTGCTTTTAGTGCCGCTCATTTAACATCGGTTTTAATCCCAAACAGTGTAACGACGCTTGGCGTTGGCAACTTCACCGGCTTCACTAACACATCTCTCTATGTAAGTTATCCTTCTCATTTACAAAATTTTATAGGGGCAGGTAAGAGAGGTACTACCAGAATAGTCACGGTTCCATACGAATCTTGTAATGAAAATTTAGGAACAATGATAAATTCGACCATCTATTATATGGGCACGAACCTCTGGAACTCGGGAAACTTCACTAAGAGCACCCCGTACCTCCACACGTATGTCAAGCCCTCTGTCTACGAGGCCTGCAAGGACAGCGCAAAGTATGCCTCCCTCCTGCTGACTGACAAAATCCCCGTCACCTTCCCCACGGGGAAGAAGTATATCACGATGTGCCGTGACTTCGATGTTGATCTAAGCCATGCCAACGACAACCTCCCAGCAGGCATCGAGCCACTAAAGGCATATGTCGTTGATAAAATGGACGATGATATGGAATCTATCTATATGAGTGAGATTAAGTACATCCCCTCCCGTTTGAAAGCCAATGTTGAAAACTATAAAGGTGTTGATGAATATGTCGGTGTCGTGCTGAAAGGTACGCCGGGATATACCTACTATGTCCAGATGGGCGAGAATGACTATAGTAAAGGCGCAGATGGTCAGACTACCATTGCAATGGCACTTAGCGGCAGCAAGTCTACTAACAACGCCGCCAAGGCCAACGCCACGGAGTCCACCACTCCCCACGCCTACCTCGTCGGCGCTGCCTACCCTATGGACGTAAAGCCCGAGGAGACAGTGGATGGTGTAACTTACAAGACATACGGACTGAAGGACAACGAGTTCAAGGAGTATGAGTCTGAGGGAGTTATCCCCTACAACAAGGCGTACCTCCGTGTCCCCGTTTCCACTACCACGGGCAGCGCAAAACCGGCGCTCACCATTGCTTTCCGTGACGATGACGGTACGACAAGCATTGAGCATGTCAGCATGGAGAAGAGCGATGACAATGCCACCTACAACATGCAGGGCATGAAGGTTGGCGCAAGCTACCATGGACTTGTGATCCGTGGCGGGAAGAAGTTTATCCAGTAAGAATGTTAACATAGTGCAGTATGATAGAATCCAAGTTCTATTTCAGCAGGGTCTCCGCAATTGGAGCCCTGCTCCTTTCCTCTCTCGGGGCCCGTGCCGATGACGTCGGTATCAGTGCCTTCAATTCGACTTCCAGCAGTATTTGGGGGTATGTCCCCACCGTTCAGCTTCTTATCTATGCTCTTGCGGGGATCATCGCTATAGTTGCCGCCATAGGTATCTATATTAAGATGAATAACGAGGAGGGTAATACAAAGAAAGCTATCATATCGGCTGTAGGATCATGCGTGTTCCTTCTCGCCGCTGCCACAGGACTTCCCAAGTTCTTTGGTTATGACGGACAAACAGCCATTGCCAAACAAGGCTCGTTTGAAGGTTTCGCTGACTGGACAGCAGTCACCAAGGACGGTACAAAGCTCTTTGACTGGAACGAGGTGAGCGACGAGATTTCATGGGCGCAAAACGACCCGTACCTCGACGGCAGCAAATGGAAGCCGGGATTCAACGGTTCCATATTATAATAAGGTATTAATTAATATTTAGGTGTCAAGCAATATATACTAGATTTAAAAGTAAAAAGGTTAGTCAAAAGGTTAGTTAAAGTAATTTCATTTAAAGTGTAGTTAATTCTCAAATTCTCTGATCCATGATTGACACTAACTGATGCGGCGGATAAATTCCCATTCATCTCGCCGTGTTTGTAAATCTCTCTAACTTTATTTTTTAAGGCCCACCCCAAGCTGTTTCTACTCTTGGTGGGCCTTATTTTTTAGAATTAAAAGTCTTGAAAACGAAACAACATATTATTGACAACAATACCCGTCTTGAACAACGTCTCTACAAATCTTTGAAAGAGGTCAAGGAAGCGCAACAGGGTAAGTTGAAACTAAAAAAAAGGAGGATCTTCTTGATGAAATGGAAGACTGCTAAATGTGTTCTTGGCGGGAGAAAAGAAAGAAGCCCACCCGAGGATGTCGAAACATCTTCAAGCGGGCCGACGGCAGGAACTTCGCATTTTATCACAGCCGTTTATTTTAGGAATTCATACTCAAACAACGTAGGCAGGAGGTACTTATTATAATATCCCTTGAGTTTTACGGCGATGGTCTTCAAGTCTCCATTCAGCCCGGGATAATCATAAACAGTAGTACCATCATCATCCTTTCTTGAGGTATTCAGTTCTTTATCTATCTGGAAAATACCATACGTTTTGTTCGTATCATAGTTCGATGTCTCCTTGGCTTCCTTGAGAATCTTATTCCACAAGTTAAGCAACTCCCTATCATCCTCATTAGGCATAAAAGCCTTCAAAGTCTCTGTAGCCAGTGTGTTTCCGTTGGAGTTGTCAAGACATAACTGATTGACATATTTCTTACCATCAAATCCCATGAAGATTCTCATGTGGTTCTGTTTCTCCAAACATGTAAAGAGCAGGCACCGTAAAAGGAAATCCCGCAACTTGCCGTTTCTAACATCCCTAGAGTACTTTTCAAACCCATCACCAGACTTGTTGATTCGTCCACGCATGGTCCACTCCCTGTTATTGGCATAGAAACGGGATGCGACGAACATGGGTAACTTTTCCAAGAAGTTATCCTTACGGAGATAAAAGCCGTGACCATCGTATCTCGTGGCAACTAGCAAAGAGGAGTCAAGATCGGGATTATCGAATCCCGAGCTATGGGCAACAAGATATCCAATAACATCACTGTCCGTTAAGGGCTTTACTGTACCAGTAGCCCGCTCTGTACCGTCGAGGGAACAATAAATACCTTTGCGTTCCTCTTCGGGATACACTGTTTTGTCATAATATTTCTGACTAAAGGTACTGTGAACCTTTCGTATAGGCAGATTCCCCTCTTTAAAGCATTTTCCATCAACAATGTTCCATGCTTCTACAATGAATTCGTCCGTATCAGCATCGTCAATATTGGACCAATTGGCCACCATTATAGTAGCCTCTGTCTTACGATGGAAAAATTTGCGGTTAAAGGCATATCCGCCCAAGAATTTCTTCTCTACAAGGTGCTGCACCTTCCAATATTTGGGTGGTGAGAATACGATATAAGAATCTGTCGGTTGACGGAGATAGTATTGGAAAGCGCTCCAGATGAAGGCATTTCCTTTATCGTTTATAACACGTCCCAGTTTTGCTTTTTTCATCTCACGGACCACGAAACTGTCTTTCCAAGCAGAGCTGTCACGTCCTGCGCCACGACGTTGATGTTCAGCAGAAGTGGATTCAGTGAAGGGTGGATTCTCAAAAAGGATAACGGCGCAATCCGGATCGTCTATATATTGTCTGATAACTGGATTGTTCACGTAATCTTCTGACAAAGCGTCCGCTCCTCTGACCATTCCTTTATTAAAAGTATCATCTGCCTCGTATGGTGGAATAATTACCCTTGCCTTATCCCCGAAATTCTCAGACAGAACCTTGTACTCGTAATATTCTACCGTAGAAACAATGACATGACTCAACTCCTCGTTTGTCATATCCTGTTCAAGATTGCCAGTGCCGGCGCAACGATCGAGAATAATATAATCCTTCTTTCCTGCGTCTTCAACTCGTTTAATGGCAGCTCTTACCAGTTCTAGAGCCTTTCGTGCATACAGTCTGTCTGTATAGAATGCTCCAAGATCTTTCTTGTTAAGATCTGCGTTGAGCATATCCATCAGATATCTGAAACGGTCATTATCCTTTCCCTCGTAAGGTAGAATATAATCTTTAAGGACATCAGGCTGTCTGATTTCTCCGACTATTTTTACTTTTCCTGTCTTGTCACCGATGAAAGATGCCTTGTCAGCCTTCGGACGCTTATGATAGAAAGTCGTAGCCCAGCCGACGATACAATTCTCATCGATATGAATCCGGGTATATTCCTCCTTACGGAGAATATTGATGATTTTCTCAGCATCCATTGGAGAAGTATAATCGTAGGTCGCAATAAGTTTACCTCCGTCCTCAAAATCATCATTACCTTGAGAAGACGGTCCAAAATAGACTTTTTCTATGTCATCAAGAAAATCCCCGGAATGATAAAGATAAGCCTTATGATCTGAGAAAGACACAAGAAGGATGTTTGAAGGTACAGGCTTCCCCTTTATTCTACGGGAAGAAAGGTACTTAATAGCCTGTAAAAGCACTGCGTTCAAACTCTTGATGGATCTCTTGAACTCAAGGATCGTTCCTCTCACTATGCCATCGGAAAAATCACTGAGGACATTACTGACATCGAGACTGGAATCAACACGAGGCAAGAAGGACTCATAGAACTCACGTCTGAGCTCATTCTCTTCCTTAACATCTATATGTTCAATACTAGGCATAATATTGCTGTCTTTTAAATTCTTTATTACTCGTCTGAGAGTCCCCAGTTTGTATCCCTGTCCTTTCGAATAAGTGTATTGATATAACGGCCCTTATTGCGTTTCGTTTTCAGATAAGGTAACAGATCCTCGTCGCAACGGAACGACATCAGCTTTTGCGTAACAATCCCCTTCTGACGCTTTTTTTTGTGCATCGGTTTGGGAGGTGAAGGCTGCTTGGCCTTGTTATCTTCTTTTTCTTCCATGTTCTTTCGATTTTTGTTTTATTGCAAAGGTACAGAAATGTATTGACATAAGCAAAAATCGGGGTAAAACTTAACATAAATTGCGAGTTACAAGGCTGATAAGGCGGATCGAAGCAATTTAAAGTGTTAAGAAAATTACTATATATTCCAAGCGGTTATTATCTCGTGAAAAATCCGTTACTTTGCACAGATTTAGACATAAACATATAAAGTAAAATTAAGAGCAAAATGAAGAAAAGAACTTACACCCCACCCAAGATTCACGAGGTCACCACAGAACCCCTGATGATTGGGATCAACACTTCCGGCGGCAAGACCAAGCCGGAGCTCAGTGACTCGAAAGAGTACGAACCCACATTCGATGACGACTCCGAGGAAACGAGCGGAGACTTATGGAAAGAAAACGAGTAACAACAACAAAAACAAATGTGATATGAAGAATTCTACATTTACACATCAGGTACGTGCTCATCTCGCCGTCCTCTTCAAGAGCGTCATGATTCTCATGATGCTGGCCACCGTCGTGCCGTCAATGGCAGCGGTGGGTGACACCTTCACGCAGGGTAAAATCAAATACACCGTCCTTAGTGAGAGCGGCAGTACTGGAACTGTCTCCGCCTCTAAAGCCGTAAAATTCATATACGGTGAACTGACCATTCCTAAAAAAGTAGTTAATAATAATATAAGTTATGTTGTCACAACTATTCCAAAGTCTGCTTTTTTTTGTCTGGCATAAGAGGTTCCCTAGTTATCCCAAACAGCGTGACGACGATTGGCGATTTAGCTTTTGTTGGTAATGAACATATAACATCCCTCACTCTCGGTAGTAGTGTTGCGACTATCGGAGAATTCGCTTTCGATCATTGTTCTGGTCTCACTGGTACGTTGACAATTCCGAACAGCGTCACCAGAATCGGTTCTTACGCTTTCCGTGGTTGTACAGGCCTCACAGGCCACCTAATAATTCCCAATAGTGTAGAAGATATAGAATACTTTTCTTTCCAAGGCTGCACTGGTCTTACTTCACTCACCATCGGCAATCACGTCATCCGCATTGAGGAAAACGCTTTCCAAGGCTGCACTGGTCTCACTGGCGCCCTTATCATTCCAAATAATGTTACATATTTAGAGGCTGGTGTTTTTAGAGGCTTCACTGGTCTTACCTCCCTCACCATCGGCAATCACGTCACTGCCATAGGACCCTATGCTTTTGAGGGATGCACAGGCCTCACCGGTGCATTAACTATCCCCAACAGTGTAAAGACTATCAACTATTTAGCCTTTGATGATTGTACCGGCCTGACTGGTTCCCTCACAATTCCAGTTAGTGTAACAACCATAGGTTCAGATGCTTTCAATGGTTGCACAGGTCTCTCTTCTGTATCCATCCCGAACAGTGTTACCAATCTCGAGTATAATGCTTTTGGTACTAGAAATCCAGATTCGCCTTTCGTAGGTAGTAACAATATAAATTACCCTTCTCATATAAGATCTTTTGGAGGTATTTATACTGAAGGCATCACAACGATAAATTTGTCTAAACACTATGACGTCACTGTCCCTTACGAGTCCTGCAATAAGAATCTCGGCTATTTTGAGAAGATGACCATCTACTACATGGGCACGAACCTCTGGAACTCGGGAAACTTCACTAAGAGCACCCCGTACCTCCACACGTATGTCAAGCCCTCTGTCTATGAGGCATGTAAGGACAGCGCAAAATACGCCTCTCTTCTGCTGACAGACAGCATCCCCGTCACTTTCCCCGCCGGGAAGAAGTATATCACGATGTGCCGTGACTTTGATGTCGATCTCCGCCATGCCAACGACAACCTTCCCGCAGGCATCGAGCCGTTGAAAGCATATATCGTAGATGACGTGGATGGAGACCTGAAGATGGTCTTCATGGACGAGATCAAGTACATCCCCTCCCGTCTGAAGGCCAATGTCGAGGGCTACAAGGGCTATGAGGAATATGTCGGTGTCGTCTTGAAGGGAACGCCGGGATATACCTACTATGTTCAGATGGGTGAGGACGACTACAGCAAGGGCGCCGACGGTCAGATGACGATCGCCAAGGCCAAGGCGCTCAGTGGCAATACCACCACAAGCAATGCCGCCAAAGCAAGCGCCATGGAATCAACCACTCCCCACGCCTACCTTGTGGGCGCTGCCTCCGCCATGGACGTAAAGCCCGAGGAGATAGTGGATGGAGTTACCTACAAGACCTACGGCTTGAAGGATAACGAGTTCAAGGAGTACGAGAGTGAAGGCGTAATCCCCTATAACAAGGCATACCTCCGTATCCCCATTTCCACGACCACGAGCAGTGCCAAGCCCGCAGTCACCCTCGCCTTCCGTGATGATGACGGCACGACAAGCATCGAGCATGTCAGCATGGAGAAGAACGATGACAATGCCACCTACAACATGCAGGGCATGAAGGTTGGCGCAAGCTACCATGGACTCGTGATCCGTGGCGGAAAGAAGTTTATCCAGTAATTTGGAGCTATATATATAATAAGGTGTAGAATGAGTGAAGCAGTACCGACCACAGAGGCTGATACTGCTTCTTTTCATGTCTGCATCCACGTTCATCCATGTTTTACTATCATAGTGGAAATCTTAACAGAAATTGGGTATGAAACGCCCAGATTTGCGCAAATGAGCAATTTAAAGTGTTAAGAAAATTACTATATATTCCACAAGACTTATTTTTCAAAAAAATTGTTTTCCTTTGCAGACAGAAACGGGCACAGAACCTTTTCGAAGGGAGGAAGTGTCGGAGAATAACTAGATAATAAGTATTTATATGGGAACGTTTGGAATTTTCGCAATCATTGTCACGTTCATCCTCCTCGTCTACTATGCGGTGACGATAGCGGGAGACCTGACAAAGCTGAATAAGAAAAAGGAGGCCGAGGGCGCCGATATCATCCCCGCCGCCGAGATCCCCGAGGCCGAGGAGCCCGTCGCCGTCGTAGAGCATCAGGACGGTCAGTTCGGCATCAAGGAGCCGGGGAAGGACGAGGAGGTTGTTGATCCCGCCGAGACCATCTCTCCCGAACAGAAGAAGAAGGTCGAGGAGGATATCAAGGCCGCCGAGGAAGAGTGTGAGCCGCAGGACTTCCACTATCAGGGTGAGCAGACAAAGGAGGAATTTGATGCCTTTTTGGAGGATTTGGCAAGTACGTTCGAGCCGCAAAGTGCGATTAAGTGATATGAGAAAGACAATTACTTTAAGATTGATGCTGACAGTGGCGGGAGCTCTCGTGCCGCTGCTTGGAGCCACGGCGAAAGTTGGAGCCACGGATTACTCCGGAATCTCGGGATCGTTGGTCTCAATGAATACATGGGTCCTCGACTTCGCCTATTATGTTATCATGATGATCTATGCCATTGCCGTCCTCATGGGGCTATACAGTGCCACCAGTATCTATATTAAGATTCAGACTGGGGAGGAGGGATTCACAAGAAGCCTTATCATGCTTATCGGCGCTTGTATCTTCCTTGTTGCCGCAGTGCATATATTCCCGGCGTTCTTTGGACGTCTTCCGGTAGATATTTATACTAAATAGTTACATTAATATATTATTCAACGTTATTAAGTTTCATTTAAAAGTTTTCAAAACCGAATGAAAAAGTTTTTTGTAAAGGCCAAGGCTTTCTGTAAGAATGCCGTCTCCAACACCGTGTACGTCTCCCGTGGCGCAGTTCTCGCAGCATTCATGTTCGCAAACATCGCTGCTATGTACGCACAGAACGGTACTGTTTCTCAGGACACTGGTGTAGAGGCTCTTGGCAACACCACGACAAGCCTCTGGAAATACGTTCCCGCTGTCCAGAAGATCTGCTATGCCATCGCAGGTGTCATCGCCATCGCAGGTGCCATCTCCGTCTACATCAAGATGAACAACGAGGAGCAGGATGTCAAGAAGAGCATTATGCTTATCGTAGGCGCTTGTATCTTCCTCGTTGCCGCCGCAACGTTCCTGCCCAAGTTCTTCGGCTATAACGGCTAATCTATGGCAGAGATCAGGGACAACCTGAACACGAGCGACCCGGAGTACCATGTCTACAGGGGCCTTCAGAAGCCCTTGGAGGCATTTGGTCTCCGTGGCCGCTACATCTATTGGGCAGCGGCGGCAGTCGGCTGTGCTTTGTTGAGCCTTCTGATTGGATATATCGCTTTCGGATTCCTTATTTCCCTTTGCCTTGCCCTCACGTTTCTTGCCGTTGGCGCCGGGTTCATCTTCTACAAGCAGCATAAGGGGCTGCACACGAAGAAGGTTCCCAAAGGCGTGTTCATTTTCTATAAATCACGAGACTTCTAAAGTCAAACCCATTATTGTTCAACCGTAATATATATGTTCGCTGTCGTCACCATCATAGCAGTCATCTGTCTTCTCCTCGGAATGGTCATCTCCGTGAAGGCGTTCGGCACGGGAGGAAAACGTGCCAAGGTCTTCGAGGATATCTATTTCTCCTGTGAGGACGCTGAGGGCATGGGAGTCATCCTTACCAAGGAGGGGGATTATTCCTCGGTACTGAAGATGGAGAACCCCGTGCGCAAATACAGCGCTGACAAGGAAGCCTACTATGACTACACCTCTCTGATGGCATCAGTGCTTCAGACCCTCGGCGAGGGTTATGCGCTTCACAAGCAGGACATATTCATACGAAAGAAATTCGATATGTCGAAAGTGGCGTCACGGTCAACCGACAAGGCCAAGCGTTTCCTTTCCGACAGCTATTTCCGTTTTTTCGATGGCCGTCCGTACACGGATACGGAGACCTATCTGATTATCACACAGAAGAACAAGAAAAGCAGTTTTTCTGCCTTTGACCGAGGCAAATGGAACGACTTCCTTGTCAAGTCCAGTAAGGTCGCCGACCGGCTCCGCTCGGAGGAGGTGAAATGCCATTTCCTCAATGCCGAGGAGTGCCGTGAGTATGCCGACCGTTACTATGCCATGGACTTTGCCGACAAACACTATGCCATGACCGACTTCAAGGTTGACAAGGAGGGTATCGGCATGGGAGACCGCAGGATGAAGATGTACAGTCTCCTTGATGTCGATGATGTCGGTCTTCCCGGTCAGCTCACGCCCTATCAGGATGTCACCATCAACTCCTCGACGATGAGCGAGGACCTGATGAGTGAGATAGACCGTATCGAGGGCCCGGACACCGTTGTCTACAACCAAGTCATCATCATTCCCTCACAGAAGAGGGAGATTGCCAAGTTGCAGAAGAAGCGCAACCGTCATGCCTCCCTTCCGAACCCGAACAACCAAGTTGCCGTCGAGGATATCAACGCCGTCCTCGACGATATCGCCCGCAACGGACGGCAGCTTGTCTATGCGCATTACAATCTCGCTATTACCGCTCCGTCTTCGATAGACTTTCAGAAAGTCACCAATCAACTGGAGAATATCCTTGCCCGCAATTCCATCAGTATCTCCAAGCGGGCCTATAACCAGTTGGAACTCTTTACCGCCACGTTCCCCGGCAACTGTTTCCAGTTGAACGAGGACTACGACCGTTTCCTCACCCTCTCCGAGCCTGCCCTATGCCTGATGTACAAGGAGTGTCAGGCAAAGGGAGACCGTGGGGCAAAGGTCAAATGCTATTATACCGACCGGCAGGGCGTTCCCATGGCCATTGACACCACGGGAAAGGAGAATGCCGTCAAATATACCGACAACTCCAACTTCTTTGTCCTCGGTCCTTCGGGATCGGGAAAGTCCTTCTTTATGAATACGGTCATGCGACAGTATTACGAGCAGGACACGGATATCGTCATCGTTGATACCGGTGACTCCTACGAGGGACTGTGCTCCTATTTCGGGGGCACGTATATATCTTACAGCAAGGAGCACCCCATCTCCATGAACCCCTTCAAAATCAGCAAGGAGGAGTATGAGGGCAACTTCGAGGAGAAGAAGAACTTCCTCAAATCCCTTATCTTCCTTATCTTCCGTGGTGCCGAGATGCCCACGAAGCTCGAGGACGTGCTCGTCAACGAGACCATCACCGAGTATTATGAGGAGTATTTTCACCCGTTTACGGGCTTCACCGATGATGAGCGCAAGCAACTCCGCCAGACCCTTATGCTAGAGGACAAGAAAAACGGACGCTTCGAGGAGTTTGAGGGAGAGCTAGAGAAAAAATACGGTGACGAGTATAACATTGAGGAACTTGACAGGCAGAAGGAGAAGATGGCCGCCGAGTCACAGGAGCGCTACAACCGCCTGAAGCCGAAACTGGAAGCCCTGAAGAATGATGCCGCCGCCACCGAGGGTGAGCGTGAGGCCGCCGAGAGACAGCTTATGAAACTCACCCCTGAGCTTGTAGAGGTAAAGTACCTTCAGCGTCTGGACCATGAAATTGCCAAGATTGAGCATCAAAGAAAGAATCTCAAGGTTACCGATCTCAGTTTCAACAGTTACTACGAGTTCGCTCTGGAGCGTCTGCCACAGCTTATGCGGCAGCAGAACGTGAAGTTCGACATCAATAACTTCGCTGCCATCCTGAAACCCTATTACAAGGGCGGAGAGCGTGAGAACACACTGAACTCGGACATGGACACGAGTCTCTTCGACGAGAAGTTCATCGTCTTCGAGATTGACAAGGTGAAGGATATCAAGGACCTCTTCCCGATCATCGTCCTTATCATCATGGATGTCTTCACGCAGAAGATGCGACTGAAGAAAGGCCGCAAGTGTCTTGTCATCGAGGAGGCGTGGAAGGCTATCGCCACACCTGTCATGGCCGATTATATCAAGTACCTCTATAAGACGGCCCGCAAGCACTGGGCAATGGTAGGCGTGGTTACACAGGAGATTCAGGATATCACCTCCTCCCCTATCGTCAAGGACGCCATCATCAATAATTCGGGAGTCTTCATGCTCTTGGATCAGAGTAAGTTCAAGGATAAGTTCGATGATATCAAGGCCACTCTTGCCCTCACGGATAATGACTGCAAGAAGATTTTCACCATTAACCGCCTTGACAATCATGACGGACGCAGCCCCTTCAAGGAGGTCTTCATCAAGCGTGGCATCGAGAGTGACGTCTATGGTGTCGAGGAGCCGCCGGAGTGTTATATGAACTATACCACAGAGAAGGCCGAGAAGGAGGCATTGAAGCTCTACCGCCGCCTTCTCCATGGCACTCAGCAGGAGGCCATCGAGGCTTTTGTCCGTGACTGGAAGTTCTCGGGCATTACCAAGTCCTTGGATTTCGCCAAGCGTGTCCTTAAGGACGGCAAGATATACGATTTCCACAGCCCTCAGCACATGAAGGCATAAACTGTTAACGATAAAAGATATGCGCAAGATACTCTTTCTTTTTTTCTTCTCCATAGTAGCTGTGAACATGCGTGCCAACATGTATCACTCTATTAACATAGACAAGTCCACGATTGCTACGATGAAAGGAATCTATTCGGCGGAGCTTGCTGAGGAGGCAAAGAATCAAAAAGAGCTCAATAATGTCTACGGAGACTACGAGAAGATAGGTGTCTCCGTAGCGGGTATCTTTGTCAGCAAGTGGTTCGACCGGAAGGCCCTCACGAATGTCAGACTCTTTACCGTAGAAGAGAAGATGGTATATCAGCGCATACTTTATCTCTTGCAACAGATTATGGTCCGTATCCCCACCGTCGGTGTGCATTTTCTCCGGAAACCCGAGAAGTGCCTGTACTGGGGACCGTATCTTCTCTCGACAACTCAGAGCGTCGAGAATCTTGCCAAACAGTTTCAGGTCCTTGTGACCAACAACGAGTTGACTTTTGACCAGATTGAGTTTTTGGTTGTCAACCGTGACCTTGTGAATCTCTTTGAATTTGCCAAAAATCATCAGGACAAGGATTACTGGAAGAATTTGTGGAAAAAAATCGCCAATATCGATGATGTTAAAGATGATCTCGGACGCACTGTCAAGGATGACATCAAGAGTATCGGAGGAACCCTCGCCCAAGCCGGCATTGAGACGATAGAAGGTAATATGAGATATGGTGTCGATATTGCCAAGCAGACATCCGATACATGGAAGGATGTCACCAATGGCGGGGACTGGAGTGCCATCGGCTCTGCCATGACCAGCGGGAATATTCTCACAAGTGGTTATTGGACACGCCTCTTCGGCGCTGCCAAGGCTTTCCATTCCAAGGCTAAGGAGGTGTATGACCTCTACAACACCTTCAAGGGAGAGTACGACCGCTTCAAAGATGCCAAGAATATTAAGGATATTCTTCTTCAAGTCGTGGATCCCGAAGGAACAGGTAATCCCATGAAAATGGTCTACAAGCTCTTTCAGATTGACCGTTACAGCACAACGGAGTTCATGAAGGACTACCTCAATGAGGTAGAGGATCAGTACTACCGTCAGCGTTGGTATATCGAGCGTGTAGACGATGGAAAGAAGGTTCTTTACAGCGATGAGGTGCCGGATTTCGCAAAGAAATACGGCTCTGAATACAATTGGAGTCAGCATGATGATGTCCTTCATTATACAAGCTGGGGTGATATCTTTGGTGATTTAGGTCCAAGAAAGCATCAAGACCTAAGTAAACACTACATTCTGACATCATCAGACATACAGAAATTAAAGGACTTGGCAGATAATCGGTCTGGATGGAATTCATCCAAGATTAGTCAATATGAATCTCAAAATGCGGGACATAATGTCACAGTAGAATATAGTTTAAGTCATCAGCATAGTTACATCAAATATAATACAGTTAATAGATTTTGTTTCTATGGCTATGGCGTGACAGTCACGGACACATGGAGTATCCATAACCTCATTGAGGACCAGATATTTGACTCAAAGACGATGGATTATGACGCCTTCGTAAGTCAGATGGAGGCCAAACTGGAAGAGTATCAGGGTCAGGCCATGGATCAGTGGGAATCTGACACTCATAAGAACAATGGTATCCCTCCATACCCTGAGCCTAAGTTTCGCCTGTCCCATGACGACAAGATTCCTTACTCGGAGACCGACGCAGCCAAGATTAAGGGCTCAAGCCTCGTAACCTACAAGGCTTCCTGTTCGGATGGAAACGAGCTTGTCAGTGGTAGCTTCTCTTGGAAGGTGAACCCGCATACGGAAGACAAACATATCACGGCTGCCGCCAAAGACTATGCAATGCAGGGGCAGAACACCTTCGAAGATGACCCTCTCTCGCAGTTGAACAAGAAACTCGAGAGTCTGAACAGTGAGATTGCCAGTCTTGAAAAGAAAATCAGTGCTCTCACTGACAAAATCAACAAACTTATCTCTGACATATCCACTGCAACACTTCAAGGGAAGGATGCAAGCGTCAAGAGTTTGAAGGAACAGAAAGAGCAGTTGGAGGCCGAGAAAGCGTCTTTGGAAAATCAGAAAGCCTATGATGAGCAGATGACGGATTCCGTTCAGTCTGGTATTACTGAGTGTCAGGAGGGTATCTTGGATGACGGCGACGGAAACCGTATTCCGAGCAACCTCAAATATATATCCGGTATCCTCAATATCACTTGGCAGCCCGGAGTATGGGTGGACGGTCACAACCAGTATATATATACCTGCATAGGATATTGTGAGATGGTAAAGAGTGATGTCACTTATACGGCTGTCCTTACAGAGTCCAGGCATGCAAAGAAAATCCTCGGCATCCGTGTCCATCGTCCTATCCTTAATGTTGACTTCTCCGTCACGTCTGGTGGTACGTCGGACAATATTATAAAAACGATGCAACTAGATACCGCTATGTCCGACGAGGCAAAGGCCGCCAAAGCCAATGAGGAGCTCCACAAACTCATGGATGACTATCCGAACTGCAAGATTACTATGGAGATGTCCAATATCTCCGCATCGGATTCAACAAGGAGTAATGATCCGTTCCATCTGCTCTGGGCTGATGACCGTCTGGCCGTTGCCTATAAAGTAGAGGCAGAACTTGCCAATATCAACTCGCAGCTCTATCTGATTGACTACACGATGAGTCTCAATGAGTCTCTGACGGAATATCTCAAATACAGGGCATTGGATCTTGTATCCCGTACGGGGCGTTCCTATATAGCACAGATGGCCCTTGGCCGGTGGCAGGCTTCTGCTGACAGTGCGGCAATAGACCAGAAATACGGAACAAGTGTCTCTGAAAGAATCAACAATACGGAAGGAAAATGAAAAGGATAGTTACAAAACTGATATTGGCATTTCTCACCCTTTGCTCGGCTACACCCATGTTGGCACAACCGGCAACGGATGAGCTTACTGTGGAAGCCATGATGGACTACCATCGCAAGACCGGGCTTGCCCATAGGACAAGACGGGACATGGAGATATGCAATGAGCTTGCCCACGCCAAGGAGGCTGACACCAACGGTGAGTATGAGGAGACCGCCAAGGAGCTTGACAAATACGGCGGTATCGCCAACTGGATGAGCTTTATCCTAAAGTCTGCCGCTACTGGTTATCATGCTTATATTGCCGCTTCCAACACTGCTGACAATATCTCCGGAACGGTAGAGCTGCTGCGGGCTTTCTCGGAGAAGGTCTATAAGGAGAAGAAGGTCTATGCCACGGATACCGTGGTCCTTAACTCGGCCAAGAGGTGTTGCAGTTATATAAAGGATGATATAAAAAGCATAAAGAAGGACATGAAATCCATCACCGGCATGATGGCAGCCCAGTCTTTGGGTGCCGCCTCCTTCCCCATATCAAAACTGTTGACCTCTCTTGACAACCTCAATACTGATCTGAGTGACATAGACAACAGTGTCCGCAATCTCCGGGGGACGCTCCTTGCCTATATGACTGTAAGGGGCTCGGTGATGGGTGCCTATATAACGGCACCACCAGACCTGCAAAAGATATATCAGGCTGCCTATGACCGTTGGATGGGCTCGGCGATGGATGTCTTTTCCCATCTTGGACAAAGCGTGGAGCACAAGCCTCTCGGACACGGGGCGCTTATCGGACATGAAGGTTAATGACAAAAAATAACAAGATATGAGTTTGAACACAATGATAAAAGGATTCCTTTGTACAGTGATACTGTCTGCCATAGCCCTTTCCTCTCATGCGCAGAGCAGTGATGTTACATACTACCACTTCAATGATGTGGAGCAGCAGTTCATTGGTATGCATACTGGTAAAATCGGGCGAGTGGAAGAATACATATGGCACCCACACTATAAGAAGTTTGTCAAGGATCCGAACAATGCCAATTTGAATTCGATGAGCAAGACCTTCATCTTCCTTCAGAAAGAGTCCTCACACTCCGAGAAGAGCGAATCTGCCTTTCAAAAGCGTGCTGTCAAGGAAGGCTTGAATGTGTTGGACAGGCAGTCACTGTTCTCCCTCGGCATTCAAGCTGCCGCTGAGAAGTTCAAGAACAAGCAGGCGTTGTTCAAGCGTAATATCAACAAGATTCCCTACTACGGAGGTGACGGGAACGACCAGAGATATTGGACTACATGTTATAACGCCCTCTCTTCGGCATATAATATAACCATGAAGGCTTATATGCGCTCCGGCAGCCGGATGAATGAGCTTCAGAAGCTCTACCGTGACGTGGTGGAGTATAACAGCAACTTGGTAAGGTATATCACGACATTGGCCAACAAGAAAAAGGTCAGTCTGCTGCTTGCCAAGATTAAGAATCCAAACATCCCGTCACGTCAGCGCCGCAGGGCCGTTGCCCAAGAGTGCATGCTTTACTGGGGTGAAATGTGGGGCAGTGACACTGTTGCAAGAAACTATAGAAAATAAAGGTAATAAGTAACTATATATTGAAATGAATTTTATCCTACTCTCATCGGCAGCCGACACTGGTTCCTTGACTGACACGACATGGCAGGCATTTTCGGACATGTCATCGACCGTTGGCGTGGACCTCTTCGAGGAGGACATTGACAATGTCATCTTCTCGACGAATGAGTTCCTGTGCAATCAGAACTTTATTGGTCCGTCTGGCCCGTTCTTTATGATCTTGCAGTTTGCCATGTCGTTGGCCGTCGTCTTCTCACTCATCGTAGCAGGAAGCATGGCCTATAAGATGATGGTGAAGGGCGAGCCGTTCGACCCGTTCAAAATCCTGCGTATCCTCGGTATCGCCCTCATTATGTGTTGGTGGTATCCGCCTGCATGGACTGGCTTGGCAGGCACGTCCAGTAAGACCTGTATGCTTGACATCCTTGCCTACGTCCCCAACTGTATCGGTTCCTATACCCATGACCTCTACGAGGAGGAGGCAGTACAGGTTAACGAGAAGTATGGGAAGATGATGGAACTGGTTAATAAAAGGGACTCTCTTTATAACGCTTATGATCCCCAATGGCAGTATACCAAGGACGCTATGTCCAATCAGGCGACAACAGAGGCTCTGAATAACACCGACAATCCGGAGGGAGCCATAAAGAGCGGCACCCAAGTACAGGAGAATGCCAAGAAGTCAACATACGCCGGCTTCATCATCGCCTTGGACAAGATTGTCATCTTCCTTGCCTTGGTCATCTACCGTATCGGATGGTGGTCAACAATCTTCTGTCAGCAGATCCTGCTAGGCATGCTGACGATATTCGGACCTATCATGTGGGCTTTCAGCATTCTGCCAAAATGGGAGGGGGCATGGGCCAAATGGCTCATCAGGTATCTGACGGTCCACTTCTACGGAGCCATGCTGTATTTTGTGGGATTCTATGTCCTGCTGCTCTTTGATATCGTACTCTCTGTACAGGTGGAGAACCTGACGGCCATTGCGGGCAACCTTCAGACGATTACCGGCTATGTGCAGAATGTCTTCATGACGGCAGGATATCTCCTTGCTGCAAGTGTCGTCTCCCTGAAGTGTCTTAACCTTGTCCCTGATCTCGCCGGTTGGATGATTCCGGAGGGTGAAAGTTCTTATTCGACCCGTAACTTCGGTGAGGGCGTGGCAGCCAGTGTCAAGGGCAGCGCCATGAACTTGACAGGTATGGGAATGCGTGCTATCTAAAAGAAAGGAGTGTTCCATGCCAGTATTAAAGAATCTAGAGAATAAGATTAAGCTCACGCTTATCATGAGTGTTGTCTTCATCACGGGCAGCCTTGTCATAGCCATCGGCAGTCTGATTGTTGCCGGCAACATGGTCAACGAGGCTCATAAGAAGATATACGTCCTCGACTCCAATGTCCCTATCCTCGTCCGCCGCACGGAGATGAGCGAGACTCTGGAGGTAGAGGCAAAGGCCGATATCGAGGCGTTCCATCAACTCTTCTTCACCCTCCCGCCTGATGACAAGTATATCCAGTATACAATGAAGAAAGCCCTGTACCTCGTGGATGCCACAGGTCTTGCACAGTACAATACTCTCAAGGAAAAAGGCTTCTTCTCACAGATAGTGGGTACTTCAACGATATGCTCCATCTTCTGTGACTCTATCAAGTTTGACCGTAAGACGATGGACTTCACCTATTACGGGCGTCAGCGTATAGAACGTCGTACGAGCATCCTCTACCGGCAGCTCATCACCGCAGGAAAGCTCCGTCGTATGCCTAGGACGGACAACAACCCTTACGGCTTCCTCATTACAAACTGGAGGACTCTTGTCAACAAGGACCTCGAGGAGCAGCCCAAGAGCGACTATTAAGGATAGTGATTAATAAGTAATAGTATATGAAGTTAAAGAAAGTCATCTTCGGCGAGCCGATGCCCGACAAGAACGATCCCAAATACAAGGAGCGTTACGAGAAGGAGGTCGCCGCCGGAAAGAAATTCGGGGACAAAATCGGTCTGCCCGTTGTCGGTGCCTTTATCTATCGATGGGCGTCGGCACACAAGACGGCCTTCCTCGTCATCTCCTTCGGAACGGTTATCACATGTTTTGCGTTGAATGTCGTAGCTGTCATCCGTGTCTATAACTCACAGCCAGCCGACGGACACCACACCACGGCGGTTGAGCAGGTGGATTCGGCATTGTACAAACAGCAGCAGGCGCACAAAAACTCAAAGAACTATGGACATTAGAAAGAAGATAAATTTCAAGCAGCCCAAATACATCATACCGCTCATTGCGTATGTCGGCGTACTTTTCGTGGGTTATATGGTTATCTCTATTTTCACTTCGGACAACGATGATAAGAATTCCCGTCTTAAGACTACCTCCTATCTCAACTCCGACCTTCCCGATGCCAACGTGGACTCCACGCTGACGGATAAGATGACGGCCTCGGAGGATGAGTATGGTAACATCAGTGACGAGACTGCTGTGGGCGACCTTCAGGATGACAAGGACTCCGTAAACAAGAAAGCAAGCTATGAGTCCGGTTATAATGAGATGGAACGCCGCCATGTCGAGGCAGCTCAGGCACAGCGTGAGATGCAGGAGCAGGAAGCTCGTGACCGCTCTCAAATGCTTCAGATGCGTAGGATGCAAAACCGTATCCGCTCCCGTAACTCAGGCGGTTCATCGTCGTCCGACGACTCCTTCGTGGATCCTGTCTCTGACAATGTTATCGCACGGGAGCAGCGCCGCCGTCGTCAGAGGGAGATGGCAGCCATCAACCGTGACCTCACGGCTACCTACGGCAACGCCTACTCGGGTGGCGACACATACAACGACTCTCCTCTTGCCCGTCGTGACCTGTCTTCCTCCAACAGGTATGCCAGTGCCTACGGACAGCAGGGACAGAATGGTTATGGCAGCGCTCAGGACATGCAGAATGGCGGCTATGGTGGCGCTGACGGTTATGCCGGGGCTGACAACTACCAAAATGGGGGCTATCAGGGCCAAGGTGGCAATGGCTATAACGGCAATATAGGCGGCAACGGCAGTAATGCCGTGGCAGGCGACGGACACCCGATGACCGTTATCAAGAAGAATAACGAAACATCGTCCTACTTCAACACCATAACCGCCGAGAAGAAGAAATCCAAGCTCATCTCCGCCATTATCGACGAGAATGTCAAGGCTTATGACGGAAGCCGTGTCAGATTGCGTCTGCTTGATGACATTGAAATCGGCGGTATGACCGTGAAGAAAGGCACTTACCTCTATGCCACGATGTCGGGTTTCGGCTCTCAGCGTGTCAAGGGAACGGTAAGCAGCATCTTCTATGATGACGAGATCATGGATGTAAGCCTCTCCATCTATGACACCGACGGTCTTGAGGGCCTTTATGTCCCCGTCAGCCAGTTCCGCCAGACAGCCAAGGATGTCGCCTCGGAGAGTATGTCGGGAGGAACGCAGATCATGGAGTCCACAGGATCCTCTACGGGTATCAAGGGATGGGCATCGCAGACGGCCCAGAACGCAACGCAGAAGGTCATGAGTGCCTTCTCATCAGCCTTCAAGAAGAACCGTGCACGCCTGAAATACGGTACCCGTGTGTATCTCGTGGACCAGTCGATGAAACGGCAGGCAAGAAAGTAATAATAAGTAAGAATATATGATTATGAAAAAGACTTTAAGAAAAATGCTTTGTCTTCTCGCCCTCACGGCGTCCTTCACCGCTGCGTCGGCACAGAAGACCTTCAACGAGATGGAACAGCTCACCGTCAACGAGAATGTATCCACCATCATCACCGCCTCGGAGCCTATCCGTATGGTGGATATCTCTACGGACAGCGTGGCTGGTGACAAGCCCATCGAGAATGTCGTGCGTATCAAACCCAAGAGCGGCCATCACCATGACGGCGAGGTACTGGGCATCGTGACGATTATCACCGAGCGTTACCGTACGCAGTACGCCCTCATCTATACCCACCGTATCGAGGAGGCGGTCAGTGACAAGGAGGTGGAGCTTGTGGAACGCAACGCCTTCCATAACCCCGAGGTGAGCATGTCCACCTCCGACATGGTGGGATACGCCATGAAAGTATGGAACTCGCCGGCGCATTACCGCAGCACGTTTACCAAGAAGGATAAGATGACCATGCGTCTGAATAACATCTATGTTGTGGGCGAGTATTTCTTCATCGACTTCTCCGTTGAGAACAAGACGAACCTTCCGTTCGACATCGACGAGCTCCGTGTGAAGCTACAGGACAAGAAGGTTGAGAAGTCCACCAACGTGCAGACCATCGAGCTTAAGCCCGCCCTCGTTCTCGACCGCAGCGTCCGTTTCCGTAACGGATACCGTAACGTGATTGTCCTGAAGAAGATGACGTTCCCCAATGACAAGGTGCTCACCATCGAGCTCTCCGAGAAGCAGATCTCGGGACGCACGATCTCGCTGAACCTCGACTATGAGGATGTCCTCTCTGCGGACTCCTTCGATACCCTCTTGCTTCATGAGAACTAACCCATTTTCGATTTCTGACTATGAGTATATTCAAGATTTCAAGTAAGTCAGCTTTGGCAGCGATGGCCCTCGTGGCCGCACTGCTTTTGCCTTCGGAGGCAGCGGCCCAGTCCCATGGTGACCATGTCATGATCGGCGTGGGGGCCTCCTACCCGCAGGGATTTGAGGGGACACTGTCCTATGAGCATGAAACGGACTACCACAGCGCATGGGAGTATTTCGGTACTTATTATATCAAGTACAAGAAGGACGAGACGGTAGGACATATCACCCATGACTCCTTCTGGAAGAACTACCGCACATGGAGCGTCGGTATCGCCTATAAGCCGTGTGTCACCCGTGGCCGCAACCATCACGGCAACGTGCGTATCGGTGTCAGCGGCGGCAGCGACTTCGGCCACGCCATCGGTACTGCCACTCTGGGCTATGAGCATACCTATAACCTCTATAACGGATGGTCCCTCTTCTGGCAAGTCAAGGAGGATGTCGTTATCCGTGGTGAGGACCGTTTCAAGACCGGCGTCACCGTAGGCGTGAAGATTCCCTTGTAAAGAACCCTAAAGAAAGAATCAGCAATGATGAAATTTCATAAATTCTCCGGAACATATCGTTTGTTACGTTTTACACTGTGTACCATGTTCGCTTTCGTCGCAGGTCTGTCTCTGACAGCCTGTGACGATCACGAGGTGGCAGATATGTCCCCGCACATCGGCTATGTCCTGTGTGACGACAACAGCTACATGGACACCACAAGCTACCTGTCTCAGGACACGAAGAAGGCCGTCGGCGTCATCTTCGCTTTGAAGACGGACGATCACCCCGTCCTTGCCGTGAACCTCAATGAGATCAGCGGCATGTTCTGCGACTCCCTCGGCCTCTCCAACGGCACGAGTGGCAGCACTGCGGCCTATGACGGACGCAGCAACACAACGGCGATGATTGCCTCCTATGACAGCAATACGGGTCACGGCTCCCCTATCGCCATGGCTACGGAGACCTTCCACAGCGACGGCCAGAGAGAGTACATCCCCTCCGTCGCCGAGATGCGCATGCTTATCAAGGCGGCGGGGACCATCAACCCTGTCTTGAAACGTCTCGGCGGAACGGTCATCAAGACCACGAGCGCCGGCAATGCCGACGACACATGGTACTGGACATCCACCGAGGACTCCACGAGTAACGCCAAGGCGGCGTGGCTCTGCTCCGCAGCCAACGGCGGTATCCTCTCCACATTGAAGACTGGCGTCCATAAGGCCCGGGCCGTCGTGGAAGTCAATAATCCTGAATGAGCTAACGTTATTATGTGATACTAAAAATCTTATGTTATTATGTCAGTATGGAGTTCGGGATTGAAAGCTCTTAAGGAGCTTGCCAAGCCGGAAACAATGAGATCAGCGGCTAAGGCTGCAAAGGAAGTGTTTAAGGGCGCAAAGGAAAGCCGTGGCATCCTTCGGGAAGTTGCGGAACGGGCTAAGAATGCCAAGCCCATAGTTGAAGACACCGCTAAGAATATCGGTAAGCACGGTAAAGAGGCGGGAAAGGCTGCGGGAAAGGCCGCCGAGGAGACCGTTAAGTCCGGAAAGAGAGTCGTCGGCGCCGCTATGGGTAAAGGCGGGAAGGTGCGTTTGGTTACGGAAGACGTGGCAGAACGCTTTTACAGATCAAAATTAAGTGTAGAAAAAGTAAAAGAATTTTATGGAGTAGGCTCTGGGAAAGCTAAACAATTTTTACGTATAGATCCAGCCTCTGGTATCTACTCGGACATTTTCGGGAAAAATCCATTACGTGTCTCCCGTCAGCTCCAATTCCGTGCGTTCCTTGGACAGTATCGTCAGATGATGAACGCTTTCTTCAAGGAGTTCTTCGGCGTTGTTCCGAAAACATTCAGGGCAGCACAAGAGGCAGCCGCTCCTGCAGCAAAAAAAGCAGCAGAGGATCTTGCCAAAGGATGGAAGAATATTGCCGGTAAGGACCTTAAGGTCGGTGACAAGATTCGTCTTTTGGATAAGAATGGCAATTTCATCAAGGGAACCGAGGTGGAAATCAGAGGTATCAAGGACGGTAAGCTGTTGGTTGAGGATGCCGCAAAGGGTAGGTTCTTTGAATTCAGGCCAACTGAAAAGATGAACTTCCAGCGATTCATGAAATCCGCAGAAAAAGCGGCTGAAGAGGGCACTAATAGTATTGCCAAGACATGGAAGGATGTTGCCAGTAAGGACCTCAAGGTCGGTGACAAGATTCGTCTTATGGATGACAGCGGCAATTTCATCAAGGGTACCGAGTTGGAAATCCGAGGTATCAAGGACGGCAAACTGTTGGTCGAGGACGCCGCTAAGAAAGGCAAGTTCGCCGAGATCATGCCGACTGAGAAAATGAACTTCCAACGTCTGGAGAAAGCCGCCGAGGAAACTGCCAAGGATGGCAAGAAGGCTGCTGAGGAGATGGTAGGAAACGGCGAATATCAAATCGCCAAGAAGTTCTACGACAAGATGACTCCGCAGCAGCGAAAGACGTTTGATTATCTCAACGCCTCCCTTAAACGACTCGGCGAGAGACAGCAGCGTATCATCAAGGCGCAGGAGGATCTTGCCAAGAGTGGCATGAAGGACGGCAAGCGTTTGCGTCTCAACGAGATGTTTGAAAACAAACTTGACAAGATCGAGGAGGAGATCGCCAAGAAGTCAAGTAAGATGGATGACCTTATGGGACAGGCCCAGAAAGGAAACCTCCGCAAGTTTGCCGAGCATATAAATGCCATGGGTCCAAAGAAACTTGCCGGTTGGGCGGGTGTCATGTACGGCGCAGCATCACTCGGTTATGGAGCGTTAAACCCTGACAAGGGCGCACTGCATCCTACTATGAGAATTCTGTTTGGAAATAACGGCCTCGTTGGTTCTGGCTCTGAAGTCCTTACAGGCCAGAATGTCAGCACAAAGCAGATGGCCCAAGCAGTAGGTCAAGCCGCAGGTCAGGCTGAAAGTTATGTGGCAGGCAAGCTTGGACAGGCAGGACAGACCACAGAGGAGGCCGCAAAGAAGGCCGCACTTTATGCAGCTGAAAAAGGAGAGCTACTGAAAGAGAATATTAGAAACGCATGGGCAGCGTCTACTTCTGCCAATGGCTATTCGGGGAATGGAATGGTAGACCCGGGTTCCGGAGACTATGGTGACCCTACGACGCAGGGATATCCCTCATACGGATACCAGAACGGCAATCCTACAATGGCAGGAGGAGCAAATCAGTTTGTCACAGCTGCTGCGGATAAATTCACTGCCGGATCTAAGGTTGATTTATTCTCGTCTCTGATGTCTGCCTTTATGTTATTTTCACCGGGAGGATGGCTCAAAAAAGCAGCCGGCTTTGCTCTTGGCGGTGTAACGGCCTCCAATGTCCAGCAGCGCAAGAACGCACAGGCACAGGAGTACGCCCGACAGCAGGCCGCTGCACAGCAGTCTCAGCAGACATACTCGCAGTCCGGTCAGCTTCCACAGATGCAGGACTCCTCACACACTCAGGAGGTTACCTATCGTGCCCGCTAGAGAATCAATTATGGTAATATATTATTGTTGAAAAAATGGATCAGAAAAAGAAAAAGTACAACTACAAAGACATGATGCTTGAGTCAGCGAACGGCTATATGATGCCGTTCGCCCTCGGCGATGAGGAGGAGTTACAGGAAACCCTCGGTTACGGACAGCAGACGCACCCGCAGACAGGGCAGCCGTTCTTTCACCATGGTGTCGACTATGCCGTGAACGGTAAGGATCTCTATGCCCTTGCCGACGGGCTTGTCATCGGCGCCGGTAATGACTCCATCCACGAGAACTATATCATCACCAAATACGGCAAGTATGAGGTTACATACGGTCATGTAGCGGAGGCATATACCCCTTACGGCACGCCCGTGAAGCCCGGACAGGTCATCGCCAAGGCAGGAAACTTCCTCCATCTCGGTGTACGTTTCGACGGTCAGGACCTTGACCCGCAGGAGCTTCTGGCCGTTGTCTGGGCGAATATACAGCAGCTCGCCGCCATGGGTATCCAGCAGGACCCGAAAGACAAGCTCTTCGACGGCAAGGAGGTGAAGACAAAGTATGACGCTGATGCCAACGAAATCATGCTCATGATGCTTCGCTTTCTCCCCGTCTATCTCAACGAGATTCGCACAGGTGAGTATGTCCCCTCCCGTCATACCGAGGATGATCTCCGTGACATCTATACCAGTGCCTCGGCAAAGAACTATTATTACGAGACTATCCCGACACTGAGCAATCCACTCGGCATGACTTCCCGTGCCTTGCCGCTCATCGAGAAAGTGCAGAACCTGCTCATCGGGGACTTCCTGAACTATATGGCTCTCCGCCATGGACGTTATGTCTCCACATGGAGTGAGGATCAAAAAAAAAACTTCCTGATGACGCAACAGTAGCGGCTATGACCGTCGATCCGCTTGCCGATATCCACATGACGGTGGAGAATTTCGACGTGGAACGTACGGCTACGGCATACTATAACAACCTCGGTACGATGGCATGGACCACGGCCTATTTTAACGGCCGGGAGAAAGCGGAACCGGCAGTACAGGTCCCCGTTCCCATGGTCCTGAAACTTTTACAGGGTATTATCTCCCGTGACGAGTGGCTGTCCCGCTTTTTCCCCAAGCAGATGGCAGCTTATCACAAGGCTATCGAGGAGTCAAGACGAATGTTGTTGGGGATGTAACTAAAACTCATACACTATGTCAGAAGCAACAAATCCAAAATACGGGTATCTACCACAGATAGATGCCTGTATTCAGCAATATTATAACAAGTATCTCAGACCGGCGATTATCAAGGAGGTGGATGAGGTAAACAAGAAGAAGAGCCAAGAATATCTTAAATACAAAAAACAAACTAGTTCTGTGATTAGTGGTCTTGGCGCTGAAATTGCGTCTCCCGGGTCTCAGGTGGACATTCAGGATTACAACGCAATGTCCAAAGCTATGGACGAAGGCACATGGAATAAAAAAACAACTGAATCCATTGTCAAAAATGTTCATCAGCGTTGGAGTAAAAGCAAACAAACTGGTGCCGATCTTAGAATGCTCAAGAATGAACTTCACAAGGAGCTTATTCGCCAGTGTGGCGGCAAGGATTCCAAAGAAATAAGAGAGCTTACTGAAAAGTATTGGAAACATCGGATGTATACGCTCTCTGTCAATGCCTTAGCTTCAAGGAAAGCTCCTCATAATTATATTGATTATATGGTCAGAGAATTATTAGGCACTGGCACAGATGTAAATACAACAATAGTAGGAGGGTTATTAAGCGCCAAAAATAATAACTTTATAACATCAAAAGGAATGGTTAAAGTTACAAGTGAATATGATGATGACGTTAATAAATCTTCTGTATACGATTATTATAAGCCAAACGCTGCTGAAAAAATTTCAGCAACCGCAGCTTCCGCAGTAATAGATTATTATACATTACGGAGCTTAGGCGGACTTGGCAAAGTAGGTAAGTTTATAGGTGGGAAATATGGTAAAGCAAGTGCAGCTGTAGATTTAGGAGCTCGAGGATTTGTGTATTGTAAATTCGACAAACCTGAATGGGAGAACAAGAAATACAATAAGGATAATTCAAAATTATATTTCGGTAATGAGAACGCAATTAAAGAAATTACGCTCCGCAGTAATTACTGGAACCATCATGGAACAGAGTTTATCTCACACATTAATGATAAACTGAGCAAGAATCATAAGATTAAAGTTCATCAATACAATTTCCATGAGACGGTACGGGCCAATTCTAATTACTTGCTCCGCAACATGCGTGGCAACTCCGTCCGGCTGATGAAATCCATTCAGAAGGATTTGTCGCAAAGGGCTTTGGATGTTAAGAATACCAAGGTGCCTGCGTGGATGTTCGCCAAGACTGCCAAGCAATGCCGTGCCTTCGCAGCCTCATTCCATGCTATAGCGGTTGAGATGTCCCGTTCACGCCAAGAGATATGGGGACCTAAGAATGCGAAATTAAGATTGATACAAGTTGCCCAGAGATCCTATGACTATGCCCGTGCGGCTGTCATGATTGACGAGGCAAATGCCAAGGCAAGACTTGAGCAGGCAGAGAAGCAGCGTGCAGCAAGGGAACGTGTAGCCGAGCGACGAGCTAACCGGGAAAGCAGAGCCGAGAATCAGCGACATTCTCCTACGCAGCAATCACAAGGACAGTCATCTACGAATACTCAACAACCTCAGAGTTCCGGGACTCCATCCTCTTCAAACGGACAAGCCACAGACCAAACCGACAATATGAGTAATCAGCAGCAGTTAGGAGGGTGGAACAACGCATTGGATGCCATGGGGCTCGGTGATTTCGGGACCACGGGAAAAAATCTCGGTTATGTCCTCGCAACCCTGCCCGACATGCTCATTGCTATGATGACCGGCAAGACAAGCCAGTTCAAACTGGAGAATAACATGCTCCCACTAGCCGCCATTCTCATGGGTATGTTCACTAAGAATAAGTTCATGAAGCTCATGCTTATGGGATTGGGCGGCGCAGGACTGTTGAACAGCGCAGGTCATGAGGCGTTATCAGATAAGGATAGGGAGGCTCTGAAAAAGAAGAATTTCAAGACTTATTCCGACGAACCTCTTAATCCCCGTATCAAGAACCCCGAGATAAAAGGCAGGTCCCTTGTAGCAAACATTGACGGACGGCCACTTGTAATCACCATCAACAGTGACGAGCCCCTGTACTGCTACGAGAAGGGAATTCTTCCTTTAAACGTTCTCGCCAACTCCATTCTCCAGAAGTACGACGAGATGCAGAATGCCGCTTCCATCAGCTATGAGCAGCGAATACAGGCGGAACAAAGTCGGAACATAGGCATCAAGTAGACACCCCTATTTCAACATATATATTACTTATTATCGGCCCCACTGGTTATGCTTGTCATAATCGGTGGGGCTATTAGTCTCTTTATTTATTTCTTACGAGCTTTGCCTTCTCATGTCTTTCGAAGTATTCAAGGATCTCAACCAAACCTTCCAAATTATTACCCTCAGAAGGCATTACAAAGTGATTATCTTTTACTAATGTAAAAGACTTGTTTCCCGGGAACCATTCGTCTACACGAAGCCAAAACCCATACATGTTCAAGTAGGATTGAACTTTGTTAAGATCAGATATGCTATTTACCTTCATACACTCAATGTTTAAATTGTGGGGAGTCGGTTAGGCCCTCCGTTTCCTTTTATCTATTGCAAAGGTACAACAATTATCTGTAACTGCAAAACGTTTGATGTTAATTACATATAAACGTAATGTTAAAGAATATTACAGATAAATATAACCCCTACAACTGGGATCACTGGGTAATCTATCAGCTACAAAACAACTTCAAACCTTTAACTTTACAACCGAAAAATCCGCACTACCCTTACGGACGGTACGGATCAATAACAACCTATACATTTTACTTGTAATTAAATTTCAACGAATTTGATACCTACATGTCTATCTAAACATGTAGCGTCAACTATGTCTCCTTGCATGAGATTATTGATATTATCCATATAGGGGTCAGTTGGAACAATTCGTAACCCACCATCCGCCATAATTACATACCTCTCATTCTGCTCATCACCTTCACAATCTATAAAGAAGAAATCGATTTTTACATCTTGATATTTATCCAAAATTATGTCCCCGTCATGGCCTTCTTTATAGACACGAATGAACCTGCCTTTTAATCTGACATTATAATATTCTTCCTCGTTATACATATAACATCGCTTTGTTTTCCTGCCCCTAGGATAGGGGCAGGAAAATCATTTACCAATAAAGTTTTTTATCATCAACCTTGAAACTCACCTTACGTCTGCCATAGCACTCCGTCTCATACATAATAGAATCGTCGGTATCTATATCATCATCGAAATAGAGTTTGATACGACTACCCTTTGCTGACTTGAGTAGTTGCAAGAGATAGGCGCAAGCCTTTGGAAGATAGCAGAGATAAGTCTTGTCCCCACTCTCGTCATAATATCCTCGTTTACCGAAGAGACGTACCCGATAGAGATCTTTTTGCTGAATCTTAAACGAGAATCGTTCAAGAAGATACTTCTTCAGCTCCACAAACTCAGTACAAATTTGTTCTGTCATACACTGAATGTTTAAATGTTATGGAGAGCTGGTTAGGCTCTCCGTTTCCTTTATATACTACACTTAGAATGTTATCCAATATCCACTATTACAGGTTCTCCATTAACTCTAACCTTTACACAGGCAAACTCCATAGATCCATAGTCACTTGACCCTTCATCTTGAATCAATACCCCTTCTTCGTCAGATATTGATTCTGTGTTGACATCGGAAAGGTTAAATTCATAATAATCATTATTATACTTAACCATACCATTATAATCTGCAAGCGCCTCCTCTTTGCTTAACGCACACCCGTGAATATAACAACCCGCTCCTTTACGATCCAACACATTAGCAACTGTTACATACACATACTCTACACGTTCTGGAATAGAAAGAATCTCCTTATCCAAGCCGCTCTCTTCACCGCTTTCTCCTTTATCATAACGCTCATTAGCTTCATCCACTTCTTTTACAATCTTTGAAAAAAGATTGTCTGCCTCCTCTCTGTTATCCAAAGCCATGATTTTTAAAATTTCTCCATCATGGTTAAGGCACACACCATGTAAGAAAATTTGTATATCCATAATCTACAATATTTAAATGTTGTGGAGGGTTGGTTAGACCCTCCGTTTCCTTTATCTATTGCAAAGGTACAACAATTATCTGTAATTGCAAAAACATTTAGTGTTAATTACATATAAATGTAATGTTAAAGAAAATTACAGATAAATGTATCTTCTGCAACTGGAATCCCCGTGCAGCCATCGATGCCCCAACCCATCTTCAAGTCTTCAATTTGATGTTGTAGCGTTATGACATCCTAACATCATAACGCAATAACATTACAACATCAATATGTTATAATGTCAGAACGCTATAACATCATAGTGTTCAGACGCCAAAAGGGCAGCCACCACGGCTGCCCCCCAAAGGAAACTTATCTAAACATCTAGTATTTATGAATCACGAAAAATCACTGTCTTATATAACTGGAAAATCTCCTCAACAATGAGTTTATTGACAAGGCTGTCCTTGTATGTAGGGATAATCGCACCATCATCATAAATGTATGCCACAGTTGTCCCATTCTCATCATCCATCCCGAATACGTCTATGCACCACGCCTGCTCCTCTGTATCGTAATAGTCTGACCGTATTTCTGTAACCTCAAAAGGTATGGGCAAATTAATCGTCTCAAAATAAAGAAGTGTGTTCCGCACAGATCTCGGATATATCTTCTTTTCCATATCTTCCAGAATTATGAGGGAGTGGTTAGCTCCCCCGTTACCTTCTATTCAAGAATACAACTTGTCGGGTTAATCCAACCGTTTTTTATTCAGTACTTCGACACTTGCTATATTTTCAATATCAATATAATACGATCGTGTTTCTTCCACCACGCCACCCGATTTAGGCTCGTCCAAGTAAATATCCTGAAAGAACAGGACTCCATCCATAATCCGATGATTGGCAAATCCAATATTCGGAGTTTGATAATCTTCATCGTTGTCAATCTGAATTAACCTATCATTAGATTTCAATCGGATATTCATTACGTCTCCGTACTTCATATTGTTTAACGCATGCTCAAAAACTCTTACGTTCATACACTGAATGTTTAAATGTTTATGGAGGGTTGGTTAGGCCCTCCGTTTCCTTTATCTATTGCAACTGAGGCAACCACACAGATCCCTCAGACAGAGGGCAGCCTGCACTGCCCTCTATTTTAAACTAAGCAGGAATCTTTGTTGGGATATAATATGTCTCATTCTCCTCGTCCCAAAGGTATTCGCCAAAAGCGTTATATCTCAACTCGTCTATATAATCGCCAGACTTCTCACCTACATAGCCACGGTACAACTCCATGGAACAGTCCTCCACCCAATTTATAATGGACTGGATTTCATCCTCGAAATATCGTTTACAGAGCTTTTTGACATAAAAGCCAAAGAGATTAGTACCTCTCATCTTTTCAGTATAACTCAGCAGCTTTTCACAATCCTCACTCAGGCCATAATTAGCTTCGGAATTACGTACCCCCTCCAAGAACAACTCATCGTCCAAAACACTTATACGACTAGGTTCAAAGAACCCGATGGAATAATCTATCGAGTCGTTTTCAAAGCATCTTATCTTATCACTAATATACCGAAACTCAATATCCTGAATCAGATTGTCAAGCAACTCTCGAAGAGATTTACTCTCGTCAAGAATATTGATGATTTTCTCATCATCCAAATCTTTGATTTTTTTCATACACTGAATGTTTAAATGTTGTGGAGGGTTGGTTAGGCTCTCCGTTTCCTTTTATCTATTGCAAAGATACAACAATTATCTGTAATATCAAAACATTTTGTGTTAACTACCTATAAATGTAATGTTAAGAAATATTACAGATAAATGTATCTCCTGCAACTGGGATCAACTGGCAGTCCCCGCCAAAATCTCTCTTCAATTTGACTTTATAGCGTTATGATGTCTTGACATCATAACGATATAGCGTCTGGACGCTACAACATCAAAGCATCCAGACGCAAAACAAATGGGCTGCTATGGCAGCCCATTTGTCAAATAGCCTAGTAAATTCTGTACTCCATATCAATATGATAATCAATCATCCAGCCATGACCATAATGATCCTCGTATTCATGGGGATCAACATCCAATTTTAAATCGGCGAATTCTTGAATATGTTTCCAAAATGTCTTCTTGCTTACTTCTTTCATAACTATTCCTTTTTATTGCCAAAGAAATCCATGTCTGTTTCCCAACATGGATTTCTTTATTTAGTCTTCATCCGAACACTTCATACATCCACCCATCAACTGAAGATAGATGTCTGTATACGTTTCCTTCTCACTTCCCTCACAAGCAATCATACCCTCAAGGAATTCTTCCTCAGCTTTGTCTCTTCGCATAATCCGTGTTCTGCCATAGCATGTGATCTCCACCATGTCACTGGCCTTACCTTTACTCCTCATATTGTCTTCTAGAATTGTGAGGGAGTGGTTAGCTCCCTCGTTACCTTTTATAGAATGGTCAATCTTCCATTTATGACCGCCTTATCGTAGCCTTCTTTCTTGAGTGCTGCCTTTGCTCTGACAGAGTAGATCCGTGACTCGTACTCCGAAAGGTTACTTCTGCTCTGCATTGGTCTGTTAGGTCTCATAACCTGCACCTTGTAGCTCTCCGCATAACAGATCCCCGTCTTCATGTAGTTTTGGACGGCTGCCCGACTACTGAATGATCGTGACTTTACTACTTCGATTCTTGGATATTTCATACACTTAATGTTTAAATGTTATGGAGGGTTGATTAGGCCCTCCGTTTTCTTTTATCTATTGCAAAGGTACAACAATTATCTGTAATAACAAAACATTTAGTGTTAATTACATATAAATGTAATGTTAAAGAATATTGCAGATAGATGTACCCCTTTGTACAAGAGCATAATTAATCTCGTACAAATCATCAAGTGACAAGTCATTCTAATCACAATGCCACATCTCTCCATCATTCGTATCAAGAACAAATCCGCCCTGATTGGTAAGAGTGCAAACACTTCCCTTTGCTTGTGTGCCATCTTCAAAATTTACAAGTACATCACGAAACCAAAATCCGGTTACCTCTAACATTTTTAAATCTTCATCGACCTCGGAGTAATGGTCAGCAACATAAGTATTAATTGCTTTTACCAACATTGTTCTAAAATTAGAAAGTTTACATCCTAAATCTAACAAATCTGTATTTGTCATTGTTTCCTGTGGAGGGGTGGTCAGCCCCTCCGTTACCATTATTCATTTAACGCAAAATTCAAAACCTCTGTTTCGGTAGCACTGCCTTCGTGATAACGCTTGGCAATATCACTATAGATATCAACAATTATGTCAATGCCCTCCGCTTCCTTGTCTTTCGGATAGTCGCAATATTCGTCTTTATTAAAAGCGTCCTCCCACAAAGCGTTCTCAGCTACAATTTTAAGAGTTGGCATACCATCTTCAATGCCATCTTCCTTACTCAGAAGTATATCCAATGCCTTATACGGCTTACCCTTATACCAATACGATGTCTTAACAATATTCATTATATCAAGTATTATGGGGAGTCGGTTACACTCCCCGTTACCTATTTCTAAAAGCGTTCTATCTCATTCCGACAAACCTCGGCTTCGCCAAAGTCATCTGAGATATGTATGATGGAGTCTTCATTATCACCATCAATTTTGTCGATTGTCCATATACGGCTTAAATCCCTGCTCTCCTGCTCGGGATCATACCATATCACGCAATCACCCTCCCGAATATCGTTTCCTAACTTATCTGTCATAGTCGTATTTATAAAGCAAGGGAGGGGATTCCCTCCCTTGTAATTACTAAAGTTCTACAAGTCTTGTTGTAGCCTTAATGATAAGGTCTTTAAGCTGCTCCTTATCCAGCTCTGGCAACAAGTCAATCACCATAAAATTCTCGGTATCCTCGATGTCAATACCTTTCTTGGAAAGGATCGTCTTGATGTCAAGCGTTGAGAAGTCATTATAACTTCTTCCCTTGTCTGCGTGACTTGGCTGACTGCTTGATGAGTTGGAGTTCTCCGAGCCATAGAACTCTCTTTCTCTCATCATTTCATCAATCTCCTCCGGTTCTCCGATACCGAGGATAGAGTCAATACGGAACTTTCTCTCTTCATTCTTGTCGGTATCGAAATAGATGAAATATTTTCCAGTTTCATCCACATTGTCTGAAATGAATCCGTGTGCATGGCGGATAGTCCCGTCAACCTTGCGGTACGTGAAAGATGTCGGCTCTCCAATCTTCCCATTCTCTTTCATGGTCTGCTTGAGCTTGACTACAAGAGCAAGACAAATATTGTGATGCTCGTCAACCGATTCCTTACGGACTTCTCCGACCTCTACAAGATTGTCGATGATGAAACATCTCCACCCCTTGCAGTCCACATCATAATACTTAAGTGTGTAGCTGCACTGGTTTCTGTTCGTGCCTTTGATCGTGTGACCTACTCCGTAGAGTGTACCCTCTGCGTGACGGATTGATCCGTCCTTCTTGCGGTACGTGAAGGACACAATACCCTTGTGAAGTTTCTCAACCAATGTTTTAAGCAAATTTTCCATACAATGTTTATATGTTATGGGGAGTTGGTTAGGCTCTCCGTTTCCTTTATCTATTGCAAATATACAACAATTATCTGTAATTGCAAAACATTTAGTGTTAATTACATATAAATGTAATGTTAAGAAATATTACAGATAAATGTAACCCCTGCAACATGATTAACGTGCAGATAATAAACTAAAAATATTCTTCAAGTCTTCAAGAGAAAACACACGCTGCCATCACGTTTAGTATGGATCACTTAGTTTGTCTTTACGTAAATGAGACTAACTCCAACAGGGTCTTGTTGAATGATACAATCCAGACATGATAGAAGACTATTGTAACATGGCCAAAATATATGCCTACCCAGTAAAATCGAATGGAAAAATTTGGAAGATTCCCCAAAATATCCTACCTTTGCAAACACGTTTTATCAATTTATCAATGCCACCAGTCGTGAGACTCGTGGCGAAGGTATAATCCGTGAGGACGAAAAACCTTCATCCTAAAGAAATTTTTTAAATAAAAGCATTGAAGAGGGGCAGCCAGTTAGCTGCCTTCCTTCTTTTTTTTCTCAAAAAAAATTTGGCCAGTCAACATATTCTTTCTAACTTTGCAAAAGTTAGAAAGAAAGTAAGCAATATAAAAAGAAACCCTGCGGGCGTTAGGTTTGTACCAAATTTGTCCCACACAGTTGATACAATAATGATAAAATATTAATAAACAACAAATTACAGAACAAGCGGATATAGTGTACGATAATTTCGGATAAACATAATACGAAGAAAAGTCATTGACAACAAATTGTCAATGACTTTTCTTTGTTATCCTCATTCATATTTTTTAATACTTCTTTTTTCTCCACTTCCTAAGAATTCTTTATCTTTGCGATGTAATCAAACCAAACAAGCCTATGGAACCTATCACATTGGAAAATTTCGAAAATACGTATATTGATCCCATTGAGCAGGCAGAGATTGACAAATTTGTCTGCAAGGAGATGGATCGTCAGATACACCGGTATATCAAGGCCATGCACGGAACCAAAGGATATATGGAACGCTTCATCAAACGCCTTGATACGATGTCGCTGGAAGAGAAAGAACAAGCCATTGCCCGCTATATCGATCTGAACCGTAAAGTCCTCGATGGCCTTGACTTCAAGATTGTTCTCGCCAGAGCCGTAGCCAACTACTGCGACACGTTCTCTTACATGCTCACGCTCATCAACAACAAGCGGAAGATGGTCTACTATCTCCATCGCATCAAGGACACATATGTACAATTCCATGAAGTCTTTGAGGAGAATGGAAAATTTGGTATCCGTGACCATCATGGCAACGTCATCGTCAGACCCGTCTATGACTTCCTCCGTACACCTTATATATATGTAGACGATCTCATCAACGTCCCCATCATTGCAGAAAAGAATGGTAAGTTGGGCCTCATCCTCGCTGATGGAAAGGATACAGTTGTGGCCGATTTCGTCTTCGACGATATCTCTCTTCGTGATGAGCCACCCTATTTCGAAGCCCGGAAAGGGAAGATGAAGGGTACGCTCGACTTCAACGGACAATTTGAGGAAATGTGAAAAAGTAAAGAAGTAAAAGAGTAAAAAAGTAAAAGAGTAAAAAAGGCGAACATCCAACGTTTAATTTTTTACTTTTTCACTTTTTTACTTTTAGATTTTCTTGTTTTTCTGCCGAAAAATGTTTAACTTTGCAACTGCAAACATTTTAACCAATAAAAGTAAATAGATTTTGTCAATGAAAGCAACTGAAGTCGTAGAGAATCTCAAGCGCAGATTCCCCAACGAGCCGGAGTACATCCAGGCCGTCAGCCAGGTCCTCGGTACTATCGAGGATGTCTACAACCAGCATCCAGAATTTGAGAAGTACAACCTTATCGAGCGTCTCTGCATCCCCGATCGCATCATCTCTTTCCGTGTCACATGGGTAGACGACAAGGGAAAGGTACAGACGAACATGGGTTACCGCATTCAGCACAACAACGCTATCGGTCCTTACAAGGGCGGTATCCGTTTCCATAAATCCGTGAACCTCTCCATTCTGAAGTTCCTCGCCTTCGAACAGACCTTCAAGAACTCTCTGACGACACTCCCGATGGGTGGCGCCAAAGGTGGTTCCGACTTCTCTCCCCGTGGAAAGAGCGATGCCGAGGTCATGCGCTTCTGCCAGGCTTTCATGTCTGAGCTCTACCGCCATATCGGTCCCGACGAGGATGTTCCTGCCGGTGATATCGGTGTCGGTGGTCGTGAGGTAGGCTACATGTTCGGCATGTACAAGAAACTCACCCATCAGTTCCAGGGTATTCTTACCGGTAAGGGCCAGGAATTCGGCGGTTCTCTCATCCGTCCCGAGGCTACTGGTTATGGTAATGTTTATTTCCTGCAGAACATGCTCGCTACGCGCGGCATTGATCTCAAGGGAAAGACGGTTCTCGTCTCTGGTGCCGGTAACGTTGCTCAGTACACCATAGAGAAACTCATCCAGCTCGGTGCTAAGCCGGTCACCTGCTCTGACTCCGACGGTTATATCTATGATCCCGATGGTATCGATGCCGAGAAACTGGCATATATCATGGAGCTGAAGAATGTGGAGCGTGGACGTATCCGCGAGTACGCTGAGAAATATGGCGTGAAATATGTAGAGGGTGCTAAGCCCTGGTTTGAGAAGGCCGATATCGCTACACCTTGCGCCACACAGAACGAGATCAACGAAGAAGCAGCCAAAGCGCTCGTCGCTAACGGCGTCATCGCGGTCAGCGAAGGTGCCAACATGCCGACAGTACCGGCTGCCATCAAAGTATTCCAGGATGCCAAGATTCTCTACTGCCCGGGTAAGGCCAGCAATGCCGGTGGTGTCGCTGTCTCCGGTCTGGAGATGACACAGAACTCTGAGCGTCTGCGCTGGTCTCGTGAGGAGGTAGACAATAAACTCCATCAGATCATGAATGAGATCCACGACTCGTGTGTCAAATACGGTACGCAGGAAGACGGATACATCAACTATGTTAAAGGCGCCAATGTCGCCGGCTTCCTGAAAGTTGCTAAGGCAATGATGGCACAGGGTATCCTCTAATCAGTTGAAAATAAACGGATAGAGAGCAATTGCGCCTATCCATGAATCCTATAGCGGAACTTTTTTGTAAGAAAATTGCAAAAAAGTTCCGTTTTTATTTGGTGGTTTAAAAGAAAGTTTGTACCTTTGCACTCGCATTTGAGAAGCAAGCCTCCCAATGAGGTTTCAAAAGGTGCGTTAGTTCAGCTGGTTAGAATGCCTGCCTGTCACGCAGGAGGTCATGAGTCCGAGTCTCATACGCACCGCTCTTCTTCTCAAAATGTAAACTGGTGCGTTAGTTCAGCTGGTTAGAATGCCTGCCTGTCACGCAGGAGGTCATGAGTCCGAGTCTCATACGCACCGCTGAAACCTTCAGAAGCAATTCTGAAGGTTTTTTTATTATTATCCGACATATCCTTTTATCGGTAGCCGCTACGTTGCGGCCACGCAAGGAGAGATCATTTTATTTTAAACTTGAAATATCGTTTCCGAATAATCCACAACCTCAACAGCCAGATTGCAAAGAATCCATTACTGACGATTTCATAGATTGTATCCCATGGCTCGGGAATGGTAAAGAAGAATTTCAAAACCCACAAGATAAGATCGATATTAAACAGCCAATTCCACCACCGTTCCCGATCAGAGAAAGAGATATGAGTCACAGCGCCGTCATGAACATCCACAACCGTGCTACCTTCTATAAACCGGTACATACTTCTAATTGTAACCTTCCACTCCCCTTCCGGCAACCGGATATCTACAGGCTTATCCTTGATGATCCCAAGTACCTCGTCATTGATAGCAAGGTAATGTGGAAGAGGCAATATCTGTTTCTTTGTGGTGATAATCAATTCTGACATTCTATTCTCAAATGATAATGAGACATGACCTTTCATGTCCATGCGGCAAAGGTACAAAGATTTGATGAAAAAGCAAAAGATGTAAAGATCTGATTTATCATTTTTCAAAACTCTTGCATAAAACAAGAAGATTTTGTATTTTTGCAACCGAACTAAAAAATAATATCTATGAAGAAAGTGTTAGTAACTGGTGCCAACAAAGGCATCGGATATGAGATTGCACGACATCTCGGGAAAAAAGACTGGCAAGTGATTATCGGTGCCAGAAACGAGCAACGGGCTCAAAAGGCCATGCAGACGTTGAAAGCTGACGGCGTTAACGTCCTGGACTGGCAGTATGTCAATCTCTCTGACTTGAAGAGTATAGAAGTATCCATCAAGGAAATCAAGGAAAAATATCCTGACCTCGCACTCCTCGTCAACAATGCCGGCATCCCAGGCGATATGGCGATACCAAGTTATAAGTCAGAGCTGAAGGATGTGATGGAAACCATACAGGTGAATTATTTCGGCACGTTCGCACTTACCAAAGGCCTCATCCCTTTACTCGCCAACAACCATGGTCGTATCTGCAACATCACTGTTCCTTCTACCTTCAGCCCTTACTGGCATCCGATGGCTTATGTCGCCAGCAAGGCCGCACAAAACACGATGACTACAATCATGGCTGCAGACTTCGAACACGATAAAGTTCCTGTTGAAATCTTCGACATCCATCCCGGCGCCACTTCAACAGATCTCAACAACCACTATTCCGGTCCTGGCTCTCACCAGCCCGACGTGATTGGCGAGAAAGTGGAAGAGATTATCGATGATGGTAAGAAGCACAATGGAGAATTCATCGAACTCTATCCCATCGTCGACGAAGGGAACTATTAAAACGGGATTTCGTAAAGAACTGTCCCTACTTCAGCTCCAACTGTTTCTGTAACCGAAGGATCTCGTCACGGTATTGGGCTGCCTGGATAAAGTCAAGTTTCTTGGCAGCCTCTTTCATCAATGCCGTAGTATCTGCGATACTCTTCTCCAACTGCTGCCGCGTCATACGAGCTACGATTGGATCTGCAGCAAAGGCACCCTCATCAGGCTCAAGATAGGCCTGTTGGGCCTTGATGTTCGCTGACTGTATCGTACCGAGTGATGTCGAAGTCTCTTCTGTATTTCCAATAGGCAGATCGGTATGGATGGCTTTGACGATCTGTTTCGGCGTGATATGATGGTCTGCATTATATTTCATCTGAATACTCCGGCGACGGGCTGTCTCATCAATGGTCTTCTGCATACTCTCCGTGATGGTATCAGCATACATGATCACTTTTCCATTGACATTACGGGCTGCACGACCGGCTGTCTGCGTAAGACTGCGATGCGAGCGTAGGAAACCCTCCTTGTCTGCATCAAGGATAGCGACAAGAGATACTTCCGGGAGATCCAGACCCTCACGGAGCAAGTTGACACCGACGAGCACGTCATAGACACCGGCGCGAAGGTCATTCATGATCTTTACACGGTCAAGCGTCGCTACATCACTATGGATATATGCGGCTTTTATCTCGTGATTCAACAAGAATTCCGTCAGCTCCTCTGCCATCCGCTTCGTCAAGGTCGTCACAAGCACACGCTCATTACGATGAATTCGCGTGAGGATCTCATCCATCAAATCATCTATCTGATTCTCACTAGGCCGTACCTCTATCTCCGGATCCAAGAGTCCCGTAGGACGGATGATTTGTTCGACAACGACGCCCTCACTCTCACGCAACTCATAATCGGCGGGCGTAGCACTAACATAGATAACCTGATGAATCAGACTATGGAACTCATCAAATGTCAACGGACGGTTGTCAAAGGCAGCAGGTAGACGGAATCCATACTCCACAAGATTCTTCTTTCGAGCCCGGTCACCACCGTACATCGCTGAAATCTGCGGTACACTGACATGACTCTCGTCAATAACCATCAGATAATCTTTCGGGAAGAAGTCCAGCAAGCAGTACGGGCGCTCTCCCGGCTGACGGCCATCGAAATAACGGCTGTAGTTCTCAATGCCCGAACAGTGGCCTAACTCCTTGATCATCTCCATATCATATTCCACACGCTCCTTGATACGCTGTGCTTTCACCGTATCACCGATGCTATTGAAATAATCCACCTGTTTCACCAGATCATCCTGGATCATTCTGATGGCCTGTTCTGTCTGATCCTTCGTTGTCACGAAGAGGTTGGCTGGATAGATTTCATAAGTCTCAAACGACGTGAGACGATGGAAGGAGACGGCATCAACTTCTTCTATGGAATCTATTTCATCATCCCACCACGTCACGCGCAATACATGATCACTGTAGGCCATCGCTACATCAACGGTGTCACCCTTGACACGGAAATTACCACGCTGCAAATCAAGGTCATTGCGCACATAAAGGGCATCGACAAGTTTGCGAAGAAACTCCTGACGGTCGAGATGCTGCCCTTTCTTCAACTTGATGACACTCTGTTGCATGGCAACAGGGCCTCCCATACCATAGATGCAAGAGACAGATGAGACGACGATGACATCCTTTCTTCCCGAGAGTAGAGCAGAAACGGCACCAAGGCGTAACTTGTCAATATCCTCATTGATAGCCAGATCTTTCTCAATATAGGTATCCGTCGTAGGCAAATATGCCTCTGGCTGGTAATAGTCATAATAACTTACGTAATATTCCACGGCATTATCAGGAAAGAAACCTTTCATTTCCTGATAGAGCTGAGCAGCCAACGTCTTGTTATGTGATAAAACAAGTGTTGGCTTATTAACCTGCGCAATGACATTGGCCACCGTGAAGGTCTTGCCCGACCCCGTGACACCCAGCAATACCTGTGCAGGGTCTCCCTCGCGGATTCCCTCTGTGAGTTGGGCGATAGCCTCAGGCTGATCTCCCGTAGGCTTATATTTGGAAGTAAGTTTAAAATCCATTTCTCGTATTTCTCCTTCGTGTATAATTGCAAAATTATCATATTTTCCCCATTCCAACAAATTTTAAGAGTAAAAAATAGGTACTTCCCAACATTTTTTAGTATCTTTGCGAATTGATAGATAAGAAAGACTAAGAAACTACCGATATGAAAAAATTCATGATCTCTTTGTCCTTGCTTTTCGCCATGGGCGTCACGGGGGCATTCGCACAGAACACGCTCACACCGGAAGAACAAGTCAAGCAGGCCCAAAAGCAACTGCAGGAGGCCCAGGCTGCCCTTGCCAAAGCTCAGGAAGAGGCGAAGAAAGCCGCTGAACAGGCGAAGATTGCCCAGGAGCAAGCCCAGAAAGCTGCGAAGGCTGCACAAGAGAAAGCTGCCCAGCAACAGCTGAAGGAGATTCAGGAACAGACGCGGGCTATCCAGGAGCAGACGAAAGCTGCCCAGCAGCAGGCCGCCGAAGCCCGCAGGCAGGCAGAGGAGGCTCAGCAGCAAGCTCAAGAGGCTGACCGTCAGTCACAGGTCATTGCCCCTCAAGCTCAGCCTCAAGCTGTAGATACCCAAAAGGAAGTTCATCAAGGTTGGACGGCACCAACAACCTCCACGACAACGCCACAGCGCAAGTCAACGCAGCAGAAGCAGGCCGATTATGATCCGAAGTCTGATCCGAAATACCTCGCCGGTGCTGTCACGACAGATGCTGACGGAAAGATTGTCTTCCGCCGTCATATCAACATGCCGGGAAAGAGTAAGGCTGAACTCTATCAGGCCATTCAGGATGAACTTACCCAACTGACGACCGGCGAACAAGAGATCACAGGCAGCCGTATCTCCTTACTCAATCCTACGGAAGGAACTGTCGTTGCCAGTGTTAAGGAATGGCTGACATTTCAGGCTACCTTCCTCTCCCTCGACCGTTCGGAAGTGGATTATAACCTCATCGTCAATTGCCATGACGGTAGCGTGGATGCTGAGATCCGCAATATCGTATTCCGCTATGAGCAGGACCGTTCCACCGGTTTCGTATCCTCTGCTGAGGATGTCATCTCCGACAAACTGGCATTGAACAAGAAAGGTACAAAACTCAGTCGCGGCTATGGCAAGTTCCGCAAGGGAATGATCGATCGTAAAAATCAGATATTCGATGAGATACAGAATTTATTTAAATAATATTTGACATTTTGGAAAATCAGAATCAGAACACTACACCCCAGGATAATCCCTCCACCGCTTCAACCGTAAAAGGCGGAGGACAACAGGAATCGGTGGCTGTTAAGCCCCACCACCGGATGGAGAAGATCACGGATCATACACCGATGTTGCGCGTACGTAACTACCTCAATATCGCGTTCATGATCCTCGCCCTCATCGGCGTCGCCATCTTCTTTATCCAGCCCCTCTGGCGGCAAGGGGCTATGATCATCATGCTCATCGCCGTCGTGATAAAAATCATTGAAGTATCCCTTCGCTTATTCCATCATTGATCCGCTTCTTTCCTTCATGAAAAAGCTATTCCTCTTTTCCCTGGCCTTCACCGCCATGCTCTCCGCACAGGCACAGACCAGGTTAACAACGACAGACGCTTTCGGACAACAGGACAACACCACGCTGAATAACAACAGAAATACCAACCGGCGGGACACCCTCGGCAGTGAGAAAGTGATTCCAAAAGGACTGAAAGTGTGGACTGTCGACGAACGTTTCGGAGATATCAGACCGGCAGAGCCTGATACCCTGCCCCATCTTTATTCTAACGATCATTTTACATCAGGACGTTATACGGAATATAATACTACGGGAAACCTTGGCTCTCCGCGTATCGCCCGACTCTTCATTGACAGACTCCCCGACAGCCATTTCCTCTTCACGGATCCTTACGATTATTTTGTTTCACCCGTTGACCAGCATCATTTCACGAATACCTATTCTCCGATCACGAACGTATCGTTCAACACTTGTGGTAATCGTACGAATGGTGAGGATGCCCTGAAAGCCTTCTTCGCTGTCAACGCCGGAAAGCGCCTCGGCGTCGGTTTCCAGTTTGACTACCTCTATGGCCGTGGCTATTATAACAGCCAGAGTACTTCCCATTTCGGATATAAGATGTGGGGGGCCTATCTCGGTGACCGGTATCAGGCTCATCTGCTCTTCTCAACGAATCATGAGAAGATGACGGAGAACGGCGGTATCACAAATGACAACTATATCACTCATCCGGAGATGTTCAGTGAGAACTATGCAACGGATGAGATACCTACTGTCTTCGAACAAAACTGGAATCGTGAAGACAACCAGCGTGTCTTCTTCTCCCAGCGATACAATATCGGCTTCAACCGAAAGGTGCCGATGACACCGGAAGAAATCAAGGCTAAGAAATTTGCGATGGCCTCCAAGAAGGAGAATGCCGCCGCAAAAGCCAAAGAGGACGCGATGAAAGCTGCCCGGAAGGAAGGGAAAAAATTCGACGAGGAAGCCTATGACAAACAGCAAGCCTTCAATGGCCGTCCTGACGACGCGAAGATTGCCGGTAATGAGCCCGCCGCCAATGATAAGCAACATGAGCGTATCAGCGTCCACGGCACGGCCGCTGCCGACTCGCTCCTCGCTGCCGCTACAAAGGAGAAAGAAGATACTTCCTGGTTGAAGAATGAATATGTCCCGGTGACGAGTTTCATACATACCCTCGAATTCAAAAACTTCCGAAGAATTTACGAGGCCTATCAGACTCCGGCAGATTACTACCAAGACACCTATTATAATATAGGGCGGTTACGCAATGACTCCATCTATGATCAGACGAAGCATTTCGAACTGAAGAACACCTTCGCTATTGCCATGCTTGAAGGTTTCAACAAATGGGCGAAGGCCGGACTGAAGATCTTTGCTTCTCATGACCTGCGCCATTATGAGTTGCCCGATAGTATTGGAGGTACAAATAAGTATACGGAGAATAACCTCTCTGTCGGCGGCCAGCTCATCAAGACCCAGGGCACACTCTTTCATTATAATGTGACCGGTGAGGTCGGTGTCGTCGGAAAAGATGCCGGGAACCTTCTCCTTGACGGACATGGAGACTTGAACTTCAAACTCTTCGGTGATACGGTAAGACTGGCGGCAACGGCTTTCTTCCACCGTACGACCCCGTCGTTCTACTACCGCCACTATCATGCCCGCCATTACTGGTGGGATAATGATGACCTCGACAAGGAGATCCATTCCCGCCTCATGGGTGAGTTCTCACTCGACCGTACAGAGACAAAACTCCGTGTGGCCTACGACAACTTACAGAACTACACATATCTCATCCAGAGCTATGATATCGTAGACGGTACGACAAGTCGGCGCGCCAACAATCATGTAGAGGTGGCACAGAGCAAGAGCAATATCAGTGTCATCACGGCACAACTGCTGCAGAATCTGCGCTACGGCATCGTCAACTGGGAGAATATCCTGACTTTCCAGAAGTCCTCCGACGACGATGTGCTGCCCTTGCCGACATTTAATATCTATACGAATCTCTATCTGAAATTCAGAATTGCACATGTGTTGAATACCGAACTAGGTGTCGACGCCCGCTATTTTACAAGCTATTATGCCCCCGACTACAGTCCCGCTCTCGGACTCTTCACCGTACAGGGCAATGGCACTGACCAACGCGTAAAGGTAGGCAACTATCCTATCCTCAACGCTTATGTCAACTTCCGACTGAAATCGGCACGCTTCTATGTGCAGTACAGCCATTTCAACAGCGGATCAGGCAACAAGGGATACTTCCTCACGCCTCACTATCCGATTGATCCGGCCGTCATCCGTTTCGGCATCAGCTGGACTTTCTTTAATTGATCATGACACAACAAAATATTCAAGTCAACTCTTTCCATGCCTGGGTCCTCGCTGCAAGACCGAAGACACTGACGGGAGCCGCCGTTCCGGTCCTCCTTGGATGGGCAATGGCCTTTCATATCGGAGGCTGGAGCAATTTTCGGATCATTCCGGCACTCCTCTGCCTCGCCTTCGCATGGATTATGCAGATTGACTCCAACCTCATCAATGACTATTTCGACTTTGTCCACGGCAATGACGATCCAGAGAGTCGGCTCGGTCCTCCCCGCGCCTGCTCTGAGGGATGGATCACGCCGGATGTCATGCGCATAGGACTGGCAGTGACAACAGCAACGGGATGCTTCGTCGGACTACCCCTGATTCTCTTTGGAGGATGGACGATGATCATCATTGGCATCCTTTGCGTTGCCTTCGCCTTTCTCTACACGCTGAAGTTCAGCTATCTCGGTCTTGGCGACCTTCTCGTCCTCGTATTCTTTGGCATCATCCCCGTCTGCCTGACGACGTATGTAATCTTGCCGACAGAGTTGCAGGGTTTCTCTTGGGAAACCTTTCTTGTATCCATTGCCTGCGGTCTCGTCATCGACACCCTGCTGATCGTCAACAACTACCGTGATCGTGACAACGACCGAAGGGATGGAAAGATGACTCTCGTCGTACGTCTCGGCGCCAAACGGGCGGAAGAGCTATACCGCTGGCTCGGTATCGTAGCAAGTTTGATGATGCTCGCCCTGTTGCTCTCTTTCTGCGATGAAAGAGGATGCAACGCGCTGCGCATCATCATTGCCTTCATCCCATCAGTGGTCTACACCTTCTTTCTCCATAAGCCGACGGCAAGCCTGCTCGTGAAGATTCACGAAGGAAAAGCCCTGAATGGTGTCCTCGGGAAGAATGCACGTAATATGTTTTTCTTTGGCCTCCTCAACGCCGTGGCCATTATCCTGTTAAGCCTATGAAACAGCATGTTAATTTGGAGATTATGGCATTCGTTGAACAACAGATTCTCCCACGCTATAACGCTTTCGGAGCCAGTCATGGACTGCGGCACGTCACGAGAGTCATTAAAAATTCTCTTGAACTCGTACCCTGCACAGGTGCCGATATTAATATGGTTTATGTCGTTGCCGCCTATCATGACCTCGGCATGGAAGGTCCCCGTGCCATCCACCATCTGACAAGTGGAAAAATCCTGGCCGCAGATGCCAGATTGAAAAAATGGTTCACACCCGAACAGATCAAGATCATGAAAGAAGCCGTCGAAGACCACCGTGCATCCAGCAGCCGCCAGCCGCGAAGTATCTATGGAAAGATTGTGGCAGAGGCTGACCGTGACCTCGATCCCCGTGAAGTCTTCACCCGGGCCATACAATATGGATTGGAAAATTATCCGGATCTTGATGATGAGGGACAGTGGCAACGCTTTCGACAACACATGGAAGAGAAATATTCCCGTCGCGGATACCTCCGACTATGGATTCCAGGAAGTCCAAACGAGCGACATTTGGCCGAAATTCGGGAGATTATCGATAATAATGATAAACTTCGTAAAATTTTCGAACAAATACTTGCATCTTTCAAACATTTATAGTATATTTGCACACAGAAAGGAGACAACTATCGGGGTCGTGTCGATTCGATCGGGATACTCATCAAATTAATACGAAAACCGAGAACGTTTCTTTGTTAATGGCGGGCCATACACTGCTTTCGCAGCTAATCCGTAAGGATCGGTGGATTACAAAAACAAGGGGACTCTCAAAACTTCTTAGCTCGGAGTTTCATCACATCATCGAGCGACCCTCTTTCATACAAGGCAGGATGGACAACGTGCCCACCCTGCCTTTTTAGATGAAGACAATACATTAAAGAATAGTAACCAGTTTAATAGAAAGGAAAACTATGTTCTCTGGAATTATAGAAGCAATGGCAACAGTCACAGCTGTGGAGAAGGATGCGGGAAATGTGAATCTCACCCTTACCTGCCCCTTCGTCAATGAGCTGAAGATCGACCAGAGCGTAAGCCATAACGGTGTTTGCCTGACCGTCGTTGACATCAAGGACAATACCTATACGGTGACAGCGATGAAGGAGACCCTCGACCGCTCAAACCTCGGTAGTCTGCAAGTTGGCGACAAGGTCAACGTCGAGCGCTCCATGCTCCTCAACGGCCGCCTTGACGGACATATCGTACAAGGACATGTTGACGAGACAGCGACATGTGTGGCCATGGAAGATGCTGACGGCTCTACCTACTTCACCTTCGAATATCCTTATGATGCGGAGATGGCAAAGAAAGGTTATTTCACTGTCGACAAGGGATCCGTCACCGTCAATGGTGTTTCCCTCACTGTCGTCAACCCGACGAAAAATACCTTTAAGGTAGCTATCATCCCTTATACACGGGAGCATACCAACTTCTGCAGCATCCAGGTGGGGTCTATAGTCAATATTGAATTTGATATCCTTGGTAAATATATCGCTCGCCTACAAGCGTTAGAATAATAACCACATAAACAAGAATGAGTATGAAAAGACCAGTATCTACATCAAAGAAGATTGAGACGATCACAAAAGATCGCTACTTCTATGTCAACAGTGACTATAAGACGGTACAGATCCGCCTCGACGACATTCTGTATATCACAGGTATGAAAGACTATGTGAACTTCTACCTCGAAGGTGGCCGCGTCGTCAACTGCCTCATGAACATGAAGACTCTTGAGGACATGCTTCCGAAGCCGGAGTTCATGCGTGTCCATCGTTCACACATTGTCCACATGCCGAAGGCTACCCTCATCGACCGAGCACGCTTCAAATTCGGCGATGTGTTCATCCCCATCTCCGAGACAGCGAAGATCGCCGTCCAGGACTTCATCGAAGAACATACCATTCAGTCATAATCAATAGGGCAACGCAGCGCGCTGCCCTATTTTGTTTTCTACTGTATGTTAACTAAACTTAAACACCTATCCCTTTAGTAAACGTTTATCACCTACTTTCGTCAAAAGACAAACGAACGTAAAAAAACAGATAACGCATGAATAAAGGTATGAAGGCTTCTGCGGCTGCTCTCTCCCTCTTTTTGCTGGGATTGCCCGCCACGACACAGGCCAGACAGTGGACGTTGAGCGATTGCATCAACTATGCCCTGACCAACAACATCTCCTTGAAGAAAACGACGCTTCAGCGTCTCAGCGCCTTGGAGGATGTTCAGGAATCGAAAGCTCAGCTTCTTCCCTCTCTCTCCGCCAGCACGTCTCAGACGGTGACCTATAATCCTTTTCCGTTGACCGGACGTGCCACCGTCACTGGTGACTATATCGAGTCGAGTGTGAAAAAGGTTTATTATAATGGTTCCTATACGGTACAGGGCAACTGGACCGTATGGAATGGCAACCGTAACCGCAACCAGGTGAAACTCAACCAGCTCGTTGCTGATAAGGCTGATCTCGACAGTGCCACTCAGGCCCGTTCTATCCAGGAACAGATCGCTCAGCTTTATGTTCAGATTCTCTACTCTACCGAGGATGTCAAAGTCTGCCAAGAGAGCTATGCCATGAGCGCGAAGAATGAGGAGCGTGGCAAGGAGATGCTGAAGATCGGAAAGATGAGTCAGTCGGATGTCGCCCAGCTCTCTGCACAAGCAGCACAAGATAAATATAATATTGTGGCTGCGGAGAGTGCTGTCAAGAACTACAAGCGACAGCTCAAACAACTCCTGCAGATCACGAATGATGAGGCCTTCGATGTCATCGATCCCAAGACGACGGATGCCGAAGCCCTTCAACCCGTTCCAAAGTTAAGCAGTATCTATGAGGCTTCCCTGAATAACCGTCCGGAATTGAAAGCCTATCAGAATAGCATCGACCAGTATGCGTTGTCGTATAAGATCGCCAAAGCCTCCAACCTGCCTACCGTCAGCCTCAATGCCGGAGTAGGTACATCAACGACCTCACTGAGTTCCAATGCCTGGGATAATCAGATTAAGAACAACTTTGGCATCAACGGCGGTGTCACGATATGACGATGGTCATCGAGCCATGGAGCATCATCCTTTCCTTCGCCGTATGTACATTTACCGGAGTATTCTTCGGGTGGTATCCGGCTAAGAAAGCCGCACAACTCGACCCGATCGAGGCTATCCGATATGAGTAGATCTTTTGGCTACACATTATTATATATAGGTGGTATCCCCCTTGTGGGAGCCACCTATTTTTATTACTTAACATTTACCGAAGAGATAATATCATCAAAAACAGATAAACTCAATATTTTTTTGTATCTTTGGGGCAAAATAAGGAAAGGAAAATATGATGAGTATTGCACCCTTCGCCCAGATCCGTCCGGCAGCAGTGGCGGGTCAGTTTTATACGGCCGACGCGAAAGCATTGGCTAAAGAGGTGGATGGCTATCTCAGCGACCACCCCGATGTCAAGGTTGATGACCATACGGTAGCCGTCATCGTACCCCACGCCGGTTATGTCTTCAGCGGCGATGTGGCAGGGGCAGCCTATGCCGCCCTGTCGCCCGACCATCGCTTCGACCATATCTTTCTCCTTGGCCCGAGCCATCATGTATGGCTCGGTGGCGCCTCCGTGGCTGCCGGATACAAAGCCTATCAGACACCATTAGGACAAGTACCGGTAGACGCCGCCTTCTGCCAGCAGCTCATTGACGGGCACCCCGATGTCTTCCGATTCGCGGAGAGTGCCCACGACCGTGAGCATGACCTCGAAGTCCAACTGCCTTTCTTGCAGCGCCGACTGAAGACCTTGTCGCCGATCGTACCGATTATCATCTCCACAGATGATATCCGAGTATTACAAAAGATAGCAGAGATCCTACGGCCTTATCTGAATGAGAAAAATCTCTTCATTATCAGTTCAGACTTCTCCCATTATCCACGCTACCAGGATGCCGAAAAGGTTGACAACCAAACGGCACAGGCCCTGATAACGGGAGACTGCGCGACGTTCATCAACCAACTGCGTGAGAATGCGGAAGAACAGATACCCAACCTGGCCACGTCGGCATGCGGAGAGGCTGCCATCGCTACCCTATTGCTGATGACGGAGAAAGACAAAGCCTTTCATATCCATCATCTCCTCTACCGCAACTCCGGCGACTCCGAATACGGCGGTCACGACCAGGTGGTGGGCTATCATGCCTTCACGATCAGTAAAGATGAAAATACGACGACAAATGCCACTCCGGCCGCCGCTCAATACAAGCCTCTGTTGAAGATCGCCCGCACGGCCATAGAGACAAGGCTCAACGGGCACCACTATCATCCCGACAGTACAGATCCGGCCTTAACAGCTTGTCAGGGCGCTTTCGTGACCCTCCATACCGCTGACGGCCGACTTCGTGGCTGCATCGGACATTTCGGTGAGGATATCCCGCTGCAGGAAGTCGTGGCGGAGATGGCCGAGGCTGCTGCCTTCGAGGATCCCCGCTTCTACCCCGTGACCAAAGACGAGCTGCCACATCTGCAGATAGAGATCTCCGTATTGACGCCGATGAAACGGATCCATGATATCAGTGAGTTCAAACTTCATCGCGATGGCATCTATATGGTTAAGAATGGCCGCAGTGGCACCTTCCTGCCTCAGGTTGCCGACGAGGTGAACTGGGATAAGGAAGAGTTTCTCGGTCATTGTGCCCAAGACAAGGCAGGCATCGGCTGGGACGGCTGGCGTGATGCCGACCTTTATACTTATCAAGCAATCATCATCCATGAATAAAATGTTATATTACCATACGTTATCCGACGGCAGCATCCGTTGTGATCTCTGTCCCCATAACTGTCATCTGAGAGAGGGTCAGACGGGCATCTGTCGGGTAAGAAAGAATGAAAGCGGAGAGATGGTTTCCCTCGTCTACGGCCATCCCTGCGCCCTCGCCATCGACCCCGTGGAGAAGAAGCCATTGGCGGAGTTTCACCCGGGCACACAATGTCTGTCTGTGGCTTGCGTGGGCTGTAATTTCCGCTGTAAACACTGTCAAAATTTCGAGATCTCCCAGGCTCCTGCCGACAGCCGGGAGTCGTCGAAAGGAATAGTTACGCCCAGTGAGCTCGTAGAAGTCTGCGAGCGTAACCACTGTCCGGGCATCGCCTATACCTATACCGAGCCACTGACATGGTATGAGTATACGTATGACACCTCCGTCCTTGCCCATGAGCATGGTCTGTGGAATATCCTCGTCACTGCCGGCTATACAAATCCGGAGCCAGCACAGAAGATGGCGGCGGTCACCGATGCCGCCAATATCGATCTGAAATATTTCTCCGATGAGCTTTACGAGAAGAATAGCGGCGGACATCTGCAGCCGGTCCTCGACACCATACAGATCTTCCATGAGGCGGGCGTACATGTAGAGTTGACAAACCTCGTCATCCCTACCCTCAATGATGATGAGCAGATGGTCAGACAGATGTGCCGCTGGCTCGTGGATCATGACATGGCCTCAACGCCCCTTCATTTCACACGCTTCTTCCCCATGTACCGGCTGAAGGACCTGCCCCCGACACCGGTCTCAACGCTGAGACGCTGTCGGAAGATCGCCGAGGAAGAAGGACTCACGCATATCTATCTCGGAAATATATAATATCAAACAACTTTAAACCACAATGAGTTTAGAAGAAATCCTACAACACCGTCGTGCCGTACGCAAATATGATCCGGAGAAAAACCTGGATCCGGAGAAGGTCAAAGACTGTATCCGTCTGGCGACCCTGGCGCCGACAAGTTCCAACATGCAGCTCTGGGAAGCCTATCATGTCACCGACCCGGAAGTGCTGAAAGAGATGGCCGTGGCCTGTCTGAACCAGGGCAGTGCGAGAAGCTGTAAGGAGATGGTTGTCTTCGTCACCCGTCAAGATAAATGGAAGAGCCACGCGAAGGCTGTCCTCGAGGCGAATATCGCGGAGATCAACGCCAACAGTCCTGAAGACCGGAAGGCACACCGCATCGCCTTACAGAAACAGTACTATGCCAAGCTGATGCCGCTGACGTATAAGCGCTGCTTCGGCCTCCTCGGTCTCTTCCGCTGCCTCGTGGCGCAGATAGCCGGTCTCTTCCGCCCCGTGCCGCGCCAGGAGAGTGAGGCACAGATGAATACCGTTGTCCACAAGAGTTGTGCCCTCGCCGTCCAGACCTTCATGCTCGCCATGAGTGAGCAGGGCTATGACACCTGCCCGTTGGAAGGCTTCGACAGTCTCCGCGTGAAGAAGGTCCTGCACCTGCCCCACGACTGCGGCATCAATATGGTCATCACTTGTGGCTATCGGGCCCCAGGAGGTGTACGTGGAGAGCGGTATCGCCTGCCTCTGGACGAGTTTTATCATCGAATCTAAGGGCAAACGGCGGACGCCGCAGCTCCTCATAGATCCGTTGTAAGGGCAGGCCCATGACATTATAGAAGCTGCCATTCAACCCCGTACAACCGATATATCCGATCCACTCCTGGATGCCATAGGCTCCGGCCTTGTCGAAGGGTTTGAATCGGTGGATATAGTAATCGATCTCCTCCTCATCGAGCGCCTTAAAGGTCACCTCCGTGGTCACTGAGAAATGGCGCTGCAGTGAGGCGGTGGTAAGACAGACGCCGGTCGTCACCTCATGGGTGCGTCCACTGAGAAGGTGGAGCATCCGCCGGGCATCATCCTCGTCTTTCGGCTTACCGAGAATCTCCTGACCGCAGATCACAACTGTATCTGCCGTCAGCACGAGTTCATCATCCTTCAGCTCACCCTGATAGGCTGCCGCCTTCTCACGGGCAATATACTCAGCCACTTTTCCTGCAGGGAGGTCTGAAGGATAATGTTCCTCTACTCCTTTCTTTAATCTTACCTCAAAGTCGAGTCCCAACGCCGACAGGAGTTCGCGGCGCCGTGGACTGCCACTGGCCAGGATCAACCGGAGAGGCTGACCGTTTCTATTTTCGTTTTCCATTTTCAATTTTTTTATTACGGACGGCCACAAGGGCCGCACTCTACGGAGGATCGATCACCATCCGAAGGCCTTGGCATCACTGAGCCATTTGCCCTGTGTACGAAGGACCTGTTCGATGACATCACGGGCACAGCCCCGGCCACCACGACGGTCAGAGATATACAGACTGATATCCTTGATATCCGAGCAGGCATCCTTCGGACAACAAGGGCAGCCACAGCGGCGCATGACCTCGTAGTCGGGGATATCATCACCCATATACAGCACTTCTTCATCTTTCAAGCCCTTACGCTTGAGGAAATCATCGTATGCCTTGATCTTCACACCGGCACCCTGGATAATCTCCTTCACGCCGAGATGCTCATATCGGATACGAACGGCATCCGTCGTGCCACCCGTCAGGATCACCACGGAGATACCTTGTTTGACCGCCAACTGAATGGCATATCCGTCTTTGATATTCACCGTACGAAGCGGTTCACCCGTGGCCGCCAACGTGATCGTCTCACAACTCAACACGCCGTCGACATCAAAGATCATCGCCTTGATTTTCTTTAAATCGTAATCTATCATAATATATTCGTGACTGCCGTGGCCTCAACAGGAGGCCACCTATTTTTTACTTCTTTACTTTTTTACTTTTCATGATGCTTTCGCTCATGAGTTCATAGATCTTTTGCATCAACGGATCATCGGAGAGCAAACGACTCTGCGCCTGCATGACATTATGATCCTCTCGCACGGCGGGACCCGTCTGTGCATCCACGGGAGAGAGCTCGTGTACCTTCCGTGTCGTCTCATCGATCAACGGCAGCATCACCGAGAAAGGCAGATGGACCTTCCGGAGTACGTCGGCAGAGAGCGCAAAGCAGTGGTTGACGAAATTGCAGGCGAAGACGGCAGCGAGGTGGAGATATCTCCGGTCGTCCGAAGACAGTTCGTAGACCGACCCGCTGATCGACGATGCCAGCGTCTTTATCTGCTGCAGTGCTGTCTCACTGTCGGCCTCAAGGAAAATGGGAATCTGCTGAAAGTCCACGCGCCGCTCCTTGGAGAAGGTCTGCATCGGATAGAAGACGCCATAATGCCGGGCATAGCCTTTAAAGAGATCTTTCGGCATCGATCCTGCCGTATGTACGAAGAGCGCGTCTTCCCTACCCTTGCATACCACGGGGATCAACGATGCCAGAATACTGTCTTTCACCGCAAGGATATATACATCGGCATCCGACCGCAGCTCCTCCACCGTCGTGATCGCCTCCGCCCCCACTTGTGTGGCGAGGGCTTCCGCATGGGCAGCCGTCGGTGAGCAGACCTGCAAGAGATGATGTCCGGCATCCTTCAGGGCCAAGGCCAGTTGGGTCGCCAACCGCCCCGAGCCAATCATAATGATATTCATAGTCATTTATTCTTCCAATCCTTCAACCAACGAAACCAGTCCTTGGCTGAGGCAAAACCATAATCTTCTTTCTTACTCGTATATAATATATAATAGGTGAGATGACTCTTGCCTGCCACATCCTGGCACGGGCGTACGACCATCGTATAGTCATCCTTCGTAGCCGGCATCTCCTTTACCAGAAACTCCTGAGGAATGGAGATCGCCAGTCCTACCGTCTCAAGTTGGTGCTTGCCATCATCCTTGCCCGTCGGCCAGTCCGACCCCCAGCAAGCGCGCAGCCCCTGATGGTCACTGTATTCCTCAGAGCCTTTCACATTGACGAGACCGGTGGCAAACAGGCTTTTCGAGGTATCACCATCCAAGAAGACATCCACGCGGATATCACGGTGGCCGGCATAGAACGTATAGCGAATCGTGGCATTGATGGCGGGCATACCCGGTGAGGGAATCCAATGGATATCGTGCATCTCAACGACTGTACGGACGGGACCATATGCGATAACGCGCTGCTCCCGGCTCCTGACCTCATTGAGGAGTAAAGACTTGGAGCCATCCCAGCCACGAAGGGCACCGAGGCCGTAAGTATTGCCTACCCAAAGCACATCATCGCCATAGCCCTCCTGCAGCTGCTCCTCGGAAGGATAAAACTGCGTGGCCTGCAACTCCAGCCCCTGATGGCGCTTGCCGTAGAGGTCGACGGTCTGCCGCTGGTCGAAATAGACGCGAAGGGCCAGGAGCTCATTCTCAAACATCATCCCATGTCCATGGACGGCATGATAAGGATCTTTCGTACGGGAGCTGAAAGCGATACGGTCCACAAAGACATCCTGCGCATTCTTCGGCAGTTTGGGATTCTTCCTCGGCAAGACAATCTGCGCAAACGTACGGTCCTTGAATACCGTCGGATGACCATAGCCATACGTATGAACCATGAAGTTCCGTTTCTGATGCCCGGAGAGATCGGTCAGGAAACAGAGTTCATCCGCCCTGCCATCGCCGTCGAGATCATCGAGCTGATAAGCCACCGAGATCCCCTGCTCATCGACCACGGCAGCCGAGTCCACCTCCGTCCGCCCGAGCGCGATAACCACAGGCATGTCATGCTGCGCCCTCACCGAAGGATTCTTCACCACAATCTGCTGGTCCTTTCCCGTCAGCGTATAGGGTACTTCCGGTTGCTGTGCGCAGGCCCCTACAGCCGACAGCCACAAAAGTCCGAAAAATATCGTTTGTTTTAGTACATTATCCATTTTCCATTATCCATTATATATTTTCCATTATTCCCTGTACCACCATCTGAAGAACCCATTGATCCAGGGGATATTGAAGCGAAACCACCGATAACGGGCTACGGGCTTACCACCGAAACCGAGGATAAACTCTCTGAAGGGATTACGGCGCCAGGGGAGACCGACATCGAGGAAGCGGATATGCCGATAGCCTTTCTGCCAGGAGTCCACGATCGCCGTCCATACCGTCATATAGTCGGCATGCAACATGACATAGCGCTTTTTCGTGGAGGCCAGATACCAGAGGAAGGCATCATCACCCGAATAGGCACAGACACAGCCCCCGATGATCTTTCCCTTAAACCGAGTGACGAAGACATGGGCATGGTCCTCAGCCTGCAACTGCTGGATCTGCTCCAGAGGCGGGAGGACACGGCGCAGGCGGAGGCGGTAGAAGCCACGCAGCAACTTATAAAACTGTCTGATCTCCTTCGGGTCCGTCGTCTCCGTCGTCGACACGCCGAGTTCGGCAGCCTTGAGGATCTTCTGATCCGCCTTCTCCGTCAGCCGCTCCTTCGGTACCATACTATGGAGGGAGTTGTAGACCTCCTGCCATTTCATGGCGAAATAGCCACAGCGTCTGAACATCCTATAGCCGAACATCTTCGGACAGATATCCGAAATCTCTATCATCATACAGAACCGGCGCTTCAACTCCTTCGTCAGGGCATGCAGCATCAGTCCGAAGACATACTCCTCGTCGGCCCCCTCGCCATAGACGCCTTTGCCGTAGATACGGGCCTGGCGGAAGAGCAATGGCGGCACCCAGGTATGACGGATACGGATCACGGCGAGCAGATGGGCCATTGCCTCCCCTTCCTCGTTGAAGGCTACCGCCATGAGCGGCGTCGTCAACGGGCTTGCTGCCGCCACCTTGAAGTAATCGAGGCTATGAAATAGTTCTTCATCCCGCAAAGGCGGGAGGTCTTCCTGTTTATCTATGATCCTTACCGTAATATCCATCATTTCACCGTTTTACTTTTTCAGCAATTCCAACTGCCTGTCGAGGCATTGCAGTCCTTTCTCCGTACAGAGTCCGCGAAGGAAGACGAAGACGAAACTGCGGAAGATATCCTCGAGCTTATAGCGCTTGATATTCTTCGTATCGTGGAAGCCCGCCATCGACGCCTGGGCGATCTGCAGCGCCAACGCATAATCGATATCCTCTCGGAAGAAGCCCTGCTTGACACCTTTCTCAAAGAAGTCGACACCCTTCCGTGCACGCTCCTCCTTCAGATCATTGATCAGCTTACACACCTTATTATATTTACGGACGTCCTCATAGAATACGGGCATCACCTGACGGTTATACTCTATCTGAAGATGATAGAAATGCATGATGGTATCAATCGGATTATGATCGGGGGCATCGGCGTACTTGATCATGATCTCGTTGAAGTGGTCATTATAATATTTCACGCCATAATATACCAGACTCTCCTTATCGGTGAATATCTCATAAAGCGTACGCTTGGAGATAGACAGCGACGCAGCGATATCATCCATCTTCACTGCCCGGATACCTTTTCTCGTGAAGAGCCGGAAAGCGGCGTCAAGGATTTTCTGCTTTAAGTTTATCTTATATTCGGTAGTCGTATTCATAAACGTTAACCATATAATAGATTTTGTGACAAAGTTACAAAAAAAGTTCGGAAAACTTGTGGATTTTACAACGTTTTTTATTAACTTTGCCGAAAAGAAACCAATAGCGTTAGTAAATTATGGTAAAAATCACGAAAGAGGCTGCTTTAGCCTACCATTCCAACGGACGACCTGGAAAGATCGAAGTAAAACCGACAAAGCCATACCGCACACAGACGGACCTCAGTCTGGCTTACTCCCCCGGTGTCGCCTATCCTTGTCTTGAAATTCAGAAGAATCCCGATGATGTTTACAAATATACAGATAAAGGTAATTTGGTAGCTGTCATCTCCAATGGTACCGCCGTCCTCGGTCTCGGCGATATCGGTGCCATGAGCGGAAAGCCGGTCATGGAGGGCAAGGGCTTGCTCTTCAAGATCTACGGTGGCATCGATGTCTTCGATATCGAGGTCAACGAGAAGGACCCTGAGAAATTCTGCGAGGCTGTCGAGAAGATCGCTCCTTCCTTCGGTGGCATCAACCTGGAGGATATCAAGGCCCCGGAGTGCTTCTATATCGAGGACCGTCTGAAGAAGACCCTCGACATCCCCGTCATGCACGATGACCAGCATGGCACGGCCATCATCTCTTCCGCCGGTCTGATCAACGCCCTTGAGGTTGCCGGCAAGAAGATCGAGGATGTGAAGATCGTCGTCAGTGGTGCCGGTGCTGCCGCCATCAGCTGTACAAAGCTCTATGTCTCCCTCGGTGCCCGCAAGGAGAATATCGTCATGCTCGACTCCCACGGTGTCATCACCGACGACCGTCCGAACCTGACGGAGCAGAAGAAGCTTTTCGCCACGAGCCGCCGTGATGTCCACACGCTGGCAGAGGCAATGGTCGGCGCCGATGTCTTCCTCGGTCTGTCCAAGGGACATATCGTCACCGAGGATATGATCCGCTCCATGGCCAAGAATCCTATCGTCTTCGCCCTGGCCAACCCGGTACCGGAGATCACCTATGAGGAGGCTATGGAGAGCCGCCCCGACGTACTGATGTCTACGGGCCGCAGCGACTATCCTAACCAGATCAACAATGTCATCGGCTTCCCCTATATCTTCCGTGGTGCCCTCGACGTCCACGCCAAGGCCATCAACGAGGAGATGAAGCTCGCCGCCGTCAAGGCCATCGCACAGCTCGCCAAGGAGCCAGTGCCCGATGTCGTCAATGATGTCTATCATGTCAACGACCTCACCTTCGGTCCGAAATACTTCATCCCGAAGCCCGTCGATCCCCGTCTGATCACGGAGGTCAGCGCCGCCGTTGCCAAGGCCGCCATCGACAGTGGTGTCGCCCGCCGTACCATCACCGACTGGGATGCCTACAAGAAGCAACTGCGTCAGCTCCTCGGTCAGGAGACGAAGCTCACGCGCAAGCTCCACGATACCGCCCGTCTGCATCCGCAGCGCGTCGTCTTCGCTGAGGGTGGTCACCCGACGATGATGAAGGCTGCCGTCCAGGCGAAGACAGAGGGTATCTGCCAGCCGATCCTCCTCGGCAACCCCGACCGTCTGAAGCGTATCGCCAACCGTCTGAAGCTCGACCTCTCCGGTATTGAGATCGTCGATATGCGTGCCGACCAGGAGCAGGGCCGCCGTGCCACCTTCGCCAAGCACCTCGCCGAGAAGCGTGCCCGTGAAGGCTACACCTTCGAGGAGGCTTACGATAAGATGTATGAGCGCAACTACTTCGGTATGTCGATGGTAGAGCAAGGCGATGCCGACGCGTTCATCACCGGTCTGTATACGAAGTACAGCAATACCATCAAGGTGGCCAAGGAGGTCGTCGGCATCCAGCCGGGCTTCAACCACTTCGCCACGATGCATATCCTCAACACGAAGAAGGGTACCTATTATATTGCTGATACGCTCATCAACCGCCATCCCGACGAGGCCGTGCTCTATGATGTGGCCAAGCTGAGTGCCAAGACGGTGAAGTTCTTCAATGAGGACCCCGTCATCGCCATGATCAGCTACTCCAACTTCGGTACCGATGCCATCGGTGGCCCGCTGAAGGTCCACAACGCCGTGGAGATGATGCAGAAGGAATTCCCCGACCTCCCCATCGACGGTGAGATGCAGATCAACTTCGCCCTCGACAAGAAGCTGCGCGACGACAAGTATCCGTTCACACGCCTGAAGGGCAAGGATGTCAACACCCTCGTCTTCCCGAACCTCAGCTCCGCCAACGGCAGCTATAAGCTCCTGCAGGCCCTCGATCCCGACTGCGAGATCATCGGCCCGATCCAGATGGGTCTGAACAAGCCGATCCACTTCACCGACTTCGAGAGCTCCGTCAGCGATGTCGTCAACATCACCGCTGTCGCCGTCATCGATGCCTACGTGGAGAAGATCAAGAAAGGAAAATAATAAACCCTTCGTAGGGTGCGGCCCTTGTGGCCCGTCTTCCTCCGTAGGGTGCGGCCCTTGTGGCCCGTCTTCCTTCCGTAGGGTGCGGCCCTTGTGGCCGTCCTAAAGGCGTTAGGGCGCCCACAAGGGGTGCCCCTACGGTGGAAATTGGGCGCCCACAAGGGGTGCCCCTACGATGGATAAAAAAATCAAAAAAAACTACCGAAAAATTTGCGGGAATAAAAAACTTTCACTACCTTTGCACTCGCAATTCAAAACAACGGTGCGTTGTCCGAACGGTTAGGTACCGGTCTGCAAAACCGCTTAAGGCAGTTCGACTCTGCCACGCACCTCAAATAAGATTTTGTAACTTTGTACATATCAGGGAGTTTCGCTGTGAAGTGAGACTCCCTTTTTAAATTCTAACCCTTTACAATACGTTTGATATGGCACAATCCAACAATGCAAAAGAGCAGAAACCACTGACCGTCTATCGCGCCAGTGCCGGCTCGGGTAAGACATTCACCCTGGCCACACAGTTCATATCCCTGCTGATCAACAATCCGTCGGGATATGGCAATATCCTCGCCGTGACCTTCACCAATAAGGCGACGGGAGAGATGAAGCAGCGTATCCTCTCCCAGCTCTATGGCATCGCCCACCGCCTCCCGGGGAGTGATGACTATCTGAGTGTCGTCAGAAAGAATACCGGCCTGTCCGACGATGAGATCGCCCGCCGCGCCGGTGTTGTGCTGAAGAACCTCCTCCACCACTATAGCTATTTCCGTGTCGAGACCATCGATGCCTTCTTCCAGACCGTCCTCCGCAACCTCGCCCGTGAGCTCGACCTCACGGCGAACCTGAAGGTCAGCCTCAACGACTATGAGGTGCTCGACGAGGCCGTCGATGAACTCATCGAGAGTCTCGACGACAAGAGTCCCGTCCTCTTCTGGATCATGGACTATATCCATGAGAAGATGAGCGACGACAAAGGCTGGAATGTCATTGGACAGATCAAGTCGTTTGGTGCCAATATCTTCAAGGATGACTACAAGGCCCACCAAGAGGAGCTCGAGAAACTCTTCTATAATCCCAACAACGCCGACTTCTTCAATGGCTTGAAAAAGGAGTTATCGGAGCAATGCAAGAATACATTAGACGAAGTAAAGTGTGCCGGTGAGTCTTTCTTCGACAAACTGGAAGCCTACGGGTTCAGCCCCAACGACCTGAAGGGTAAGAACAGGGGCATCAGCAGCTATTTCAACAAACTCAGAAACGGCAACTTCACCGACGATGACGTCCTCAACACCACCACACAGAAATGTCTCGATGATCCCGCCAACTGGGTCAACAAGAAAGATGCCAAAGACGACAACCGACTCTTCGCCCTCGTCAAGAACGATCTCTACCCCATCTTGGAATACTGTGAGAAACAACGCAAGACATGGGTGAAGGACTATCTCTCCGCCAAGCTGACGCTGAACCACCTCAGCCAGCTCCGCCTCCTCGGCACCATCGCCCAGCGCGTCAGGGAGAATAATGCGGCCGCCAACCGCTTTCTCCTCTCCGACACGCAGACCCTCCTCAAAGGACTCATCAAAAACGAAGACTCACCGTTCATCTTCGAGAAGATCGGCAGCATGCTCAATCATATTATGATCGATGAGTTCCAGGATACGAGCAGCATCCAGTGGGATAACTTCAAGAAACTCCTCCTGGAGACCATGAGCCATAGTGATCCCAACAACGGTGCCGTCAACAACCTCCTCGTCGGTGATGTCAAGCAGAGCATCTACCGCTGGCGCAATGGCGACTGGCGGCTGCTGAACAATATCAACCAACAATTCTCACCGGACAGCCTCGACCTCGAGAGCCTGCAGACCAACTGGCGCTCACTGCCCAACATCATCACGTTCAACAATGCCTTCTTCCGCCGTGCCGCCTACCTCACGGGCCAGGAGATCGGCGAGACGAGCAAGCGGCGGCATGCCGAACTGCTGCAGGCCTATGCGGATGTGGACCAGAATATCCCCGCCAAGAAGAAGGAGAAAGGCGGCGGCTATGTGGAGATCGACTTCCTGGCCAACGACAAGGACAGCTACGAGGACGAGACATTGCAGAAGACGGCAGAGACCGTTCAGCAGCTCTTATATAACAAGGTGGAAGCGAAGGATATCGCCATCCTCGTACGCAGCAATGCCACCATCCAGCAGATCGGTGACTTCTTCATGAACAACTACCCCGACATCCCCCTCATCAGCGACGAGGCCTTCCGCCTCGATGCCTCCGCGGCCGTCAACATCCTCATCGCCGCCCTGCAGACACTCCTCACCCCCGACGACCTCCTCTGCCGTGCCACCCTCGTCAAGCTCTATCAGACACAGGTGCTGACGACGGAGGCGCCCGAGACGGCCATCCTTCAGCCTGTATATTTCAAACCATCCGACGACGACAAGACCGAGGTGATGATCCACTCACTCAACACGCTGCTCCCCGAGGCTTATACCGCCCATTTCCCCGAACTGCTGAAAATGCCGCTCGTGGAACTCGTGGAGCATCTCTATCAGATCTTCGACATCGAGAAGCTCGGCGGACAGGATGCCTATGTCTGCGCCTTCTTCGACCAGCTGAACAGTTTCGCGCAAGACCAGGTGCCTGACCTCGCCGCCTTCCTCTCTGCCTGGGAGGATACCATCTCGAAGAAGACGATCCAGAGCGATGAGGTCAACGGCATCCGTCTGCTCACGATCCATAAGAGTAAGGGCCTCGAGTTCGACCATGTCATCATGCCCTTCTGCGACTGGCAACTGGAGAAGGCCCACACCCTCTGGTGCTCTACCGACGAGAAGCCATACAGTAAGCTGCCCGTCATCCCCATCGACTTCAGCAAGAAGCAGATGGTAGGGTCCGTCTACGAGGAAGACTACCAGGAGGAGCATTTCCAGGATACCATCGACAACCTCAACCTCCTCTATGTCGCCTTCACGCGTGCCGGCAAGAGCCTCTATGTCTTCACGAAGCATGGCGACAGTGCCTCCCGCCGCAGCGCCCTCATCGAGCAGGTCATCTCCTCACTGGAAACGGCTATGGATAATCCCGTCCGCGACAGCAAAGACGACACGCCCGAAGACCAGCTGATCGCTTCCTTCGACCCCAACAGCGACTACACCGAGACCATCACCACCGATGCCGCCTTCTCCGACCTCGATGCCGACAAAAAAGCCGACGCCGCATTCTCCTATGGCACCGCCGTAGGGGCACCCCTTGTGGGCGCCCTAACGCCCCAACCCACCGTAGGGGCACCCCTTGTGGGCGCCCTAACGCCTTTAGGACGGCCACAAGGGCCGCACCCTACGGAGGATTTAGGACGGCCACAAGGGCCGCACCCTACGGAGGAATTAGGACGGCCACAAGGGCCGCACCCTACAGAGGAATTAGGACGGCCACAAGGGCCGCACCCTACGGTGGAACCCTCCGAGCCCAATGTCTTCCTCCGCCCCGTCTCCCCGCTCCGTGTCGACATCCGCAACTACTCCGCCCCGCTGATCTTCAAGCAGAGCAACCGCTCCGAGGAGTTTGTCAGCGGCCAGGAGGACGACAGCGCCCCGAGCTCGTTCATCCAGACCGGCGACCTGATGCACAAGATTTTCTCCTCCATCAAGACCACGGCCGATGTCGACCGCGTCCTCAAGGAGCTCGAGCTCGAAGGTGTCATCTACGACACGGCGCTGAAGGCTGACGTGCTGAAGAACATGATCCGCAAGCGCATCGAGTCACCGAAGATCAAGGACTGGTTCTCACCGAAGTGGCAGCTCTTCACCGAGTGCTCCATCCTCCGTCTCGACCCCGAGACGCACCAGCCCGTGGAGCGCCGCCCCGACCGTGTGATGACCGACGGCCACGAGACCATCGTCGTCGACTTCAAGCTCGCCAAGCATCATGATGCCTACCACGACCAGGTCAAGGAATATATGGACCTGCTCAAAGCCATGGGCCATCAAAATATCACCGGATATATCTGGTATGTTCTCCCTAACCGTATAGAAGAAGTAAAATGAAACGATTCCTATATTATGTCGCCCGGGATATCCTGAAGAAATATGGCGACAACCTCAGTCATATCGCTGTTGTCTTCCCCAACAAGCGCGCCTCCCTCTTCCTCAACGAGGAACTGGCCCTTCAGACCGGCCACCCCATCTGGAGTCCGGCCTACATCACCATCTCCGACCTCTTCCGTGAGCACTCCCCGCTGACCGTCGGCGATCCCATCAAGCTCGTCTGCGACCTCCACAAATCCTACGAGGCAGTGACGGGCACACAGGAAGATCTTGACAAGTTCTACGGCTGGGGCCAACTGCTGATCACTGATTTCGACGACATCGACAAGAATATGGCCGATGCGGAGAAGATATTCAGTAACCTGAAAGATATCCACGAATATGATGATGTTTCCTATCTCTCTGATGAACAGAAGGATATCCTTAAACGGTTCTTCAACAACTTCAACATCAACAACGAGAGTGAGCTCAAGGATCGCTTCCTGCGTCTGTGGAGTCATTTCCTCGATATCTACAACGACTTCAACGCCCGTCTCGAACGACAGAAACTGGCCTACGAGGGTGCCCTCTACCGCCATGTCGTCAACGATGAGACGATCCGCTTCAAATACGACACCTATCTCTTCGTAGGATTCAACATGATGCAGAAGGTGGAGCTGCGCCTCTGCGACCGGCTGCAGAAAGAGGGAAAGGCGAAATTCTACTGGGATTTCGACGATTACTATATGCACGGTCAGGAGGCCGGACATTATATCTCCGAATATCTCCGTGCCTATCCTAATGAACTCGACAGCTCCGACAAGGACATCTACAATAACTTCGTACGTCCGAAAGACATCCATTTCATCGAGGCCTCCACGGAGAATATCCAGGCCCGCTATGTCGCCAACTGGCTGCAGGCTGACGGCGGCAAGCGCATCAAGGCCGGCAGCCGCACCGCCGTCGTCCTCTGCGATGAGAACCTGTTGCCGACGGTCATCCATAGTCTCCCCGATACGGTCGAGAAACTCAATGTCACCACGGGCTTCCCGCTGGCACAGACACCCATCGCCACCCTCGTCAACATCCTCGTGGAACTGCAGACGAAGGGCTACAGCAGACAGGCTGACAAATACCGCCTCCACTGGATCCGTATGGTCCTGCGACATCCCTATGCCCGCTTCATCGCCGACACCGACCACGATCCCCTCAACCAGGAGACCAAGCGCTTCTACCTCTCCGGCGACGAGCTGGCGGGTGATGACGAGGGGCTGCGGCTGCTCTTCCACTATCCCCAGCAGGGCCTCTCCCACTGGCTCCTCGACATCCTCCGGCGCATCGGCAGCCACTACCACCAGGCCGCCGTCCAAGAGGCTCAGGCACAAGCCGCCGAAAACGAAAAGGCTGCGGAGGGTGCTGAAGGTGAGAAATCCACCGTGAAGGATCCCTTCTTCCAGGAGGCCCTCTTCCGTATGTACACCCTCATCAACCGCCTCTGCGCCCTCATCGATGCCGGTGACCTCACGGAGGACCTGAACATCTGGCAGCGGCTCCTCAATCAGCTCATCAAGTCGACATCGATACCGTTCCATGGCGAGCCCGTCGTCGGCACGCAGGTCATGGGCGTCCTCGAGACTCGTAACCTCGACTTCGACCATGTCCTCCTCCTCTCCACCAACGAGGGTAACATGCCGAAGAATGTCAACGACTCGTCGTTCATCCCCTATGCCATCCGCAAGGCCTTCGACCTGACCACGATAGATAATAAGGTGGCGATCTACGCTTACTATTTCCACCGGCTGCTGCAACGGGCCTCCGACGTGACGATCTGCTTCAACCATGCCACGACCGACAACCGCAGTGGTGAGATGTCTCGCTTCATGCTCCAGCTCCTCGTGGAGAGCAAGCAGCCGATCATCCGTGAGAGCCTCTCCTGTGGACAGACTCCCGTGAAGACGGTCATCGCGCCGATCGAGAAGGATGCCGCCGTCAAGGAGGTCCTCGACGCCACCCGGCGTATCTCTCCGACGGCACTGAACAACTTCATCTATTGTCAGCTGCGGTTCTACTACCGTTTCATCGCGAAGATCACGGAGCCCGACGACACCGACGAGGATGAGGTCGACAACCGTATCTTCGGAAATATCTTCCATAAGAGTGCCGAACTGCTCTATAAACGACTCATGGATGCCAACGGACGGATCACGAGGGAGCAGCTCGAAGGAGTCGACAAGCACTTCGAAGTGCTCGATGCCATCGTGGACCAGGCGTTCAACGAGGAGCTCTTCCATTTCAACGAGCAGAAGGATATCGAGTATAATGGTCTGCAGTATATCAACCGTCAGGTCATCATCGACTATCTCCGTCAGCTCGTCAAGCTCGACATCGACAGGGCACCCCTGGACATCCTCGGCCTTGAACGGCTGGTCATGCAGGATTTCCGGGTGGAGTTGCCCGACGGCAGCACGAGGAATGTGGAGATCTTCGGTTTCATCGATCGTCTCGACAAGGTCCGCGACAAGGTCAAAGACAAGGAGAAGAACGAGGAGAGGTATGGTGATCCTTATATCCGTGTCGTCGACTATAAGACGGGTGCCAACAACAAGCTCTCCGTCAAGTCCGTCGATGAGATCTTCACGGGTGAGAACCTCGAGAATCATACCGACTATTATCTCCAGACGATGCTCTATGCCCTCATCGTGGAGATGCTGAAGAAGGATCATAGTGGCAGGGCCGCCGAACTGGCGGGGAAGCTCGCCCATGAGGGTGACACGCCCGTGGCTCCTGCCCTGCTCTATATCCAGCATGCCGGTGGTGACAACTACGACCCCGTACTGGCCATCAACAAGGTGAAGATCGGCAACATCCGCGGCTATGCCGCCGATTTCGTGGCGGGCTTGAAGCGCCTCCTCGCCGAGATCTTCGACCTCTCCCAGCCCTTCATGCCCACCGCCGACAAGGACCGCTGCCTCCGCTGCCCCTATCACGCCCTCTGTGGCCGACCGCAGCCGTAGGTCCTCCACCGTAGGGGCGCCCCTTGTGGGCGCCCTAACGCCACGAAAATCCTTATTGTGATCGTTTGTGATGTGATCGTTGTGATTTTTCGGACGGCCACAAGGGCCGCACCCTACGGAGGAACTCTCCCTCCTTTTACTTCT
>JAQXXT010000008.1 GCA_029226205.1 Prevotellaceae bacterium
GGTTTCCAGGCCAAGAACCAGCCCGACGGTCTCTTCACGTTCCGTGCGAAAGATTATCCGCAGGCGGAAGTAATAGATCTCAGATAATCCCTTTGCAGGGGCCGTCCCTTGTGGCGGCCCGATGCCCGTTAGGGCATTTCAAAGACGCATGACGATTCGGCATTCCGCCGACGGGCCGCCACAAGGGACGGCCCCTGCAAATGGATCAATAATATATGTTATAATTTTGGATCAGCAATATCCCTCAAAACTCTTGGAGAAGGCCGTCAGCGCCTTTGCCACCCTGCCGGGCGTAGGGCGGCGCACGGCGTTGCGGCTTGCTCTTTTTACGCTCCGTCAGGACGAGCAACAGGTAGACAGTTTCGTCGATGCCATCGCCCGACTGAAGAAGGACGTGAAATACTGTAAGGTATGCCATAACATCAGTGACACCGATATCTGTCCCATCTGCAGTGATCCCCATCGTGATCATCATACCGTCTGTGTCGTGGAGAATATCCAGGACGTGATGGCGGTGGAGAATACGATGCAGTATCATGGTCTCTATCATGTCCTTGGTGGTATCATCTCTCCGATGGATGGTATTGGTCCCAGTGATCTCGCCATCGGTTCGTTGGTGGAACGTGTGGCAAAGGGGGATATCAGTGAGGTGATTCTCGCCCTCGGCTCTACGATGGAGGGCGACACGACGAACTTCTATATCTCCCGTCAGCTGGCGCCTTATCCGAATGTGAAACTCACCGTCATTGCCCGGGGTATCTCCGTGGGTAATGAACTGGAGTATACCGATGAGGTGACGCTGGGTAGGTCTATTCTTAATCGTCAACCGTTTAACAAATAAAATCATGGAAAATCAACCAGTAACATTAGAAAGTGCCCATAAGACATTGATGATTCTCACCATCAGTGACCTGCTGATGGTCGTCCTCTTCGTCCTCGTCTGTGAGACAGGGCTCGTCGATCTTACCGTTGCCGATCCTTCGGAGAATGCCACGACACTCTTTCTCACGGAGTGTATCGACCAGATCGTGAGTATCGCCTTGATACCCTTGGCATTATATCTCTTCAAAATCAAGAAGGTCCACGAGGAACTGATGGCGAAGAAGGCTGAGGCACTGCAGAGATGGGGCATTATCCGACTGCAGTTTCTCTTTCTGCCGTTGTATGTCAATATCGTCCTTTATTATATCACGATGGTGCCGGGCTATGCTTATATGGCTGTCATTCTGCTCATTGCCCTCATCTTTGTCTTTCCCTCCAAGGGACGTTGTGAAAGGGAGATCAGCGAATGAAACTGTCTGTCGTCATCGTCAACTATAATGTGAAGTTCTATCTCGACCAGTGTCTGCGGTCGGTGGAGCGGGCGATGGAGGGGATTGACGGTGAGGTGATCGTCGTCGACAACCATTCCTCTGATGGCAGCGTGCCTTTCCTCAAGCCTCGCCACCCCGAAGTGACGTTCATCGAGAGTCTGCGTAACCTCGGCTTCGCCCGTGGCAACAACCTCGCCATCCGCCAGGCCCGCGGCGAGTATGTTCTGTTGCTCAATCCCGACACGATTGTCGGGGAGGATGTGTTCCGCGAGGCCCTTACCTTCGCCGACGCTCATCCGAAGAGTGGGGCCATTGGCGTGAGAATGCTCAATGCCTATGGACTTCGCGCCCCAGAGTCACGGCGCGGCATCCCGACGCCGATGACGTCCTTCTATAAGATGTCGGGGCTGTGCCAGCGTTATCCTAACCATCCGAAATTCGGACATTATTATATGTCGGATCTACCTTGGGACCGTCCCGGAGAGATCGAGATTGTCAGCGGCGCTTTCTGTCTGCTACGCCATGAGGCCTTGAAGGCTGTCGGTCTCCTCGACGAGGATTTCTTCATGTATGGCGAGGACATCGACCTCAGTTATCGCTTGTTGAAGGGCGGTTGGAAGAACTATTACCTGCCGTTGAATATCCTGCATTATAAGGGGGAGAGCACGGAGAAGAGTTCGTTCCGTTATGTGCATGTCTTCTATGAGGCCATGCTGATTTTCTTCCGCAAGCATTACGGTCATCTGAGTTTCCTGCTCTCCGTGCCTATCCGCTTAGCGATCATGGCGAAGGCCTCCGTGAGTCTGCTGGGGCTCTTCCATCACCGTATCCGTAAGATGCTGGGATTTTTCACGCCGTCAACGAAGAAGTCTGTCGACTATCAGGTCTTCAATGCCGAGGATAACGCGTTCGCCAAGATCCTCCAACAAATGGAGCTGTCGGATCATCAGCGGCAGTTGGCGCTCTATTATCCCTCGTCGCGGCTGATGGTCACGATGGATAATGTCTTCGAGAACGTGCCGGCGAACTTTCTGGGATAAGCTCATGGTGTGACGGCGATTTTGTGTAAAAGGAGTAGGACATGATGATGTTTATACTTTTTGCATGCAATTTCTTTGTTGTCTCGTTTTTTATATTTATATTTGCAAGAAAATAAGAGTTTATGTGTAGATATGAAGACATAGAGGAATGGAAACTCTCAAACGGTAAAACGATAAAAGAGGTAAACAATGCGGTCCATGATGAGGTAGAAAGAATTTACCTTGAGGCATGGGCTAAGGGGGTTTCTGTGCCTTACTTTGATAAAAGAGGTAATATTTTTCTCGCTAACCCTGACGGCAGTGATGATGCTGTGAGACTCAACAAACAGGATAGGAGTTATCAAGTACTTTATCGAGCAGCTGAGCCCGGAAAGGGAAAAATGGCATATCTTATCAAGTAAGTAGCAATGCATGGAAAACAAAAGCAGGACAACGGATATTTTGGCCCAGTTACATTAGTCCGTGGATAGCTAATCCCATTATCCGAAGATAGTTGCTACTCTGAACATGAAGAAGGGAAGGTCCTGCACACCCCTTATCTGTGCCCTGAATCCCTTCATCTTTGAG
>JAQXXT010000009.1 GCA_029226205.1 Prevotellaceae bacterium
CTGGCCTATCTCGACCATGTCATCAAGCTCCATCCCGAGATCAACAACTTCCCCAATGCCACGGTGCAGATCCCGAAGACCGTTGTCCTCTGTACCGATATCTTCGATGCGTTCATGGAGGATAATAACCTCTATCCCGTGGCTCTCAGTGATGTCCCCGATGATGAGATTCTCCGCCATTTCCTCCATGCACAGTTGCCTGACTCGCTGATCGCCGACTTCTTCACCTTCTTTGAGGCGACGAAACGTCCCGTGGCCGTACGCTCGAGCTCTCTCCTTGAGGATGCCCATTATCAGCCGTTCGCGGGAATCTATTCCACGTATATGATTCCTTATCTCGATGACAAGTACGAGATGCTGCGCATGCTCGCTTGTGCCATCAAGGGCGTCTATGCCTCCGTGTTCTATCATGACTCGAAGGCGTATATGCAGGCCACGTCGAATGTCATCGATCAGGAGAAGATGGCCGTCATCCTCCAGGAGGTCGTAGGACAGCAGTATGGCGACTACTATTATCCGAATGTCAGTGGCGTGCTCAGGTCCCTTAACTACTATCCCATAGGTGAGGAGAAGAGTGAGGAGGGTATCGCCTCCCTGGCCCTCGGACTCGGTAAATATATCGTTGACGGCGGACAGACCCTGCGTGTGAGCCCTTATCATCCCGACCAGGTACTGCAGATGAGTGAGATGGATATTGCGCTGAAGGAGACGCAGACGCAGTTCTATGCCCTAGACATGAAACAGGTGACGGATGACTTCCGCGTTGATGACGGTTTCAATATCGCCAAACTGCGTGTCAAGGAGGCTGACAAGGCCGGGGCCCTGCCGTTTATCGCTTCTACGTTCGATCCCCTCGATCAGATTATCCGTCCCGGTCTCTATGAGGGCGGAAGGAAGATTATCTCTTTCGACGGGATTCTCTCCCAGCATGTCTTCCCGTTGCCGGAGATCATGCAACTGTCGATGAAGCTCGGTGCCGATGCCATGCGGCGCCCCGTAGAGATTGAGTTTGCCTGTAACCTCCATCCCGACCGAACGGGAGATTTCTATCTCCTGCAGATCCGTCCCATCGTCGACAGTAAGCAGATGCTCGACGAGGATGTCCGTGCCATCCCCGACAGTCAGTGTCTCCTGCGCTCTCACCGCTCCCTGGGACACGGCATCTCGGAGGATGTCACCGATGTGGTGTATGTGAAATATGATGACAATTTCTCGGCCATGAACAACTACTATGTGGCGGATGATATCGAACGCATCAACCGGCAGTTCCTGGCGGAGAAGAAAAACTATGTCCTCATCGGTCCTGGCCGCTGGGGCTCCAGTGACCATTATCTTGGCGTTCCCGTGAAATGGCCGCATATCTCCGCCGCTCGTGTCATCGTGGAGGTGGCGCTGAAGAACTACCGTGTCGATCCCAGTCAGGGCACGCATTTCTTCCAGAATCTCACGAGTTTCGGTGTCGGCTATTTCACCATCGACATGAATGACCCCGAGAATGGTGGTATGATCCGTAAGGATATCCTTGACGCCCTTCCGGCCGTGGAGGAGACAGACTATGTACGCCATGTCCGCTTCCCCCGTCCGCTGAAGATCCTCATGGACGGCATGAGACAGGAAGGAGCGGTATTAATTAATAATAGATAATGGAGAATGGAGAATGAAGAATGGAGAATGAAAAAGTGAAGGAAAAATAGTGGATTTTGATTTTTTATTCTTAATTTTGCACCTTGATAGGCCGTAGACGCCGTCAGCAGATTATGTTCCGAATCAAAAAACTCGATATATTTATTGCCAAACAGTTTGGCATGCTCTTCTTGGGGACCTTCTTCATCTGCCAGTTCGTGCTGATGATGCAGTTCCTCTGGCGCTATGTCGATGACCTCATCGGTAAGGGCCTGTCACTGGAGATCCTCGCCCAGTTCTTCTGGTATATGGGTCTGATGCTGATTCCGCAGGCACTGCCACTGGCTATCCTCCTGTCTTCCCTTATCACGTTCGGTAATCTCGGTGAGTCGTCGGAACTTACGGCGATCAAGGCCGCCGGTATCTCCCTGTTGCAGTCGTTCCGTGGTCTGATTGCCATCGTCTGTCTGATCACCCTCGGCTCGTTCTATTTCCAGAATACCGTCGGTCCGGAGTCGAACACGAAACTCATCCAGCTCCTCGTCTCCATGAAACAGAAGAGTCCGGAACTCGAAATCCCGGAGGGCGTGTTCTATGACGGTATCCCGAATACGAATATCTATGTACAAAAGAAGGATCTCAATACCGGCCATCTCTATGGTATTATGATCTATCGTATGACGGGCAGTTACGAGGATGCCGCTATCATCCTCGCTGATTCCGGTATGCTCCAGTCGACGGCGGAGAAGAAGCACCTCGTCATGCGGCTGTGGAGCGGCGAGTGGTTTGAGAATATGAACTCCTCCGATTTCGGCAACAGCGCCGCCGTCCCTTACCGTCGTGAGACGTTCGTGGCGAAGAAGATCGTCCTCGACTTCGATGGTGATTTCAACCTCGCCGATGCCGCCGGTATCGCGCAGAATGCCCGTACGAAGAGTCTGGCGAAGATCAGCCAGGGTATAGACTCCCTGAAGGAAAGCTATGATAGTATCGGCCGGTCCTATTACGACCAGGCTCGGATGATGTACTACTCCGTACCCCATCTGTCACGCCGTGACTCCCTCGCCGCCCTTCGTGTCGCCTCCTCCGACAATTATAATATCGATACGATCTTCTCCCATCTCCCTGCTGACCGCCGTCAGATGGCCGTGAGCTCGGCACTCTCCACAATACAGAATGAGAAATCGGACCTCGACTTCAAGGCCCAGGTGACATCGGATGGTGACAAGATGATCCGTGAACATTATATCTGGGGAATAGACAAGTTCACGCTCTCCCTCTCTTGTCTTATCTTCTTCTTCATCGGTGCTCCGTTGGGCGCCATCATCCGAAAGGGTGGCCTTGGTGTCCCTGTCATCGTCTCCGTCCTCGTATTCATCGTATATTATATCCTCGATAATACCGGTTACCGAATGGCACGTGGCGGTATGTGGTCGGTATGGTTCGGAAAGCTCATGGCACCGGCCGTCCTTATCCCTCTCGCCGTCTTCGTGACCTATAAGGCGAACAACGACTCCGTGGTATTCAATATGGATGCCTACCGGCTCTTCTTCCGCAAACTCTTCGGACTGCGTGTCAAGCGCCATGTCTTTGGCAAGGAGGTGATCATCGAGGATCCTCATTATGCCGATGACGCAGAGATACTGGAGAAGATGAGCCAGACGATTACGAGCTATAACGCCCATCATCATCTGCGGCGTCTGCCAAGTGTCGTACGTACCTTCTTCAAATATCATCCCGATCATGTCATAGAGGAAGTTAATGCCCAGTTGGAGAAAGTCATTGAGGATCTTGGTAATACGCGTGATAAGATCGTGCTCAACGAGATCAACCAGTATCCCGTTCTTATCACGAAGTCACATACGCGTCCCTTCGAGCATCGATGGATGAACATCATGGCGGCTATCATTATTCCCGCCGGTCTGTTCTTCTATTTCCGTATGCTCCGCTTCCGGCTCCGTCTCTATCGTGATCTCGTGACGATCAAGGCCGTTAACGGCCGGCTCATCCCCCGTCTGCGGGAACTCTCGGTTGCCCAGGAACATGCAACAGAATGATTAACCCCTATTATATATAAATAAGGTATAAGTAACTATGGAAGAAAATAAGTTAAGCAGCATCGAAGATGCACTGAAAGATTTCAAGGAAGGCAAGTTTGTCATCGTCGTCGATGATGAGGACCGTGAGAATGAGGGCGACCTCATCACGGCTGCTGAGATGATCACGCCGGAGAAAGTCAACTTCATGCTTAAGCATGCCCGTGGCGTCCTCTGTGCCCCGATCACCATCTCACGTGCCGATGAGCTCGATCTCCCCCATCAGGTGGAGGAGAATACGTCCATGCTCGGCACGCCGTTCACCATCACCGTCGACAAGCTCGAGGGCTGTACTACCGGTGTCTCTGCTCATGACCGTGCGGAGACGATCAAGGCTTTGGCCGATCCTAACTCCACGCCGCAGACCTTTGGCCGTCCCGGACATATCAATCCCCTCTATGCACAGGATAATGGCGTGTTGCGCCGCAGTGGTCATACTGAGGCAGCCGTCGATCTCTGTAAGCTCTGCGGCCTCTATCCCGCCGGTGCCCTCATGGAGATCATGAATGAAGATGGTACGATGGCCCGTCTGCCGCAGCTCCTGGAGTATGCCAAGCAGTGGGGACTGAAGGTCATCTCCATCAAGGACCTTATCGCTTACCGTCTGAAGAAGGAAAGCAGCATCGAGGTCGGTGATGAGGTCGACCTGCCGACGATCTACGGCCATTTCCATCTCATCCCGTTCCGTCAGACAAGCAACGGCCTTGAGCACATGGCCCTCATCAAGGGAACATGGGAGGAGAACGAGCCCGTTCTTGTCCGTGTCCATTCCTCCTGTGCCACGGGAGATATCCTCGGCAGCATGCGCTGTGACTGTGGCGAACAGCTCCATAAGGCCATGCAGATGATCGAGAAGGAAGGCAAGGGCGTCGTCATCTATATGCAGCAGGAAGGCCGTGGCATCGGACTGATGAATAAGATCCGTGCCTATAAGCTCCAGGAACAGGGCATGGATACCGTCGATGCCAATATTCATCTCGGTTTCAAGCCCGACGAGCGTGACTATGGCTGTGGCGCACAGATGCTCCGCCATCTCGGTATCCATAAGATGCGTCTGATGACGAACAACCCCGTGAAACGTGTTGGCCTTGAGGCTTACGGTTTGGAAATCAGTGAGATTGTCCCCATCGAGGTGAAGCCGAATCCCTACGACAAGCGTTATCTCGAGACAAAGAGAGACCGCATGGGACATCTTCTCCATCTGAAATAGGAAAAATTTGTTAACGAAATGTTGCATTTTAATGAAATAATGCACCGTTTATTTCGTTGTACAAAATAAAATGATTAATTTTGCAGTTAGTTTTATAGTAAGAATTGAATATGGCACAGTTATCTGATCGTTTACAAAGACTTGCACCGTCAGCAACCCTGGCGATGTCCCAGAAAAGCAATGAGATGAAGGCTCAGGGCGTTGACGTTATCAACATGAGTGTCGGCGAGCCCGACTTCATGACGCCTGACCACATCAAGGCTGCCGGTAAGAAGGCTATCGACGACAACTACTCAAAGTATTCTCCTGTGCCGGGTTATAAAGACCTGCGGGAGGCTATCGCAGAGAAGTTGAAGAAAGAGAACCAGCTCGACTATACCTTCAACGAGATCATTGTCGGTACGGGTGGCAAGCAGGGTGTGTGCAACACGATCCTCGCCCTTGTAAACCCCGATGACGAAGTCATCATTCCCGCTCCTTACTGGGTGAGCTATCCGCAGATGGTGAAGCTCGCCGGTGGCAAGCCCGTCATCGTACGTGCCGGTTTCGAGCAGAACTTCCGTATGACGGCTGCTCAGCTTGAGGCCGCCATCACGCCGAAGACGAAGATGGTCATCCTCTGTTCTCCGAGCAATCCTACGGGTAGTGTCTATTCTCAGGAAGAACTGAACAGTCTCGCTGAGGTCATCCTCAAGCATGACGATATCTTCGTGCTCTCCGATGAGATCTACGAGCATATCAACTATATCGGCAAGCATGCCTCCATCGCCGCCTATCCCGGCATGAAGGAGCGCACGATCATCTGCAACGGTGTCAGCAAGGCTTATGCCATGACCGGCTGGCGTCTTGGATGGGTCGCTGCTCCCGAGTGGATCGTCAAGGGCATGAACAAGCTGCAGGGCCAGTACACCAGTGGTACCTGCGATGTCAGTCAGCGTGCCGCCCTCGCCGCCTATACCAGTTCTCAGGACTGCGTGGAGGAGATGCGTAAGGGCTTTGAGCGCCGCCGTGACCTCATCGTCAAGCTCGCCAAGGATATCCCCGGTCTCGAGGTCAACGTCCCGGAGGGTGCGTTCTACCTCTTCCCGAAATGCTCGAGCTTCTTCGGCAAGAGTGATGGTGAGCGGACGATCAACAACTCCACCGATTTCGCCTTCTACCTCCTCGATGTCGCCCATGTGGCTACCGTCGGTGGTGATGCCTTCGGTGATCCCGACTGTTTCCGAATGAGCTATGCCACAAGCGATGAGAATATCGTTGAGGCTATGCGACGTATCAAGGAAGCTCTCAGCCGACTGAAGTAAGACGAAAAATATTGAGTTAAATGTTCTTAATTGGAGGGCTTGTTCATTTGATTTTGCTATCTTTGCATCTGATTTGAGCAAGACCCTCTGATCTGGAACAATTGAACAAAGAAAGATAAATATTAAATTCACTAATAACTTAAGTAATTTTAAATTATGGCAACTACAAATCAAAAGGTAAGCCCTAAGAAAAAATCTGAGGGCTTCACAGGTATCCGTGCAGCATTCTGGATCATCGTTGTATGTTTCATCATCGCTGTCTGCAACTTCAAGTTCTTCCTCGGCTCTCCGGCCCACTTCGTCAATGGCGATCCTACCGGTGCCGTGCTGAACGCTAACATTTGGGGAACCATCTACAAAGGTGGTGTCGTGGTGCCTGTCATCCACACCCTCTTGCTTACCGTCATCGCTCTCTCTATCGAGCGTATCCTCGCCCTCCGTACCGCTTTCGGTAAGGGCTCTCTGCCTAAGTTCGTACAGAACATCAAGGCTGCCCTGAACGCTAACGACTTCGCTAAGGCACATCAGCTCTGCGACAAGCAGCGCGGTTCTGTTGCTAACGTCGTCCTGGCTTCTCTGAACGCTTACGCTGACATGGAGTCTGGCGCTAACGCTTCTCTGAAGAAGGCTCAGAAGGTCGCTAAGATCCAGCAGGCTCACGAGGAGGCTACTCAGCTTGAGATGCCGACTCTGACGATGAACCTCCCGATCATCGCTACAATCGTTACACTGGGTACGTTGACCGGACTTCTCGGTACCGTTACCGGTATGATCCGTTCATTCGCCGCTCTGGCCGCTGGTGGTGGTGGTGACTCTCTGGCTCTGTCCACTGGTATTTCTGAGGCCTTGATCAACACCGCTTTCGGTATCGCAACTTCTTGGTGCGCCGTTATCTCCTATAACTACTTCACCAACAAGATCGATAAGTTGACATACGCACTCGACGAGGTAGGTTACTCAATCGCTCAGACATACGAAGCAAACCACACGGAAGAGGCTTAATTTTTGCTAACCCTTTAAAATTTTATCGCTATGGGTAAAGTAAAAATTAAGAAGAATGACGTCTGGATCGATATGACCCCTATGTCCGATGTCATGGTCCTTCTGTTGACGTTCTTCATGTTGACGTCTACGTTCGTTAAGAACGAGCCAGTGAAGGTCGTTACCCCAGGATCTGTATCGGAAATTAAGGTCCCCGAGAAAGACGTGCTCGAGATTCTTGTCAATAAAGATGGCAAGGTCTTTATGGGCATGGATAAGACGTCGGATCTCGAAGCTACGCTTCAGGAGATCACCGGCAACAACAATATCCAGCTCACGGGCGAACAGATTAAGAAGTTCAAGGATGACGCCATGTTCGGTGCCCCGCTTGATAAGCTCTCTCAGTATCTGAGCCTTACCAAGAGTGATATGGCAGCTACCCTGCCTACGCTGGGCATCCCTATGGACTCTATCCAGAACTCCTCTGATAAGAAGAGTGAATTCCAGCAGTGGGTCACTGCCGCGAAGGACATCAATCCTGACATGAAGCTCTGTATCAAGGCCGACGAGCACACTCCTTATAAGATTGTGAAGAAGGTCATGGATGAGCTCCGTGATATGGATGAGAACCGTTACTATCTGATGACATCATATAAGAAGGTGGAGGACTAAAAAATGGCAAAACAGAACAAGAGCAAACAGAAGAAGATGAATGTCCGTGTGGACTTCACTCCTATGGTTGATATGATGATGCTGTTGATTACGTTCTTCATGCTCTGTACCTCTCTGAGCAAGCCTCAGACGATGCAGTTAACGATGCCTACCAAGGATCAGAACGTGAACAAACAGGATCAGTCAGAGACGAAGGCTTCTCAGACCATTACGATCTTCATCGGCGCCAACAACTCCATCTGGTATGGTGAGGGTGTTCCGCAGTATGACAGTAAGACATGGCTGAAGAAGACTACGTGGGGAAAGAATGGTATCCGCAAGGTGCTCATCAACCACAAAACGGAAGATGGCACAGACCCTGTGGCTGAAATCCTTCTCGCTAAGAACAAGCTCGACCAGGACAAGTTGAAGCATCCTAATCAGTATCCTGACTCTATCTATGAGAAGGAGCTGAACAAGTTGAAGGATGGTTTCTATGATGGCAGTGGCCAGCGCAAGCCGACCCTTACCGTCGTCATCAAACCGTTGCTGACCGCTTCCTACAAGAATCTGGTTGACGTACTCGATGAGATGCAGATCTGCTGTATTGGTACTTATGTCATTGATAAGATTACCCCGGATGATCAGAAGCTGGTCAACAACATGGGCATCAAGTAATCGAGTCAACGGACATTTTAACTAAAAAGTAAAAGAACAATGGCAAAAATAGATCTTTACGATCCGAAATGGATCGAAATGGTGTTCGCCAACCGTAACAAGGAGTACGGTGCTTACAAGCTCCGTCGCGGCGTTACGAAGCGTAACATCTTATCGATCATTATCATGCTCGTTGCTGCTGCAATCATCGCTTCTATCATCGGTATCCAGGCCATCGTCGAAGCCAACAAGCAGAAGGTTGCTGTTACCTCAGGTGTAACCCTGCAGGAACTCAACCAGGCTAAGAAGAAGGCTAAAGTCGAGCGTAAGGCTCCGGTACAGAAAGAGGAGAAGAAAGAGGTCGTCAAGCAGGTGAAGAGCTCTATCAAGTTTACCGCTCCTGTGATCAAGAAAGACTCCGAGGTAAAGAAGGAGATCGTATCACAGAACGATCTGAACAACAGTAAGACTGCCGTCGGTGCTTTCGATGTCAAGGGTAACAGCGATGAGGGTACTGTCCTCAAGGCTACCCAGGAGATCGTCACCGAGGAGGCTCCGAAGCCGCAGGCTGCCGCCGCTCCTGCCGCTGTGGAGAACAAGGTCTTCGATGTCGTAGAGCAGATGCCGTCCTTCCCGGGTGGTAATGGTGCTCTGATGTCATACCTGAGCAGTAATGTGAAGTATCCTGTCGTTGCACAGGAGAACGGTGTACAGGGACGTGTCGTCGTCTCCTTCGTCGTTGAGAAAGATGGTTCCATCACGGATGTACAGGTTGTACGTTCCGTAGACCCGTCTCTTGACCGTGAAGCTGCCCGTGTCGTCCGTAGCATGCCGCGCTGGAATCCTGGTAAGCAGAATGGTTCCGCCGTACGTGTGAAGTACAACGTTCCGGTTTCTTTCCGTCTGCAGTAAACATTGATTTATGCTGAATAAACATTCTTACATATTTGTAGGACTCTTTATTGTCGCCCTTATGGCTTCGCTCCTGACGTCCTGTCAGGAGAAGAAGCATAAGGGCGGCAGAACTGATACGCCGACATCGGGAGTGGTCGAGATCGCTTCCGATGAAAGCTTTAGTCCCATTGTCGAAGAAGAGCGTGAGGTCTTCGAGGGTATCTACCAGCAGGCGAAGATTGTGCCGGTGTATACCAATGAGACAGACGCGATGAACGATCTCCTTAAAGGCAAGATCTGCCTGGTTATCACGTCGCGTGACTTTTCCGCCAAGGAGCGGAAGAATCTGCAGGATCGCAAGTTTATGCCGGTATCCATCAAACTGGCTTATGATGGTCTTGCCCTCATCGTGAATAAGGCGAACATGGATACGTGTATCAGCGTGAATGACTTCAAGAAGATTCTTCTCGGTCAGATCACGTCATGGAAACAGATCAATCCTGCCTCCAACAAAGGAACGATGCAGGTGGTTTTTGATACGAATAAGTCGAGTGCCATCGACTGGTGTGTCGACTCTCTGTTAAAAGGAAAGCCTATCGCTAATCCGAATGTCTTCGCCGCCAAGGCTTCTAAGGAAGTCGTCAACTATGTGCAGAAAACTCCTAACGCCATCGGTATTATCGGGTCCAACTGGCTCAATGACGAGGGCGATACTACCAATACAACCTTTAAGAAGAATGTCACCGTCGTCTCCGTCAGTAAGGCTGACAAGGCTACGCCGATGAACAGTTTCAAGCCGTATCAGTATTATCTCTGGTCGGGTGCCTATCCGATGATCCGTACGATCTACGCGCTTCTCAATGACCCGATCAATGGTCTGCCTTATGGCTTCGGACATTTCCTGGAGATGCCGATCGGTCAGAAGGTCATCTATAAGACGGGCTTGCTCCCTTATCGTGGTGATGTCGTCATCCGCGATGTTCAGGTCAATGACCAATAGGCAAAGAATATACGAATAAGATGCAGTTGAAGTAAACGTTTGTTTTCGGACAACGTCTAAACGATGAAAATATTCATTTTTTAATCACACAGAATATGAAAGCGATTAAATATGTTGTTATGGCTGCCTTGCTGACAGGGTTCAGCAGCAGTATGATGGCCCAGTCCATCGATCAGCAGATTGAGCCGGTGGCTAAGACCATTATGGCCAACAAGAACAATCCGAAGGCTTATCAGGATGCCGTCAAGGCTTTCTATAAGGCTAACAAGAAGAACCCGAAGGCTCTTGTCGCTCTGGGTAATGTCTTCCTCAATGCCAATGATACGGCACAGGCAAAGCACTATGCTGAGGAGGCTATCAAGCGTGACGCCCACTGTGGTGCCGGCTATATCCTTCTGGGTGATATTGAGGCTTTGAAAGATGATGGTGGTGAAGCTGCCATGTGGTATCAGAATGCCAAGACCATGGATCCCCAGAATCCTGACGGTTATATCCGTTATGCGAGTGTCTATCGTGGCCGTAGCCCGGAAGAGGCTTTCGCTTCCCTCGAAGAACTGCGTAAGATCCGTCCCGACTTCCCCGTGGATGCTACCGGTGCTCACTTCTTCTATAAGTCAAACCAGTTTGAGAAGGCTGCCACACTTTATGGTCGTGTTGCTCCTGAGAAACTTGACAAGGCTCAGCTCCATGAGTATGCCGGTTCATGCTATTTCTCCGGACAGAATGACAAGTCTCTCGAGGTCGCTACTTTCGGACACAACAAGTATCCTCGTGATGCTGTCTTCAGCCGTCTGATGATGTACAACCAGCTCGTCAAGAAGGACTATGCTGATGCAGAGAAGTCTGCTGACGCTCTCTTCAACGGTTCTGACAGTGCCAAGTATTCCGCTCGTGACTATATCATGGCAGGACACGTCTTCTATGGTGCACAGAACTACGATAAGGCTGTGGAGATGTTCAAGAAGTCTCTTGAGTTTGAGAACAATAACGACACTCACAAGCTCATCTCTGATGTCTACAGTGCTGCCGGTAAGGTTGACGATGCTCTGAATGAGTATAACACTTATATCAATGGCAAGCCCAACAAGAGTGCTAACGACCTCATCTCTCTGGCTGAGATCTATACCAATGCCGCAGAGAAAGATGCTGCTAAGCGTTCTGACTACTATCGTAAGGCCGATAAGGTCTATGGTGAGCTCGCTGAGCAGTTCCCCACACAGAAGGGTTATGCCCTCTATTATCGTGGCATGCTGAACTCCACCCTCGATCCTGAGATGAAGACAGGTGCTGCTAAGCCGTATTTCGAGGAACTCGTGAAGACGGTGAAGGACAACGAGGCTGCCGGCAAGACAGGTGTCAACGACAAGGCTTTCCTCAAGCAGGCTTACACTTACCTTGGCTCTTACTATTTCAAGAAGGGTGACAAGGCTGCCGGTGATGCTCAGTGGAATGCTCTCCTTGAGGTAGATCCTGAGAATGCTACCGCAAAGGCTGCGCTGGGAAGAAAATAAGATTTTTCCCAACCCTCTCCAAAAGGGAGGGCTTGACGTAGGACATGTTTGATCATGTTCCTGCATATATTAAGGACAGAGTAACAGATAAGACATATATATGTATAATCTGTTACTCTGTCTTTTTTGTTTAATCTGTTATTCCGTCTTTTTCGTCAGTGTCAGATCATGTCCCCGATAGTATATACGAAAAAGGCCCGGGGAATTTCCCCAGGCCTTATGTCGATTTGAAAACTTGTTGCTCTTTTTACTCGGGCAGGCTGATAGCCTCATTCGGGCAGACAGAAGCGCAAGTGCCGCACTCTGTGCACATATCCGGGTTGATAGAGTACTTCTCGCCCTCGGAGATAGCTCCTACCGGGCACTCATCGATACATGTACCGCAAGCGATACAGTTGTCACCAATTACGTAAGCCATAATAATCTTTGTTTAATAAATTAATATAATGTTTTCGTTGTATCTCAACAATTACAAGATCCGCTTTTGCTATCTTGTGGTTGCAAAGATACGAATTAATTTTGAAATATACCCACATTTAGGTATCTTTTTTTCGATTTTTTTTGATGCAATATCTATTCGTTTTCTCCGTTATCCCCATAGCATGCGACAATTATTGATCATAACCCTTCTCGTCCTGTTAGCGCTCCCTGTGGTGGCTCAGGACCGTACCGTACAGAACCGGCCATACACGGATCTGCGGAAGCTGCATTTCGGTGTCCTCGTTGGTGCCCATCTGCAGGATCTCGAACTCGTCAATGTGGGGCCGCAGACCGTGACGACGGAGGATGGCGGCACGCAGACTATGGAGATTGCCTGTGACCAAGACACATGGGATCCTGCCTTTCAGGTTGGTGTCCTCGCGGAGCTTCGACTTAGTGAGACGTTCCAATTCCGTGTTGCTCCGGCGATGTATTTCGGTTCCCGTCATATCACGTTTAAGAACTATTCCGTGGCCGATGAGCGGAAGAGTTATACGGAGAAGACGCAGCAGCTCAAGTCAGCGTATGTCTCCTGTGCCTTCGATCTTATCGCCGCTGCTCCACGTTTCAACAATCATCGTCCGTATTTCATGGTCGGTCTGAATCCCGCGATGAATCTCACGGGAAAGGACCAGGACTATCTGAAACTCAAGCGTACGGACGTGTTCCTTGAAGCCGGTATCGGTTGTGACTTCTATCTTCCGTTCTTCAAGCTCCGTCCGGAACTGAAGTTCATGTATGGCCTCACGAACAGTCTCGACACCAGCCATCCATCTACGCTCCGTGACGATGCCATGCGCCCCTATGCCACTTCCGTGAGTAAAGCCCGCAGCAAAATGATCTGTCTGACGTTCTACTTCGAATAAAGCTTTACACAGATATCTCCAATATATATTCCGCTCTTGCCATTCTGGTCGATGGGCACCTGTTTGCCGTCGAGGTTCTTCTCCCAGGCCAGTTGCTTGAGGAAGGTATGACTGTGGCCGCCGAGGACGAGGTCGATATCCCGGGAGCCACGGACCATCTCCACATCATCAATGCCGTTGATATTGTATCCGAGGTGAGAGATACAGATGACCATGTCACATTTCTTTTTCTCTTTCAGGAATGTCGCCGTCTCCAGAGCCGTCTTTACGGGATCGATATATTTGATCGGGAGATAGTTCTTCTCTGAGATGAGTCCCTCGGGTTGCGGAGAGAGCCCGAAGATGCCAATCTTCACGCCGTCACGACGGATGATGATCCACGGTTTCACGAGACTTTTTAATGGTGTCCCCGTGAAGTCATAGTTGGTACAGACAAAGGGAAATTTCGCCATTTTGATAATCCTTGCGAGGTTGTCAATGCCGAAGTCAAACTCATGGTTGCCGATGGTG
>JAQXXT010000010.1 GCA_029226205.1 Prevotellaceae bacterium
AGAGCATACTCTTCAGCAGGGCGGCATTGGTGTCATCACCGAGACAGCCGACCTCACCCGTAGAACTCATGTCGACGCCGAGCACCGGGTCGGCCTTCTGCAGACGGTTGAAGGAGAACTGGCTGGCCTTGATACCTACATAGTCGAGGTCGAAGAGGTTCTTGTTGGGTTTCTCTACAGGCACGCCGAGCATGATCTTCGTTGCCAGTTCGATGAAGTTGATCTTCAGCACCTTGCTCACGAAGGGGAAGGAACGGCTGGAGCGAAGGTTACACTCGATGACGAGGATATCGTTGTCGCGCGCCATATACTGCACGTTGAACGGACCGTTGATATGCAGGGCCTTGGCGATCTTACGGCTCACGCGCTTGATGCGGCGCACCGTCTCGACATAGAGCTTCTGAGGCGGCAGCTGCAGCGTGGCGTCACCGGAGTGGACACCGGCAAACTCGATATGCTCACTGATGGCATAAGCCATGATCTCACCATTCTGCGCCACGGCATCGAAGTCGATCTCCTTGGCATGCTCAATAAACTTGCTGACCACGACGGGGTGATCCTCACTGACATTGGCGGCCAACTGGAGGAAGCGACGCAGTTCGTCCTCATTGCTGCAGACATTCATGGCAGCACCGGAGAGGACATAAGACGGACGCACGAGGACCGGGAAGCCGACACGCTTGACAAACTTGTCGATGTCGGCCATACTCGTCAGAGCGCTCCACTCGGGCTGGTTGATGCCGAGCTCGTTGAGCATCTCGGAGAACTTCGCACGGTCCTCGGCATGGTCGATGTCACGGGCCTGCGTACCGAGGATGGTGACATTCTGCTCGTCGAGATACATGGCGAGGTTATTCGGGATCTGACCACCCGTAGAGACGATGACGCCATGAGGATTCTCCAGTTCAATAATATCCATGACACGCTCAAACGTCAGCTCATCGAAGTAGAGGCGGTCACACATATCATAGTCCGTACTCACCGTCTCAGGGTTGTAGTTGATCATGATGGACCTGTAGCCCTGCTTGCGGATGGTATTCAGCGCCTGGACGCCGCACCAGTCAAACTCCACGGAGGACCCGATACGATAAGCGCCACTACCGAGAACGATGACGGAGCGCTTGTCGTTGGCAAACGTAATATCGCTCTTCACACCCGAATAGGTGACATAGAGGTAGTTGGTCTGTGCCGGATACTCTGCGGCGAGGGTATCGATCTGCTTGACGACGGGCAGGATGCCATAGTTCTTGCGCAAGGAGCGGACGACGAGGAGGGCCTTGTGCATATTGCCAATCTCCTGCTCGAGGCCGACGGCACGGGCAATCTGGAAATCGGTAAAGCCATAGACTTTCGCCGTACGCAGCAACTCCTTGTCAAGGGTATTGATATTGCAGTTCTTCAACTGCTCATCGATGTCGATGATATGCTTCAGTTTATAGAGGAACCACTTGTCGATCTTCGTCAGGTCATGGATCTGGTCTACGGTATAGCCCTTGTGCATGGCCTTGGAGATGACGAAGACACGCTTGTCGGTAGGCTCACGGAGGGCCTTGTCGATGTCAGCGATCTCCAGTTCCTTGTTCTCCACGAAGCCGTGCATGCCCTGACCGATCATGCGGAGGCCTTTCTGGATAGCCTCCTCGAAGTTACGACCGATAGCCATCACCTCACCGACAGACTTCATGCTGGAGCCGAGCTCCTTGTCGACGCCACGGAACTTGCTGAGGTCCCAGCGCGGGATCTTGCAGACCACATAGTCGAGGGCAGGCTCGAAGAAAGCACTCGTGGTCTTCGTTACGGAGTTCTTCAGCTCGAAGAGGCCGTAGCCCATGCCGAGCTTGGCGGCGACGAAAGCCAGAGGATAACCGGTGGCCTTGGAAGCCAGGGCGGAAGAACGGCTCAGACGGGCGTTGACCTCGATAACACGGTAGTCCTCGCTCGTCGGGTCGAAGGCATACTGCACGTTGCACTCGCCGACGATACCGATATGACGGACGATCTTGATGCTCAGCGCACGCAACTTGTGATACTCGCTGTTCGTCAGCGTCTGTGACGGAGCGATGACGATACTCTCACCGGTATGGATACCCAGCGGGTCGAAGTTCTCCATGTTACAGACGGTGATACAGTTGTCGTAACGGTCGCGAACTACCTCATACTCGATCTCCTTCCAGCCTTTCAGACTCTTCTCCACCAATACCTGGGGAGAGAAGGAGAAGGCCTTCTCGCAGATCTTGTTCAACTCCTCCTCGTTATCAGCAAAGCCGGAGCCGAGACCGCCGAGGGCATAGGCAGCACGGATGATGACGGGATAGCCGAGGTCGGAGGCTGCCTTGCGGGCCTGAGCGATATCTTCACAAGCCTCACTCTTGATGGTCTTGACATTGATCTGGTCAAGCTGCTCGACGAAGAGCTCGCGGTCCTCCGTATTCATAATGGCGTTGACGGGCGTACCGAGGACACGGACATTGTATTTCTCCAGCACACCGGAGCGGTCGAGCTCCACACCGCAGTTCAGGGCCGTCTGTCCACCGAAAGACAGCAGGATGCCGTCGGGACGCTCCTTCTTGATGACACGCTCCACGAAATAGGGCTGTACAGGAAGGAAATAGATCAGGTCGTCAACACCCTCTGAGGTCTGCACCGAGGCGATATACGGGTTGATGAGCACCGTCTCGATACCCTCCTCACGCAGTGCTTTCAGAGCCTGGCTGCCGGAATAGTCAAACTCACCAGCCTCTCCGATCTTCAGGGCACCGGAACCGAGCAATAATACTTTCTTGATATTTGGATCCTTCATTTTCTGCTTTTATTTGAGTGTTTCAACAAATTTGTCAAACATGAACTCCGTATCCACAGGACCACTGCAGGCCTCGGGATGGAACTGGCTGGAGAACCAGGGCTTCGTCTTATGACGGATACCCTCATTGCTGCCATCATTCATATTGACGAAGAGCTCCTCCCAGTCAGCGCCGAGGGTACGGGCATTGACAGCATAGCCGTGGTTCTGCGATGTGATATAGCAGTGGTCGGTGCCCACGAGGCGTACCGGCTGGTTATGACCGCGGTGTCCATACTTGAGCTTGTAGATCTCTGCGCCGGCAGCCTTGCCGAGGAGCTGGTTACCCATACAGATACCGCAGATCGGCTTGTCGCTCATGCTCATCTGGCGACGGATGATCTCCACGGCATCAGCGCACATATCGGGATCACCGGGACCATTGGCCAGGAAGAGACCGTCGAAGTCCATATCTTTCGTATAGTCATAGTTCCAGGGCACACGGATTACCTCCACGCCCCTGTTGATGAGACAACGGATAATATTAGCCTTTACGCCGCAGTCGACGAGGACAACCTTCTTGCCGGCACCCTCATTATATCGGATGACCTCCTTGCAGGAGACCTTGTCGACGAAGTTCACGCCCTCATAGCGCGCCTCGGGGATGTTGTCGGGCTCATCGTCGAAGATGATCTTACCCATCATCACACCATGCTCGCGCAGCACCTTCGTCAGCTCACGCGTGTCGATGCCCGTGATGCCCGGCACCTTCTCGTCCTTCAGCCAGTCGGCAAGGGAGCGGACGGCATTCCAGTGGGAATACTGCTCGCTGTAATCACTCACGATCAGTGCCGAGGCATAGATGCGGTCACTCTCCATGAACGTCGGCAGTCCGTTCTTCTCTATGGTGAAAGGAGGGACACCATAGTTACCCACGAGGGGGAATGTCATCGTCAACAGCTGACCGGCATAAGAGGGGTCGGTGAGCGACTCCGGATAACCCATCATGGCAGTGTTGAAGACGACCTCTCCGGCTACCGGGGCCTCATAGCCGAAACTCTTGCCATGAAAGCGGCTGCCGTCTGATAAGACTAATGTTACGTTCTTCATTTATACCTGTATCTTTTTATTTTTTATATACCTTTTCGTAGTAATTGATGAATGCCTGGTTGCACAGCTTCGTACCGCCCGGCGTGGGATAATGACCGGTGAAATACCAGTCGCCCTTATGATCGGGGATGGCCTCATGGAGACCCTCCATGCTCTGGAAGACAATCTCTATCGGCGTGACGACACCCTCTGGGCGCAGCATCTCCACGATCTTACGGTTGATCTCGTCGACGGAGAACGGCTCATAGATATCACGTACGACATTGCGCATCTTTCCCTTCGGCTTCTTCTCTTCGGCGAGACAGTTGGCATAGGTCTGGTCAATGAGGTCCTCCATGTGGCGGTCCTTCAAGAGCTGGATAGCGGCACGGAAGACGCAGAACTCCTCCAGGCGCGCCATATCGATACCGTAATAGTCGGGATAACGGATCTGCGGGGCACTGGAGACGACGACGATCTTCTTCGGATGGAGACGGTCGAGGATACGGAGGATACTCTCCTTCAGCGTTGTGCCGCGGACGATGGAGTCATCGATGATCACGAGGTTGTCGACATTAGGCTCGAGGATGCCATAGGTGACATCATACACATGGGAGGCAAGGTCGTTGCGGCTGTTGCCCTCCGTGATAAACGTGCGGAGCTTGATATCCTTCCATGCCACCTTCTCCGTACGGACGGACTCACCGAGGATGTCCTGCAGCTCTGCCTCTGAGGCCTGATGGCCGAGGTTCATGAGCGTATCGATCTTCTTATGATGGAGATACTTACGGAATCCATGCGTCAAGCCGTAGAAAGCCACCTCGGCGGTGTTCGGGATAAAGGACAGGACAGTATGACGCGTGTCATAATCCACAGCCTTCAGCACAGGCTCCGCAAGCTGCTCACCGAGCTTCATGCGTTCACGGTAGATATCACGGTCGGAGCCACGGGAGAAATAGATGCGCTCGAAGGAGCAAGCACTGTCGCCACGCTGGTCGAGGATACGCTCTACGCTGCTCTCACCATTCTTCTTGACGATGAGGGCGCAACCGGGCTGCAACTCCTGAACGTCCTCCACCTCGAGGTCGAAGGTCGTCTGGAGCACGGGGCGCTCTGAGGCCACGGCGATGAAGTCCTCATTGCGGTAGTAGAAGGCGGGACGGATGCCCCAGGGGTCACGCATGGCGAACATCTCGCCACTGCCCGTCTGGCCGCAGATATGATAGCCGCCGTCGAAGTCCTGCATGGACGTCTTCAGCACATTGCTGATCTTCACGTGATCCTCAATATAGCGGGTGATGTCGAGACCCTGCAGCTCCATGGCCTTGGCAGCCGTATAGTTACGCTCCACCTCACGGTCCAGGCGATGGCCCATGAGCTCAAGGAGGATATAAGTATCGCTGTAGATGCGCGGGCACTGGCCCTGGGCGACGATCTGCTGGAAGATCTCATCGACATTCGTCATGTTGAAGTTACCGCAGAGACAGAGGTTCTTGGCCTTCCAGTTGTTCCGGCGCAGGAAAGGATGAACATAAGAAAGGCCACGCTTGCCGGTAGTGGAATACCGGAGGTGGCCCATATAAAGTTCTCCCGCGAAAGGCAAATACGTCTTGGCATACTGAGCATCAGAGAGCTGCTCAGCAGTGACGTCCTTGAAGTTACGGTTGACGGTACCGAAGATCTCGGTGATGGCATTACTGCCCTCAGCACGCTCACGGAACATATATTCGTTGCCGGGAGCCGTGTCGAGCTTGACACAGGAAATACCAGCCCCTTCCTGACCGCGGTTGTGCTGTTTCTCCATCATCAGATAGAGCTTGTTCAGACCGAACATCCAGGTTCCATACTTCTTTTGAAAATAGTCGAGAGGTTTCAGCAAGCGGATCATTGCCACGCCGCAGTCCTCATGTATTTCTTTTTCCATATTTTATTTAGAAAGTCATTGCAGCCCTCCCCCACTCCGAGGAAGGCTGGTGATTTTACTCTACTGTTATTCGCTTGGCGAGGATTACTCTACCGTTACACTCTTGGCGAGGTTTCGCGGCTGATCCACATTCTTGCCCTTGCAGACAGCCACATGATAGGCCAGGAGCTGCAGAGGGATCGTGGCCAGCAGCGGCTCGAGGCACTCGAGGGTCTTCGGCAGTTCGATGACCTCATCGGCAATCTTCGAGATCGTCTCGTCTCCCTTCGTCACGAGGGCGATGACACGGCCGTCACGGGCCTTGATCTCCTGGATGTTGCTCAGCACCTTCTCATACATGGCGTCATGGGGCGCAATGACGACGACCGGCATATCGGAGTCGATGAGGGCGATCGGTCCGTGCTTCATCTCTGCGGCGGGATAACCCTCTGCATGGATATAGCTGATCTCCTTGAGCTTCAGCGCTCCCTCAAGGGCTACGGGATAAGAATAGCCACGGCCGAGATAGAGGAAGTTGCGGGCATAGGTGAACGTACGGCTGAGGTCGGCAATCTTATTGTTGAGTTTCAGCACCTCTTTCATCTTCTCAGGGATACCCCAGAGCTGCGTCGTGATCTCCTGATAGTCCTTGTCGCTGACGGTTCCCTTCTCCTTGCCGATAGCCAGGGCGAGAAGGCAGAGCACGGTGACCTGACCGGTGAAGGCCTTCGTGGAGGCGACACCAATCTCCGGACCAACATGGATATAAGTACCGGTATCGGTGGCACGGGCGATAGAACTGCCGATGGCATTACAGATGCCATAGATGAAGGCGCCCTTCTCCTTGGCCAGTTTGATGGCGGCGAGGGTATCTGCCGTCTCACCACTCTGGGAGATGGCGATGACGACATCATCCTTCGTCACGACGGGGTTACGATAGCGGAACTCGGAGGCATACTCCACATCGACGGGGATACGGCAGTAGGTCTCGAGCATCTGCTTGCCGATGAGACCGGCATGCCAGCTCGTTCCACAAGCCACGATGATGATACGATGGGCGTTGAGAATCTGTTGACGGTGGTCAACGATAGAACTCAGCACGACCCCCATCTCTGTATGGCTCTGCATGGGGCCTTCCTTCTTGCCGTCGGTCATGGCGCGCGTCTCAACGGTACGGCTGACGACACGGCCGCGCATACAGTTCTTCAGACATTCCGGCTGCTCGAAGATCTCCTTGAGCATGAAATGGGGAAAGCCACCCTTCTCTATTTGACCAAGGTTCATATCGATGGTCTGCACGTCGGGATTAAGCTCGATGTTATGGATATCGACAACCTTCAGCGGCTCGCCGAGACGCATGACGGCAATATTCTCGTCGTCGAGGTAGACAACCTTGTCTGTATATTCAATGATCGGACTGGCATCGGAGCCGAGGAAGAACTCACTGGAGTCCTTGCCGATACCGATCACCAGCGGACTGGCCTTACGGGCAGCGATAATCTGGTTGGGCTCACGCTTGTCGAGCAGGGCGATGGCATAAGCGCCGATAACCTGGCGGAGAGCCATCTGAACGGCAGAGAGCAGAGGGATCTTACGCGTCACCTGGATATACTCGATGAGCTGTACGAGGACCTCCGTATCCGTATCACTGCGGAAATGCATGCCCTTGGCAATGAGGTTCTTCTTGATCTGGGCGTAGTTCTCGATGATACCGTTATGGATGATGGCGAGGTTCTTCGACTCAGAATAATGAGGATGGGCATTCACCGAAGAGGGCTCTCCGTGCGTGGCCCAACGGGTATGGGCAATACCTACCGTACCAGTGATATCCTTGTCGGAGCAGAAGTTTTCGAGATCTGCCACCTTGCCTTTTGTCTTATAAACATTCAGATCGTCCTTCTTGTTGATCAGGGCGACACCTGCTGAATCATAGCCTCTATATTCGAGACGCTTCAATCCTTTGATGAGGATCGGATAAGCCTCACGCTTTCCGATATATCCTACAATTCCACACATATATATTCCTTGTATAAAAGTGAATTCAAACTAACCGCTACCCTACTTCAGGATATTGACGATGAGGGAGGCCATGGACGTGGCGAAAGAGACGATACCGACGATATAAGAAATCGAGGGGTTGAAAGAGGCGGTATTCGTACGCATCTTGTTCGGCTCGACATAGACGATATCGTTCTGCTGGAGATAATAATAAGGAGAGGTGAAGATCTTCGCGTCGTTCATGTTCAGACGATGCACTTCCTTCTGTCCCTTGGCATTCTCACGGATAAGGAGGATGTTGTTACGTCTACCGTAGAGGGTCATATCGCCACTCTCGGCCAGGGCCTCTACAATATTCATCTTCTCCTGCGGTACGGATTTCACGCCCGGAGAAGCAACCTCACCCATGACGGTGATATGGTAGCTTGACATACGTACCTGGACAACGGGGTTCTCTGTCTTGGCCAAGTAAGGCTCTACCTTCGATTTGATGAGTTTCTCACACTCCTCCGTCGTCAGGCCTGCGACATGGATGGTACCGATGACAGGGAACTGGATATTACCATCGTTGTCGACGAGATAGCCCTGCTGGTTCTGATTGTTGGTATTACCCATCATGTTACTGCTGCCGTTACCATTCGTCTGATAGAAGTTGAACGGCTGGGCCACCTCAGAGGTCACCGTTCTGACGACGATACTCAACAGATCCTTAGGCATGATCTTCGCATCCCAGAGCATCGGCTTTGAGATATCCGTAGAATCAATATTTTGCCAATAGACGACCTGCTTAGCGTTGTTGCAACTGCCAAGCGTGAGGATGATTGCCAAAGCGGCAACTGCAAGAGACAGAATTTTCTTCATAGCTTTGAATAGCAAAAACCTAAAATTTTTGCAAAAATACAGCTATTTTTTCGAAATGACAAATATTTGTGAAAGTTTTTGGAAGAAAAAGGATTTCTCCCCCTTCGCAGGGGGCGGCCACAAGGACCGTCCCAAAACCGAAGAAGAAAAAATTCTAATAGAATTTGAAATATCTGCGGGCATTGTTGTAGCTGATGTCCTCGACCATGCGGGCAAGGGTCTCATGGTCGTCGGGTAGCAGGCCACGCTCGACATCATTGCCGAGAAGGTTGCAGAGCAAACGACGGAAATACTCATGACGCGGATAGCTCAGGAAACTGCGGCTATCGGTGAGCATACCGACGAAACGGCTCAGCAGGCCGAGGTTGCTCAGGGCATTCATCTGGCGTGTCATACCGTCGAGCTGGTCGTTGAACCACCAGCCACTACCAAACTGGATCTTGCCGGGCTCAGAGCCATCCTGGAAGTTGCCGAGCATCGTGGCGATGACCTCGTTGGCACAAGGATTCAGACAGTAGAGGATCGTACGCGTGAGCTTATGCTCCATATTCAACTCATTGAGGAAATGGCTCATGGCACGGGCTGTATTGAACTCACCGATAGAGTCGAAGCCGGTATCGGGACCGAGCTTGTCATACATCAGAGTATTGTTGTCACGGATAGCGCCATAGTGGTACTGCTGTGTCCAGTCGGAGGCATAGTCCATCTCTGCGCAAGCCCTCAGGAAAGCATGCTTATACTGACGGACCTCCTGCTCGGAGAGCTGCATGCGGCGCAGGGCCTTGGAGAAGATCGTCTCGATCTGGGAGTCGGTGTAAGGATCATCGTAGAACTCCTCGATACCATGGTCAGCGAGGCGACAGCCATTCTCATGGAAGAAGTCATGACGCTTCTGCAGGGCATCAACCATTTCCTTGAACGAAGAGATGTTAACTCCGCTTACCTCAGAGAGTTTACCCATATAGTCGGCGAAGTCAGGCTTCTCGATATTCATGGCTTTGTCAGGACGCCAGGCCGGGATCATCTTGATCTCGAAACCACTCTCACGCGTCACCTTATGCCAGTGGAGGTCATCGACGGGATCATCGGTCGTGCAGACACACTCCACATGATAGCGGCGCATGAGACCGCGGGCACTGTACTCGGGGAGCTTCAGTTTCTCGTTGCACTCATCATATATCTCACGGGCCGTCTTCGGGCTGAGGAGCTTCGTAATGCCGAAGGCCGTCTTCAGCTCCAGATGCGTCCAGTGATACAATGGGTTACGGAAGGTATAAGGAACCGTCTCTGCCCATTTCTCAAACTTCTCCCAGTCTGTCGTCTCCGTTCCCGTACAGTATTTCTCTGGCACGCCGTTCGTACGCATGGCACGCCACTTATAATGGTCACCACCGAGCCAGAGCTCCGTGATGGTCTTGAAATGATGATCGTTGGCAACCATCTCGGGGATGAGATGGCAATGATAGTCGATAATCGGCATCTTCGCTGCATGGTTATGATACAGATCCTGGGCGGTAGGTGTATCAAGCAGGAAGTTTTCATCCATAAACTGTTTCATTGTATGCTTTTTTGTTTGAATGTTTTGATAATTTGTCTAAGTAGAATTTTTATGCTGCAAATATACCAAAATCTTTTGGTAGTACGAATTTTTTAAGGTATATTTGCATGCAGTTTTTACGAAAACGATTACGAAGGAACGAAAGCTATGCAAAATCAGGAAACCAACAGCAAACACCTCCATCACGTCCTCCTTATATATACGGGAGGCACCATCGGCATGGGCCGCAATCCTGTCACGGGAGCCTTGGAGCCCCTTGACTTCAACCATCTCCACGACGCCATGCCGGAACTCAAATATGTCAATGCGGAAATCGATGTATATCAGTTCACTCCACCGATTGACTCAAGTGATATGGCGCCCCGGCAGTGGGCTCAGATCGTACGGATCATCGACGAGCGATACAATGACTATGACGGCTTTGTCATCCTCCATGGTACCGACACGATGGCTTACACGGCATCAGCGCTGAGCTTCATGTTGGAGAACCTCACGAAACCTGTCATCCTCACGGGATCACAGCTGCCGATGGGTCAGCTGCGCACCGATGGTAAGGAGAATGTGCTGACGAGTATCGAACTGGCCTACGCCCATCATCTTGACGGCACGCCGATGGTGCCGGAGGTATGTATCTATTTCAATGGGAAACTGCTGCGCGGCAACCGGTCAACGAAGGTTGCTGCCGATGGATTCGCCGCTTTTGACTCTTACAACTATCCCCATCTCTGCGATGCAGGTGTCAACTTCGACTATCACCAGCATCATATCATCCGCCCGGACTTCACGAAAAAGATGATGCCGCATTTCGCCATGGATCCCCATGTCATCGTCTTCTCCCTTTTCCCGGGCATCCAGGAGAGTATCTTCCGCCGTATCCTTGACGCCACGGAGATCCGCGGCATCGTCATGCGGTCTTTCGGCAGTGGCAACGCGCCCCAGCAGCCATGGTTGCTGCGCCTGTTGCGGGAGGTGACGGAGCGTGGTGTGACGATCGTCAATATCAGTCAGTGCGCCAGCGGCGTCGTTGAAATGGGGCGTTATGATACCGGCTACCAACTCAAAGAAGCCGGCGTCCTCAGCGGTTATGATTCCACTGTCGAGGCCGCCGTTACAAAGTTGATGTTCCTTCAAGCCCGTTATTCCGATCCACACATGATCCGCACCATGATGGCACGGTCCATTGCGGGGGAAATCACGATTTAATTTTTCAGCGTTCCCTGGTACCACTCATAGAGTTTGCGGACGCCATCCTCAATCTCTACCTTGTGGTGCCAGCCAAGACTGTGGAGCTTCGAAACATCGATGAGCTTACGCGGCGTGCCGTTGGGTTTCGTCTTATCCCAGGCTACCTCACCGGTGAAACCGACGGTATCGACAACGAGCTGAGAGAGGGCCTTAATGGTCAGTTCCTTACCCGTTCCGACATTGATATGACAATTGCGGATCTCACCAAGAGAGGGGATGGCACCGCCACGGCCTTCAGAGTTGTTACGGTCGACGACGCCGTCTGCCTTCACGCCATAGAACACGCTGGAGTATTTCTTGATACCGATAATATCGGAGAAATCGACATTCAACAGCACATGGACACTGGCATCTGCCATATCCTCACTCCAGAGGAACTCACGCAGCGGACTGCCGTCACCCCACAGCGTCACCTTATTATTCTCAATGCCATAGAAAGCAAGGGCTTTCAAGATACGATCCTGGTCGCTCTTTCCATCCACATTACCGTCACCGATCACCTCCTGCAGTTTTGCCGGCGGATTGATCGGACGTTTCTGCATATCGACGCGGATGGCATCCCAGTCATTGTCATGGATGAGTTTGGCGAGATAGATCTTACGCATCATGGCCGGCAGCACATGACTGTTCTCGAGATGGAAGTTATCATTAGGCCCATAGAGGTTCGTCGGCATGACAGCGATATAGTTCGTGCCATACTGGAGGTTATAGCTCTCGCACATCTTCAGTCCGGCAATCTTCGCGATGGCATATTCCTCGTTGGTATACTCCAGCGGAGACGTCAGCAGAGCATCCTCCTTCATCGGCTGCGGCGCGTTCTTCGGATAGATACAAGTTGATCCGAGGAAGAGGAGCTTCTTCACGTGATGGGAGTAAGCGTTGCTGATGACATTGCACTGCATCTTCATATTCTGCATGATGAAATCAGCACGATAGAGGGAGTTGGCCATGATACCACCTACGAAGGCGGCAGCGAGGACGACGGCATCGGGCTGTTCGGCATCGAAGAACGCCTTCACGGCATCCTGGTCCGTGAGGTCGAGCTCACGGTGCGTACGACCGACGAGATTATGATATCCTCTCTTCTCGAGGTTGTTCCAGATAGCCGAGCCTACGAGTCCACGGTGGCCGGCGACATAAATCTTACTGTTCTTGTCTAAAACCATAACAAAAAGCCCCGCCCTATTTCATGGCGGGGTGATTATTTTTTTATTTTACAATACCTTTTTCCAAATATTCCTCAAGGTTGACACGGACCTTGGCGGCAGCATCATCGGCAGCAACTTTCTGCATGTCGCTCTCTACCATGAGATGGACGAGTTCCTCGAAACTGGTCTTCGTAGGATTCCACTTGAGCTCTGCCTTTGCCTTCGTCGGATCACCCCAGAGGTTGACAACGTCGGTGGGACGGAAGAAATCGGGACTGACCTCCACGAGGACCTTTCCCGTGGCCTTGTCAATACCTTTCTCATTAATGCCCTCACCCTGCCATTCGAGTTCGATGCCGACATCATGGAAAGCCAGCGTGGCAAACTCACGGACGGTATGCTGTACACCCGTGGCGATGACGAAGTCCTCGGGCTTGTCATGCTGCAGGATGAGCCACATACACTCCACATAGTCTTTGGCATAGCCCCAGTCACGACGACTGCTGAGATTGCCGAGATAGAGCTTGTCCTGCTTGCCCTGTTTGATACGTGCGGCAGCGAGCGTGATCTTGCGGGTCACGAAGGTCTCGCCACGGCGCTCACTCTCATGGTTGAAGAGGATACCATTGCAGCAGAACATATGATAGGCGTCACGATACTCGCGGATGATCCAGAAACCATACTGCTTGGCTACGGCATAAGGACTGAAAGGATGGAAGGGCGTATTCTCATTCTGCGGCACCTCCTCCACCTTTCCGAAGAGCTCAGAAGTGGAAGCCTGGTAGATACGGCAGGTATCGGTGAGACCGAGCTGACGGACTGCCTCAAGGATTCTCAGCACGCCGACGGCATCAACATCAGCGGTATACTCCGGAGAGTCGAAACTGACCTGCACATGACTCTGTGCGGCGAGGTTATAGATCTCCGTGGGACGCACCTGTCCGATGACGCCGAGGATGGACATTGAGTCGCTGAGGTCGGCATAATGGAGATGGAAATGCGGCTTTCCCTCCAGATGTACGATGCGTTCACGGTAATCGGTAGAAGAACGGCGGATGATGCCATGGACCTCATACCCTTTATCCAACAAAAACTCAGACAGATAACTTCCATCCTGTCCGGTAATACCTGTTATTAAGGCTACTTTTCTTTCCATAAATATATTTTCCTTCTGTTTTAGGATTCAAAAATTTATTTTTCTCCTCGGAACTGCTTGATGCGCTGCTCTTCCGACAGTTTACAGATCAACAGTACATCATCCTTCTCAGCGACGATATAACCGTCGAGACCTTCCACGACCACCTGCTTCTCCTGAGTGGTATGGACGATGGTGTTACGAGTGTCATAGACCTGGATATTCTGTCCGATGAGGGCATTGCCATAAAGATCCTTATGACTCTGCATGAGCAGAGAGCCCCATGTGCCGAGGTCGGACCAGCCGAAATCGGAAGGACAGACAAAGATCTCCTCGGCCTTCTCCATGATGGCATAGTCGACGGAGATATTGTCACACTCCGGATAGAGCAGGTCAATCTGCTTCTGTTCCTCCGGCGTACCATAGACAGGCAGCAGACTCTCGAAGATCTTCGCCATGGCCGGCTCGTAGACACGGAAGGCATTGACGATGGTGCTCACGCTCCAAATGAAGATACCGGAGTTCCAGAGATAGTTCTTCTCACGCAGATAACGGGTGGCCGTAGCCAGGTCCGGCTTCTCCTTGAAGCTGTCCACGCGGAAGATCTCCTTGTTGCGCGGGCTGGCAGCGCCGAAATCGGCCTGGATATAGCCATAGCCTGTCTCCGGACGTGTAGGCTTGATGCCAAGGGTCACGATGGAGTCTGTCTCCGAAGTAAACTGAAGACAAGAGAGGATGATACGGCGGAACTCCGGATTGTTGAGTACGAGATGATCGGAAGGAGTAACGACGATGTTCGCCTTCGGATCCAATGCCTTGATACGCCAACTGACATAGGCAATACAAGGTGCCGTATTGCGGCGGCAAGGCTCCGTGAGGATATTGCTCTCCGGGATCTCCGGGAGCTGCCGATGAACCTCATCGCTGTATTTCTTATTCGTCACTACCCATACATGATCGGGATCACAGACACCCTCAAAGCGGTCGTAGGTCAACTGGAGCAAGCTACGGCCGACACCGAGCACGTCAATAAACTGCTTCGGATGTTCCGTGGTGCTCATGGGCCAAAAGCGACTGCCGACACCACCGGCCATAATGACAACATGGTTATTGTTTCGAGCCATATATTTCTTTTATTTTCTTGATGACCACAAAAGTAAGAAAAAAAATTGATATAAAAACAGAAAAGAGGTAGAAAATATCAAAAAAGGCTCAACGAGTGGTCTTCCTCAACCTTCTTGGGCTGTTGATCCTCCTCTTTCTCTGAGAAATCGAGGAGCAGCTGTGCGGCCTGACGGGAATGGGGATTGAGGCGGTAGACGCCCCAGCCATCAGTGCGCATGACGGTCCCTCCCGCCTTCTTGCTCTGTTGCCAGAGATACTGACAGACGGCGGCATGGACATCCTTGAAGTCTACAGGCTCAAACATGGAATTACAGGCGTTGAAGACATGATGGGCTATCTTCCCGGCCTTCAACCCTTTCTTCCCCGCCTCTTCAAGGACACGGAGTATCTCACGCTCGTAAACGGACATTGTTTTAAATAGTCAAAAAAAGGCCGCTGATCAGCGGTCAGCGGCCTTTTCCTCAATTTCTTTCGGGGTTCTATTAAGCGAGAACGATCTTGTTGTCCTCATCCTTGATCTTACCCTCCTTGAAGAGCCAGCCCAGACCGAGCAGTGTCTCTTCCTCGGAGATATTGGCAGCCTTAGCGATCTCAACTACTGTCAGTGCTTTCTCAGAAGCAGCCAGTGCCTGATAGACATCACCAGCCTTGAAACCAACATTCTCTGCGTTCAGTGCAACAACAGCCTTAGCAGCTGCTTTCTTCGGGGCTGCAGCCCTGCGTGTACCCGTTGTTCTACGAGTTCTTGTTTCTTTCTTTTCTACCATAATTTTCCTAAACCTTTTATTTCTGTTTTACTAACGTATCCTTCGTAGTTGCTGCAAAGGTACTATTTTTCTTACAGATAGTCAACTTTTTAGCTTAAAAAAGTTACACCTTTCAGCCGATTAATAATAAATAACGATTTTTCTTGATTTATATCAATCGTTTTTCCATTATTTTTCCATTTTCGTCTCTCCCTCAACACTTTATTTCTTCATTTCATCGTCATGCAGTGTCGGCAGAGAGATATGATAACGTACGGCCAGAAAACGGATCAGGCAGACCACGACGAAGGTCACGGCGGCCGTGACGGCCACGTTCACATGCCAGTGATAGAGCAGCCAGTAGACGATGCCCCCGGCCACACAAGCCATGGCATAGATCTCTTTCTTGAAGATCAGCGGTTCGAGGTTCAACAGTACATCCCGGATGACGCCACCGGCAGATCCCGTGATACAGCCCATGACGACGGCCACCCAGAACGGATGTCCGAGGGCGATGGTCTTCTGGATACCGGCGATGGTGAAGAGGGCCAGGCCGAGAGTGTCGAAGACGAGCCACGTGTTGTCAAGGCGGTTTGTGAAGCGGTTGCCGGCAACGACGAGGATCAGCGCCAGGAACGTACACTCGATATAGATGGCGGAGGTCATCCAGAACGGTGTCACGCCGAGCATCATATCACGGATCGTACCGCCGCCGATAGCTACGGCGAAGCCGCATACGAAACCACCGAACCAGTCGTAATGGCGGTTGGCGGCGGCACGCAGTCCAGAGATGGCAAAGGCGAGGGTACCGACAAACTCGATGACCTGTTGCAGTGTATGGACGAGATGCGGATCAGGATAACTCATCATGCGTTGACAACATTCACGGGCTTACCGTCCTCGAAGGCTTTCAGATTGGCGACACAGATATCGAGGAGACGCTGACGGGCCTCCTTCGTTGCCCATGCGATATGCGGCGTGATATAGGCATGGGGCTGACGGAGCAGCGGGTTGTCGGCACGCGGCGGTTCCTCAACCATCACGTCGGCACAGTAGGCACCGAGGGTACCGGCCTCAAGGGCATCTGCGACCGCCTTCTCATCGACGAGGGGTCCACGACCCGTATTGATCAGTATGGCCCAGGGGTGCATGAGCTGCAGCCTTTCGGCATTGATCATACCCTTGTTGTCGGCCGTGAGGGGACAGTGGAGGGTGACGACGTCACAAGAAGAGAGCAGGCCCTCGAGCGTCGTCTTACGGATATACTCCGGCAGATCGGTGGAGTTCTTGCTCGTCAGGGCGGAGACATCCATGCCGAAGTCATGGGCGAGCTGGGCTACACGGCTGCCGATATGTCCGAGTCCGACGATACCGATGGACTTTCCGGCCAGTTCCACGAGCGGCGTATCCCAGTAGCAGAAGTCACGGTTCTTGCTCCAGCGGCCCTTGCGGTTCTCGTCGGCATAATGAGCCACCTGATTCGTGACATTGAGCAGATGGGCGAACACCATCTGTACCACACTGTTCGTACTGTAAGCGGGGATATTGGTGACGACGATGCCACGGCGCTTGGCAGCGGCAATATCGACCACGTTGAAACCCGTGGCCAGCACACCTATATATTTTAGTTTCGGCAACTGGGCCAAAATTTCATCGGTGATATTCACCTTATTAATAAGGATAGCATCGGCATCCTTGGCCCGCGCGACGACTTCTTCGGGCCGGGAATATTCATAAAGGGTCAGATCACCCAATACTTTCAAGCCATCCCAGGAGAGATCACCGGGGTTGGCGGCATAACTGTCTAGTTCTACGATTTTCATAGTTCAAATATTTTTATTGTTTTAGTTTTCGTTCTGTCACCGTAGGGGCGGCCCTTGTGGCCGTCCTAACGCCTCAATGGACATTCTCCCGGTTAGTACGGCCACAAGGGCCGCACCCTACGGTGGGTCAATCCCGGTTAGGACGGCCACAAGGGCCGCACCCTACGGTGGAATCATTCCTTCCCTTGGAAAGCCTTCCACCGCTTCGTCTGCGCTTCCTCGGCGGGACTGTGCTGGGGCTCCCAGAAATGCTCATGCATGCCATCGGGCAGATACTGCTGTT
>JAQXXT010000011.1 GCA_029226205.1 Prevotellaceae bacterium
AAGGGCCGCACCCTACGGCGGATCTACTGGCTGTTAGAACGGCCACAAGGGCCGCACCCTACGGCGGATCTACTGGCTGTTAGGACGGCCACAAGGGCCGCACCCTACGGCGGAACATTGCATTATTTCTTATTCTTCCACCATTGTGCCAGATCCTGCACAGCATAATCGGCGACAAAGAGCAACAGAAGGATGCCGAGGCTCATCAGGAAGCTCGACGTGATATAATACAGTCCCCCCGCAACGAATAGGAAGAGCAAAACCATTTTCCAGTTCAATTTCTGTTTCATGAGTGCAAAGGTAGTAAAAACTTTTGAGTTCTGTGTTTTTACGGGCATAAAAAAATCGGATGTCTCCCGACAACCGATTTCCAAAACAAACTACTTAAAAACTAATCTACTAAAACAAATCAAAAAATATCTAGTTATGCACCGAAGTGCTCACTGATCTTTGTTCATTTGCAAAGGTATGACATTTCTATCAATCTGCAAAATTTTTCAATGATTTTTTTTGGTGTCTATTGCTTTTTAACAAAAAAAAGGCAACTGCCAAAACAGTTGCCCTTATATTGTTAGATATAGATGTCATTTCATTACATCATACCCGGTGCAGCGGGAGCAGCAGGCTCCGGCTTGGGTTTGTCAACGAGGACGCATTCAGTCGTCAGCAGCATACCGGCGATGGAAGCGGCATTCTCCAGAGCGACACGCTCTACCTTGGCAGGATCAAAGATACCAGCCTCGCGGAGATCCTCGTAAACTTCCTTGCGGGCGTTGTAACCGAAGTCACCCTTGCCCTCACGAACCTTGTTGACAACGACGGAGCCCTCACCACCGGCGTTAGCGACGATCTGGCGCAGCGGCTCCTCGATGGCACGGCGTACGATATTGATACCTGTCTGCTCATCAGCATTCTCACCCTTGATATCCTTCAGGGCTTCCTGAGCACGGATGTAAGTCGTACCACCACCGACGACGATACCTTCCTCAATAGCGGCATCCGTTGCACGGAGGGCGTCATCGACACGGTCTTTCTTCTCCTTCATCTCTACCTCACTGTTGGCACCGACATAGAGAACAGCGACACCACCGGAGAGCTTTGCAAGACGCTCCTGCAGTTTCTCCTTGTCATAGGAGCTCTTCGTGTTGGCAATCTCATTCTTGATAGCAGCGACACGATCAGCGATATTCTCCTTCTGGCCATGACCATTGACGATTGTCGTGTTGTCCTTCGTAATCGTCACCTTGTCAGCGCTACCCAGCATCTCCAGCGTAGCCTGCTCAAGTTTCAGACCCTTCTCCTCACTGATGACGACGCCACCAGTCAGAACAGCGATATCCTCAAGCATAGCCTTACGACGGTCGCCAAAGCCCGGAGCCTTCACAGCGCAGATCTTCAGACCACCACGCAGACGGTTGACAACGAGTGTTGTCAGGGCCTCAGAGTCTACATCCTCAGCGATGACGAGCAACGGACGACCACTCTCAGCGGCGGGCTGCAGGATCGGGAGGAACTCCTTCAGGTTAGAGATCTTCTTATCATAGATCAGGATGTACGGATTCTCCATCACGCACTCCATCTTGTCGGCATCTGTTACAAAGTAACCGGAGAGATAGCCACGGTCGAACTGCATACCCTCAACGACGTCGATATGGGTATCACGGCTCTTGCTCTCCTCGATGGTGATGACACCATTGTTGGAAACCTTACGCTTGGCGTCAGCGATGAGCTTACCAATCTCAGGATCGTTGTTGGCACTTACGGTAGCGACCTGCTCGATCTTATCGTAGTTGTCACCAACCTGCTCAGCGGACTTCTTGATGTGATCGACGACAGCGTTGACGGCCTTGTCGATACCACGCTTCAGATCCATCGGATTAGCACCGGCGGTAACATTCTTCAGACCCTCATTGACGATAGCCTGTGTCAGGATCGTTGCCGTTGTCGTACCATCACCGGCATCATCACCGGTCTTGCTGGCAACACTCTTGACGAGCTGTGCACCGGTATTCTCGAACTTATCCTCGAGCTCTACTTCCTTAGCAACGGTGACACCATCCTTCGTAATCTGCGGAGCACCGAACTTCTTCTCGATGACGACATTGCGGCCCTTAGGACCGAGGGTTACCTTTACTGCATTAGCCAACTGATCAACGCCTCTCTTCATGAGGTCGCGGGCATCTACATCATATTTAATCTCTTTAGCCATTGTTGTTTTTACGTTTTAAAGTTTATGTTTATAGCTCGCGATAGATTGCTATAGATTGCTATAGACTATTCTATTGAGAGTTATTGTGTTTTATTGTGAGCTATTCTATCCTTTAGCCTTCTACGACAGCGAGAACATCACTCTGGCGCATCATGAGATACTTCTCACCGCCATTCTCAATCTCCGTGCCGGCATACTTGCCATAGAGAACCTCATCACCGGCCTTCAGGACCATCGGCTCGTCTTTCTTGCCCTCACCAACAGCGATGACCTTACCACGCTGCGGTTTCTCCTTAGCGGTATCAGGGATAATGATTCCACCTACTTTTTCTTCAGCTGGTGCAGGAAGTACCAGCACTCTGTCTGCTAATGGTTTAATTGTCATAGTTCTTATGTTTTAAAGTTTTACTAATCTATGTTTTCCTCACTTTCGCCCACCATAATACGAAAAGTGTGCCAATGCGACACGTCGCATTGGCACACTGACAAGATGACAGAAACCGTATTCTACCACCTTATTATATATATAGGGGCTATTTAATTGTCACACTCTCCGAGTTCAACAAACTTACCACGGGACTTACGATCTTCGATGAGTTGCTGGAGCTTGGCGCGGCGGTTCGGGGCAATCCATTTGCGGAAGAAGATATTCGGGATGGCGACACCGATGGCGATGACGAGGATCGTCAGTGATCCGTTGATGGCGTTATGCGTGGCGAAGGTCACCTCACCGACGATACCCTGCATATCGATGATACCATAGAGGGCACGGTACATCAGCACACCGGGAATCATCGGGATGACAGCGGGAATCGTGATGACCTGATGCGGCGTATGGATCTCATGAACCATCTTGATATTGATGATACTGATCAATGCGGAACCGACGAGGGAACCAATCATCAAGCCCTGGCCAAGACCGATATTGCCATTGGCGGGACCGAGGTTGACGAAGTTACGCGAACATACGGCGATGATGGCACCGACGGCGATCCATGGCATGAGGCGCTTCGGCGTGTCGTAGATCGTTGCGAAGCCCATACCGGAGATAGCGGCGGCGATGGCATAACTCAGGAAACTGTTATGGGGAATCATGCTGAGGTCCTTCACGAAGTTGTCCTGTCCCGTCACCTTGATAGCCACGGCGATACCAAACGACATGGCGGCAATCATCAACAATGTGTTCGTGGCCCTGACGAGTCCCGTCTCAATATGGTTGTCGAGCATATCGTTGACGAAGTTGATCAACGGCACACCGGGGACGATATACAAGGCACAAGCCATGAAGGGATGGTACGGCGTGTCGGAATGGAGCAACGTAGCGAGCCAGCCCGGCAACACCTGCGCGGCAGCAGGCGTGGAGAGGAAGGTCGTCAGCCACGCGATGATCGTAGAGACGAAGGTGGCGACGGCAATATTAAAATAGATGTTTGAGCCGAGCTTGTTGAGATACATGCGCAGACGGTTGCCGAGGATGGCAGCCAGAGAGGCATAGAAGAAAGCCGTCCAGTCACAACCGAACTGGATACAGAAGCCGCCGCAGGCAAAACCGGCACAGATGGCTACCATCCAGTTGCTGTAGAACTGGGGACCATGCGCGATCTTCTCCAGCTCCGACTCATAACGGTCGAGACTATAGTCTTGCTTGATGGCCCGCCAGGAGAGCTTCGAGATTTCCTGGATGGCGAGGAAGTTGATGACATGCTTGTCACAGCGCTGCATCTTGGAGAAAGAGTGTGTCTCATCACTCACTTCAGCCTGCAGCACGTAATAGTCGACATAGAGATGGAGCTTATCCTCGGGAAGTCCGAGGAAAGCAGCGGTACGCATCATGTTTCGACGTACGCGGGAGGTGTCGGCACTACTCTCCATAAGGATCTGTCCCGTACGGAGAAGCAAGTCGAGTTTACGTCTTAAAAGTTTTGTTGCATTGTCATTACATTGACAGGTAGATTTCTCGTCCATGTGGATTCCTTGCAAAATAATTGTTTATCCTAAAATAATGATCCTTGAAATATTTCGGCTGCAAAGGTACGAAAAATCCACGAGATACAGCATCTTTACTGCATATTTTTTCCATCATCGGCGAGAGATCCCTGTATAGAGACATCACTGCCACTGCCAAAGAACTTACCGTCGCCCTCGTCACCGTCATGATCATCTGACTCGCTGTCATCAGTGACTTTAACGGTCTTGACCTCGATGCCCTTATTTTTGGAGAATCCGTCATCCGTGGGTAAAAGGTCACTGACACCTGTCAACTCGTCGTCGAGCTGCCATGTGTCTACAGGATGGGCATTGAGGAAGAAGATTGCGACAATGGATCCTACAGTAATTTTCGTCACTCGTTTGAAGAAACGGGCTGAACGTTCACTCTGCGTCTGCATGTTCTTGTATAAGTATAGTTGTTTTAAATCGAGTAGCATGACTCCCACACGAAGAAAGGGAGATGCGATTGTTTCCTTTTTGTGTTTACAAAGGTATAGAAAATGTTTGAAGTAGGAAGAGAATATCTTTATTAATAACCTTAATTAACAGTTTGAATACGTTTTCCTTCGATATTCTCCGTAACTTTGCCTCAAAATGACAAGACGATGAAAAGAAATATTTTTCTGCTCTTCCTGTCCCTGCTGCTTCTGGCTGCCTGCCATGAGGCACCGCAAGGCTCCGACGTATATATCACGCCGAAAGGAAAGCGACTGACGATCACGCCCATCAAGCACGCGTCGATAGAGATGAACTATGACGGGCTGGAGTTTGAGATCGACCCCGTATCCAGTAATGTGGAACCGATCGTGGAATATGTCGACAAGCCGAAAGCCGACTATATCCTCGTGACTCACTGGCACAATGATCATTTCGAGAAACATGCCATCCTCGTCCTCACCGATGGCGCCAAAACGAATATCCTCCTTGATATCAAGAGTTGGAACCGCTATTACAACCGTGGTACGCCGATCAGCAACGGACAAAAGGCGGAACTGGAGAAGCATGTCACGGTCTATGCCGTGCCGGCTTATAATGTCACACCGAAATACCGCGCCATCCATCCTAAAGGCCTCGGCAACGGATATATCATCGACTTCAACGGTTATCGCGTATACATCGCCGGTGATACGGAGTTTATCCCCGAGATGTATCATATCAAGAATATCGACATCGCCTTCCTGCCGTGCAATGTTCCGTATACGATGAATCTCAAACAACTCCGCAAGGCCGTGGATGTCATCCGTCCGAAGATCGTCTATCCCTACAACTGGGGACCACACACCGATCCGAAAGACATTGAGAAAGCGCTCCGCGGCGTCCACAGCAAAGTCGTCATGAGGTACTTCCGTTAAGCCACGCCGAGAGTTCCTGCAGCATCAGGTCATGATATTTCCACGATGTCCGGAAGCCAAAGCCATGGTCACCACTGGGATAAATCAACAGAGAACAGCGATTGCCACAGCGGCGCATAGCGCTATAATAAGCTACGGCATTCTGTACCGGTGGCACGACATGGTCATCATCGGCCAAAATAATAATGGCAGGCGGCGTGCCGGGACGGACCTGACACTCATTACTGTATTCCGCTACGACAGCAGTGTCCGAAAGTTGTTCGCCGAGGAAATGATCGCGCGATCCACCATGCGTCCCCTTCCCCATCGTCACAACAGGATAAAAAAGAATGGTGAAGGCCGGACGTGTGGCAGCAGGGCCATGTGTGGAGAGTGTCGTAGCAAGATGACCACCGGCGCTGGAGCCCATGATGCCAATGTCATTGGGATTGACACGCCAGCGGGCGGCATGGTCCCGAATGACACGCAGCGCCTTCTCACCGTCAGCGACAGGAAGCCAGCGGTCCCCATCGGGCATGCGGTATTTCAATACTATCAACGCGATGCCACGGTCGTTGAAGAACGGCGCCCAGTCGGTACCTTCATGTTTCATGGCCAGGTGTTCGTAGCCGCCACCGGGAAGATCGAGGACGGCACGCCCCGTGGGATGTTCAGGAAGAAAGACGAGAAGGGCACTGTCACCGGGCGTATTCAAATCCATGACAAACTGGCGCGGCGTCTTTCCGTTCGTCGTCATCGCCGTGAGCAGACCGACAGTCATCAGTATCGTTACAAGGATGGAGAGTTTCTTGTTCATAAGTAGTAAATAAATGTTGAATGCCACAAAATTACAAAAAATTATTGGTCAAACGAAATTTTTTCCGTAATTTTGTGGCATAAACATAATATACCCTAACTAATATAAGGAACGATATGAAAGACTTCTGGAAAAATGTCGGCGCGACAATCGTCGGAATACTTATCCTCAGTATCATCGCCGGTCTCTTCGGCCTCTTCACCTTCATCGGTGCCCTGGTATCGAGCAGTGATAAACCAGCGATCAGCAACAACTCCGTCCTTGTGTTGCAGCTCAACGGCGAGATGGAGGAAGGAACCACGCAGCCGTCCGTGAGAGACTATATCAACGGTGACATCGAGAGTACACCGGGATTCACCGAGACGCTCGAAGCCATCAAGAAAGCACGCAACAATGATAAGATCCGTGGTATCTATATCGAGAGTAATGATTTCCATGCCGATGTGGCACAGCTCGAGGAACTGCGGAAAGCTATCCTCGACTTCAAGAAAGCCGGCAAATGGGTCATCGCCTACGGTGAATCCTACGGCCAGGGCGCTTACTACCTCGCTTCTGCCGCCGACAAGATCTATATCAACCCCAGCGGCTCCATTCTCTGGGGCGGTCTCGGCGGAAAGCCCTACTATCTCAAGGACGCCCTCGCCAAGGCTGGCATCAAATTCATTGCCTTCAAATGTGGTAAATACAAGAGTGCCGTGGAGAACTTCACGGAGAACAGCATGAGTGCGCCCGCCCGCGAACAGGCTGAGCGCTACATCCATGGCATGTGGAACACGATCACGGCGGCCGTCAGCAAGAGCCGCGGCATCTCCGTCGACAGCCTCAACAGCTATGCCGACCGCCTCATCACCCTCGAGCCTACGGAGAACCTGAAGAAATACAAGTTTGTCGACGGCCTCATCTATAACGACAGTATCAAAGGTATCATCAAGAAACAGCTCGGCATCGATGCCGACGCCACGATTCATCAGGTGTCTGTCTCTACGATGGCTGCCACTGACGACGACAAGAGTGGTGACGAGATCGCCGTATATAATATGTGGGGCGATATCGTCGGCAGTCGCGTTCCCGTCAACATGAACGGCGGACACAGCATCGCCCAGGATCAGGTTTGCCAGGATCTTCAGGATCTTGCCGACGATGACGATGTCAAAGCCGTCGTGCTCCGTGTCAACTCCGGCGGTGGCGACGCTTACGCTTCCGAACAGATCTGGCATCAGGTCATGCAACTGAAGAAGAAGAAACCCGTCGTCATCTCCATGAGTGGCGCTGCCGCCTCCGGCGCATACTATCTCAGCACAGCAGCTAACTGGATCGTCGCCGACCCGACAACAATCACGGGCTCTATCGGTATCTTCGGCCTCTTCCCCGACGCCTCCGGACTGATTCAAGGAAAGCTCGGCATCCATTTCGACAGTGTCAAGACAAACCGTAACTCCGACTTCCTCGGCGACGGCACGTTCACACCCGAACAGGCCAAACTCATGCAGGCCGATATCGACCATGGCTACTGGCTCTTCAAGAGCCGCGTGGCTGAAGGCCGCAAACTGTCCATGGCACGCGTGGAAGAAATCGCACAAGGACATGTCTATCTCGCCTCCGACGCTATCAAGCTTAGACTCGTCGACCAGCTCGGCGGCCTCGATGATGCCGTCAAGAAGGCAGCGCAACTCGCCAAGAGCGACAGCTATCACGAGGAGTTCTATCCCGGCGACCTCTCGATCTTCGAACAGCTGATGGCTTCGCAGGACCAGAGTGCCGGCAACTACCTCGACGAACAGGCCCGGAATATCCTTGGCGATTATTACGCTCCCGTGAAGATTCTCATGGAAGCTCAGCAGATGAAGGGCATTCAGGCCCGTCTGCCGTTTATCTTTAAAGTGAACTAAAAGCGAATGCGAACAGAAGGTGATTTCATCAAGATCAATGAGAGCCTGCTCCCCCTGAGCTGGCTCTACGGGGTCGGCGTGCGCTTCCGCAACTGGCTCTTCGATGTCGGACTATTGAAGATAAGGGCTTTCGGCATCCCCGTCATCTCCGTGGGAAACATCACGGTGGGCGGTGCCGGCAAGACTCCCCATGTGGAATATCTCATCCGACTTCTTAAAGACCATGTCAAAGTAGGTGTCCTCTCTCGGGGATACAAACGGAAGAGCAAAGGCTATGTCCTTGCCGACAAAGATACGCCGATGTGTGATATCGGTGACGAGCCCTATCAGATGCACCGCAAATTCCCCGATATCTATGTCGCCGTTGACAAGAAACGTACCGAGGGTATCGACCGGCTGCAGTATGATGAAGGAACGAAAGACGTCGACGTCATCCTTCTCGACGATGCCTACCAGCACCGTTATGTCAAGCCCGGCATCAATATCCTTCTCGTCGACTACCACAGACTTATCATCTACGATAAGCTGCTGCCGGCAGGAAGGCTGCGTGAGCCACAGGAGGGAAAGAGCCGTGCGGATATCGTCATCGTGACAAAATGTCCGAAAGACCTCAAGCCGATGGAGTTCCGTGTGCTCACGAAAGCCATGGATCTCTTCCCCTATCAGGAACTGTTCTTCACCACACTCGACTACTGTCCCCTGCAGCCCGTCTTCGGTGATCCCAAGGCGACTCTTCCTTTGGACAGTCTGTCAGGAAAGAATATTCTCCTCGTCACCGGTATCGCCTCCACACAACAGATGGTACAGGATTTGCGACAGCTGATGAACATCGGCACCCATGATGAGCGCCTTCGTCAGCTGCAGTTCAGTGATCATCACGACTTCAAAGACAAGGATATCGCTGCCATCAACGAGACTTTCGCCGCCATGCCTGAGCCGCGCCTGATCGTTACGACAGAAAAGGATGCCGCCAGACTTGTGTTCTGTAACGGCCTCAGCGACGAGGTCCGCAAGGCGATCTACGCCCTGCCGATAAAAATTAAGTTCATGTTGGATGAAGAAGAAAATTTCAACTCTAAAATACTAAGCTATGTACGAAAAAATTCAAGAAACAGCATCCTGGTTAAAGGCAAGGATGACCACAAGTCCAAAGACAGCCATCATTCTGGGCACAGGACTGGGACAATTAGCTTCCGAAATAACTGACGCTTACGAGTTCGCTTACAAGGATATCCCCAACTTCCCCGTATCTACCGTAGAGGGACATGCCGGAAAACTGATCTTCGGCAAGCTCGGCGGCTATGACATCATGGCTATGGACGGGCGCTTCCATTACTACGAGGGCTACTCGATGAAAGAGGTGACATTCCCTGAGCGCGTGATGTATGAGCTTGGTATCAATACCCTCTTCGTCAGCAATGCCTCCGGCGGTATGAACCCGAACTTCAAGATCGGTGACCTGATGGTGATCGATGACCATATCAACTTCTTCCCTGAGCATCCGCTCCACGGCAAGAACTTCCCTACGGGTCCCCGATTCCCCGATATGCACGAGGCCTACGATAAAAAGCTCCGTGACCTCGCCGACGAGGTGGCCAAGGAGAAGGGTATCCGTCTCGTCCATGGCGTCTATGTTGGTGTACAGGGCCCGACGTTCGAAACGCCGGCAGAATACCGGATGTATCATCTTCTCGGTGGTGATGCCGTAGGTATGAGTACCGTTCCCGAAGTCATCGTTGCCCGCCACTGTGGTATCCGTGTCTTTGGTATCAGTGTCATCACAGACCTTGGCGGCTTCGACGTCCCCGTGAAAGTCAGCCATGAGGAGGTACAGAAGGCTGCCAATGCCGCACAGCCGAAGATGACAGAGATAATGCGTGAACTGATCAAGAGGAGTTTTTAATGGAAATCAAAGAACTGGGTGAGTTCGGCCTCATCGACCGGCTCACGAAAGATATCAAGCCACAGAACGCCAGCACCGTCAAAGGTGTCGGCGATGACTGTGCCGTCCTCCACTATCCAGACAAGGAAGTGCTCGTGACAAGTGACATGCTCATGGAGGGTATTCACTTTGACCTTACTTATATAGACATGCTTCACCTGGGCTATAAGAGTGCTATGGTCAACATCAGCGACATCGTCGCCATGAACGGCATACCGCAGCAGATGATCGTCAACATCGCCATGGGTAAGCGCTTCAAGGTAGAAGACATCGACGAGTTCTATAAAGGGCTGCGTGCCGCCTGCGACAAGTTCCATGTTGATATCGTCGGTGGTGACACGTCATCTTCCTATACGGGCCTGGCCATCTCCATCACCTGTATCGGTGAGGCTGCCAAGGAAGATATCGTCTACCGCAGCGGTGCCAACGAGACCGACCTGATCTGTGTCAGTGGCGATCTCGGTGCCGCTTATATGGGTCTGCAACTTCTCGAACGGGAGAAGACAGTATACTATCAACAGATCAACGACTTCAACAAAGAGCTCAAGGAAGCCCACGAGAAGCATGACGACAAGAAGATCGCCACCCTGGAAGCACGGCGTCAGCAGGTGGCCGACTTCCAGCCCGACTTCAGTGGAAAGGAATACCTCATCCAGCGTCAACTGCAGCCAATGGCCCGCGGCGATATCCGTGACAAACTCGCTGCCGCCGGTATACGTCCTACTGCCATGATGGATATCAGCGACGGACTGAGTTCGGAGATCCATCATATCTGTCAGCAGAGTCACTGCGGCGCTCGCATCTATGAGAAGAACCTTCCCATCGACTACCAGACTGCCGTCATGGCTGAGGAACTGAACATGAATGTCACGACTGCCGCACTCAATGGTGGTGAAGACTACGAGCTCGTATTCACGGTCCCCATCGGTGATCATGCCAAGCTCGATAGTATCGAAGGAATCAAGCGCATCGGCTATATCACGAAGGAAGATCTCGGCATCAAACTCATTACGCGCGATGACCAGGAATTCGATCTCCCCGCTCAGGGCTGGCAGATGCAGCAGGCCTAGAAGATCCTCTGCAGGGGCCGTCCCTTGTGGCGGCCCGATGCCGGAACGGCATTCTAGAAGGCAAATGCTCCTGATTCGGCGTAACCGCCGACGGGCCGCCACAAGGGTCGGCCCCTGCATAAGGAAAAAGCCCAAAGTTCTTAACAAAAGTTAAACACAAAACTTTTTCTTCAAAATATTTTGTCAGTTTCAGAATTGTTTGTACCTTTGCACTCGCAAAACAAAACAACACGGTGCCTTAGCTCAGGTGGTAGAGCAATGGACTGAAAATCCATGTGTCCTTGGTTCAACTCCAAGAGGTACCACTCCTCCTTTCATTTTGGCGGTTCACGTAAGTGGCCGCCTTTTTTTTATACATTTTCGGGATTAAATCGATTCAAAAACTAAGATCAATGATGATGAACAGATGGCTTTGCTGCATCCCCTTGCTGTTGGCGGTAACCGTCAACACAACGCCCGACACCCACGGAGGCCGTAACGGACACTCTGTTGGGGAAGACTCTCTGTCCACCATCGAACAGCCTTCCCAGACGCTCTCCATCCCTGTCGCCGAAGCAAAAGGCTATCTGAAAGAAGGTACCCTCGATTGGGGCCAGCGTGTGCCCGACGATATCTCGTCGCGCGTAAAGGTAATGCCGCAGGTAAACTTTGATGATAATATTCCTAAAGGCAACTACAGTGGCATCACGCATCTCTTCGGCAACTATTACGCAGTAGTGTCAGACAAGATGGACAACAACGAGAAAGGCTATTACGTCTTCAACATCGATATCAATAGGAAGGGGAAGATCACGAATATTCGCAATTGCGGTTATACGCGACTGTCAGGAACAAACGAGGATGAGGAAGCCGTAGCTTATAACCCGGTAAACAAACATATCTACATTGGTGACGAGGAAGGTTCTTTTATTGGGGAATATGACCAGGCCACCGATAGCCTCATCCGACGGACACAGATAGCGATGTATCACGACCGTGGCGTCCACAACCTGCAGATCGAGAGCCTGTGCTATGATCCTTTCCGCAAGAGTCTCTTCACCATCAATGAAGGACCACTGAAAGGCGACAACGGCCTCATGCTCCGTCTGCTGCAACTCGACGATGACCTCACAATGACACATGAGTATACTTATCTGCTTGATGCTCCCCTTGCCGATCCGAAAGATATCAGCGGAGATTATGCTCATGGTGTCTCCGAACTGCTGAGTCTCGGCGACGGCAGTCTGCTGGCTCTCGAACGGGAGTTCTTCGTGGCAAAGGCGAAGATCGGCTCATGGGTAATGAACAAGGTATTCCGTATCTTCCCGGGATTTCAGGGAAAGCAGTTCATCGCCGGCTGGCGTACACACATGAATCTGTTGGAGATGAACCTCGCCAACTACGAAGGGATGTGTGAAGGTCCTCGTCTGCCCGACGGCCGCCGTGTCATCATCCTCTGCGCCGACAGTCAGGACAGATATAAGGGATTCCTGAAAGATTATTTCAGAACAATCGTAATAGGATAAAGCCTCACCCCAACCCCTCCCCGAAAAGGGAGGGGCTTTCCATTGGCCTCTATTTTTCCTATTGAGGCGTGCCGTCAAGTGCTTGCGCTTTGCAAGCGCAAAGAAGCAAAAAAACGCGGATCTTCACAGGTCCGCGTTTCCCATTTTAATACTTCCTTCTCATCGCATAACTTTCTTCCGATTCTCAATAACGATACCATGGGATTGTTTTCCCGCGGTACGGCCATCGAGAAGGTAAGCGGGATGAGATATGATTACAACCGGCAAGGGCATAGGGATGGATCTTCGTGATCCCTTTCGTGAAATAGAGGTTACCGGTCTTGTTCGGCAACACACTAATCACCTCATCTCCCACCTTATTATATATAGTACCATCAACAACTTTGAAATTCTCCGCATCGGCATCAGAGAGGGAAACCGAGTCAAGACCATTACAGAAAGCCAGAACGCCATCGCCTACCGTCTTGATTCCCTCCGGGAGCGTTACTGTCAGGAAAGAGCAACCATAGAAGATCTTATCCGTCAAGGCATCATCAGCCGTACGGTATTCCTTGCCGTCCTCCGTAAGATAAGCATCACCGCCACTGACGATACGGGCATCTTTCAGATCAAGGACATGGAGACGGCCCTCCGTAAGACCATTCTGCGCATCACGACCAGCCATCTCCCGAATAAGGCGGATATCTGTTCCGTTGACCGGACCGGTTACTTTCAAGGTATCGTAGTCAAATTTCTTTGTCGCGTCAATCCGGGAATACAGTGTACCAGCCTCCGAGAGACTGACATTAGCATTGAGATGATCGGTAGCCACATCGGGATTGATATTGATAATCATATCCTGGGCAGAGTTGAAGGCGAAAGCATTGCCACCATGATAGGGATTCAGGTCGGCGACATAGAAATAACCATTGTCCTCACCATACCAGCCCCAGTTGACATGTACACGACCCTCCTTGTCATAACCGTCGAAGACAAAGCTGTGTCCTCCGGCCGTAGCGTCGAGGCCACCATAGACAATGGGCAGGTTATTGTTCAACTGCTGATAAATGATATCCATCCACGCCGGTTCGGTACAAGCCTTTCGGTCGAGTTTCTTCGCGTCCTTCAGTCCGAAATAGTTCTGCAAGCCGGTAGCGGCGGAGCCGTGATTCGTACCACTGGCCGACTCACCATAATTCATGTCAACGGCGACGCCCAGGTCACGCATGAGTTGGGCAACGGCATACTGCTGCTGAGCCGTACCGCCCCAGGGACAACCTTCAGTGCCGTAACAGAATCCGGAGCTGCAAGCAGACTGCCCTCGGAGAGTTTGATATCCTTCACATATACGGCAAGACCGGTATTCTCCATTGCCTTGATGGCGAAACGATAGACACCATCCTTGGCGACAGTAACGGTCTTACTAACTGGTTTGAATACAATCGTATGAATTGTGTCACCGGCAGCAGTGCCGACAACGGAATAATTGCTGACATCAGCTTCATCATCCGTACCAATAGCTGTCAACAGCGGTTCACGGTCACTCTCGCTATAGCACTTTGCTGAATAAGAGAAGACATACTGGCGGTCGGCTTTCAACTGGAACGGCGGCGTGACAATCCAGTCGTTAGCGGCTGTATTCCAGTTCGTATTCTCAGAGATATAGTCGAGACTCTGGTTGACACCGTCATAGCCCCACGTCACACCGTCATTGTCATTATCAACGATCTCATAAGGGAGAGCGCCCTTCATCGTAGAGAAGTCGGAAGCGTAAGGAGCAGTCAGCGGTTGACCGAAATTGACCACATTCGACTGCGTTCCTTCGCCTTGCTTATCGCCATTCTGAGGGATGACAATATAATAATGTGCGGTATAAGGTTTCGTAGCGTCGAGCTTACCCGTCCATGAGGTACCAGAGAGATCCTTGGCGACAACATTGCCGTCCTGATCCTCTACCGTATAAGTAACGGTACCGATATATCCCTTGTGGGCTCCCTCGGTGACGGCAGACCACTGCAGCGTCACAGTGCCATCTTTTGCAATCGTCAAGGCAGGCTCAGCGACGGCAGCAGGCTGATCATTGCCAACCCATACCTTCTGCTGGTTGTCATTGCTCTCCTTGCCATTGGACGTAAGGACACAAGTGAAGACATGCTCGCCTTCTGTCGTTTCAATATTCTCAGTAACCTTGGCACCAGCCTCAGCACTGCCACTCTTCAGCTCTTTTCCGTTATCCTTGATGGTATAGGTTACGGTACCGCTGAGCTTGTCACCATTATAGGTAACGGTAGGTACGGTAAACGTCACCTGACCCGTGAGAGATGGTCCGGCAAAGTTATACTTCAAATCCAGAAGATCGGCAGGCGCGGCATCATCAGGCGCCGCCTTGATGTAGAAGAACGGGAAGATGGGATTATCAGAATAATTGGAAACGGCAGTGGCAGCACCTGTTGTAGTGTTGACCTCATACATGTGAGAGACTCCGCCGTTGTCACTGGCCAGGAAATAGAGTTTGCCGGTCTTGTAGTCAAAGGCGGCACTGGCCCAGTTGTTACTCGTAGAAATACCCATGTCACCAACGAGCGTCTCCTTACCCGTCGTCTTGTCGAGCTTATAGAGCTTTCCCGTTGACATTGCCCACAACTGACCGTTCTTGTCGAAAGCCATGGCAGCGAAGACGCCGTTGAGTGTATGGATTTTCTTATAGCTCGTCAGGTCGGAATAGTCAATCGTAGCGAGGATATATTCATAAGTATCGGGGTCCATACTGCAGACATAGACCTTTCCGCTCACGGGATCATAAGCACTGCTCATACCCCAGAAAGCGGCGTTGTATACTTTCTTGCCGTCATTGGCCGTAGGCGTCCAGTCGGGAAGGGTATACTCGTGATAGGTTCCCGTGAGACTGTAGTCCCATGATGTACCGTGGAACGTGTCGTAATAAACGGCACCACCGCCATTGATATCATCAGAGACGGAATAGGCCAGACTATAACTGTTCTTTCCCGGCGTAAGCTTATAGAAGCCATAACCTCCGGGATCATCACCGAAAGCATCTATGAAAGCATAATAAGCGGAACCGACACCGGAAGTCGTGAGCGACGCGGAACGGTACTGGCGGGACTCAAGACTCTTGACCAAGTCGGACTTTGCCTGAGCGCCTGCCGTACGGGAATGTCCCGGATGATGCAAATACCACGTGAGCCTCCTTATCAAAATAGGTATTCAGCCAAGCATCATCGCCACATTCACCGCCCATAGCCGCGAGAGCATCACCGCCACGCGCCGCCGCCTCTTCGAGAAAGCCTTCGGCAAGAAAGGCGCCCCGAAAGAGTGGGATGAGTTCATCCTCTCTCTGTAGCGCCAACCGCTCTCTTTTGACTGCGCCCGCCGTCGGGGCTTGTTTCGTGGCCTGCCGTTGTGCGCCTCTCTCTTGGCCCGCCGTCGGGGCTTGTTTCTTGGCCTGCCGTTGTGTGCTTGCGCTTTGCAAGCGCAAGGAAGGGCTTAATCCTCGTCGATCCCCGTCACGCGCAGCCTTCCCCTTTCCACGCAAAACTTCACATCGACTCCCCCAAACGGCATACCGTAGACTTTTTCCGCGTCATGCTGATACTGTGGCCGAGGATCCTCCGCCAGCACCGCCTCCAACGACGACAGCATCCCTTCGTCCCAGCCTTTCCTGACAAGCTGCCGACGTATCTCCTCCGGTATCTCTACCTCCAACTTCTGCCACTGATGCTCATCAACAAACCCCGAACGTGCACCCACATGACAGTCTGCATAAGTGACATAAGGCTTAATATCATAAATGGGTGTTCCGTCCATAAGGTCTGCGCCCAAGACATGGATAACCGGCCCACGAGCGCTCTCCCACTCTATCCGCTCTATCTTCACGGATGACAGCCCAAGCCTGTTTGGGCGAAAAGGACTACGGGAAGCAAAAACTCCCACACGCGTATTTCCTCCCAAACGTGGTGGACGAACCATTAAGGACGTCGTACCATGCTTGTTGGCTGAAAATCCCCACAAAAGCCAGAGATAATCAAATCCTTCAATGCCACGCAGTGCATCGGCATTGCGATACGCCGACTCCAAGACTATCTCCCCGCGCAACTGCTTCACGATTCCCGCTTGCTTCGGAATACCAAACTTACTTCCGAATGGCGAATGAAATATGGCTATTGGTTCTATTTCCATAAATAATCTGTATTTTATCTGCAAATTTACAACTTTTTCCTCAACTATCACATACCTTTGGTATTTTTTATCCCTATTTCATGCGAATCAAAATACCACGCTCTGGCGATTTCATTCCTCCATTAGATTCCGTAACTTTGCAAACAGAAATAATACAATAAGCATATGAATACATTCAACAACAAAAAGGTGTCCAATAACAACATAATCTCCAACAACAATAAGGTTGCCAACGTCGATAGAGTTGCCAACGTCAATAGCGTTGCTACCCACAAGAGCCTCTCTTCCCAGATCATGAGCATAGTATCCTTGCCCAAGAATCTCTGGCAGACACTCATCCACATCGTCAAGGCCAACCTGCGTAAGGAACAAGCCTCTCTCGCACCCTATATCCCTTCCACAATCGACACTCCCGCCGAGTCTCTGATCCTCTTCCGTGTCGGCTAAAATATTAAGGCCGTATTTATCACACTCCGCCCAAACATAGGAACATGTCGGTGCACGAAGTGCCGCCGCTTCATTCATCCACCTCTATTCGGCGCACGAAGTGCCGCCGCAGATCAGGGCCTGCCGTCGGGTGCTTGCGCTTTGCAAGCGCAAGGAAGCCCAGTACCATCCTACCCTTCCTCTTTTCTGCCACTAAAACCACTACTTATCCCTCTCCATTCTAGCAAGCCAACCTCCCCGAATGCCATCCTCACCTTCCAAAATCACGCCTCCAATTCTCTATTCCACTAACAAAATTATCTATCTATATTGTTTACAAAAATATCTCACGTAGATAATTTCCTATCTATCATGTTTCTTTCCCAAAAACAACATCCAAAATTCGCCCATATTTCGGCCTGTGTGCGTATAACAACCCTTATCCCAGCACATCTTCCATCGTCACAGTCCTCTTATCCACTCGCAACAAACTTAATATCAACAAGATACAAATATAACCCAATATTTCAAAATTTCCGCCCGGAATCCTAGTGCCTGAATTTTACGCCAATCTCAGACAAGCACAAAACAGTCACTCCAAACATCATTACCACAATACTAACACCCCTTAAAACATTTCACCCTACCCACATCCCCTCAATCTTCAACATTCCCCACTAAAAAACCACAGAAAAATTTGTTCATTTCAAAAAAAAACACTACCTTTGCACTCGCTTTTCGACCAAAAGCCCATTCAAAAACAGCCTTACGTTATGTTTTGATTCATGGAAATGGAGAGATGGTAGAGTGGTCGATTACAACGGTCTTGAAAACCGTCGTACCGAGAGGTACCGGGGGTTCGAATCCCTCTCTCTCCGCTTGGGCTCTAATGTTTAAGAATGTTAAGAGTCGTACAAAATAGCTAAGTGCCGTAATTCCAAGGAGTTACGGCATCTTTCTTTGTCCAAAAGTCCATATTTCCCACCTTTTCAGACCCCCTAAAGACCCTATATCAGGTCAGCAGAAGGTCAAAATACGGTACATATACGGTACAGAAAATTTTCACGAGCGAAAATTGTACCACAGACCCGTTAAAGACCCTCCACAGACCCGATAAAGACCCGATGGTTCGCTCTGTTTATCAATCATTTATGTGTAACTTTGCAGCCGTTTAGTTTTCGGTAGAGCAACTTCTAACTTCCATCTTCGGGTACATAACCCCTACCTGATAAGGAAAGCAGAAAATCGCCAAACTATCAATGGTCGCAATTCAAAAACAATTAAAAGCTATGAGAAGAGCATTTAAGACGGTTTTCTACATCCGTGGGAACTATTTGAACAAGGAAGGCAAGTGCGCCATCATGACGCGCATCTGCCTGGACAAGGATCGTATCTCCATCGGTACGACGGGTA